>JBFRWJ010000308.1:0-16498 GCA_051439525.1 Spirulina sp. | reverse complement strand
CGCTCTAAAGAGACGGGGCTATCAATCTCCCGTTCTTTTTTCGTATTTAGGTAGAAAATCATCGTCTAGAAAACTGGCTTGAGAGGTATAGCTCTCTTCTGTTTCAATAAAGTTAATCCCGTACTGTTCGCAAAGTTGAGCAATTCTCTCTTTGAGTCTAGCCGTAGGAATTTGTACGAACTCTTGATTATTCTTTTTGCCGATATTAATACCATCTTTGTTAAATTTATTCCAACCAAAGACGACATGACTAACATTATTAGCGAGACACCAATTAATAATAAATCTTGCGGTTTTATTAATGTTGTCTCGCATTTGACGGTTGCGCTTTTCGGTCAATTCTGCCAGTTCTTCATCCCAGTATCCTTGTGGCTTTCCTGTCTTGATTTTGGCAACTTGCTTGTTATACCAATGATTTTGAGACTTGACTTTTTTCCCATCAATGATGAATGATTTGCCCGTATTAGAAACTCCAGTTATCCAATTATTTAATCCGGGGTCAATCCCTAATACATTACCGTTTTCTTCGACAGGTTCAATCTCTTGCTGGTTATAAACAAACTCGATGTAAAAACATCCATTTCTGGGAAGAATGCGATACTCTTTGATTGAGTTGAATTTCAGATTTGAGGGCATGGGTAAGAGAAAATGGTCAATCCCAAACCATGCTTTCACCTGATTTCCAAGAGGGAATTTTAAGCAATTATTGACTAATTTAACCCATCGAGAGGGGTAAGTAACAACTGCCATTCCTCCTTTTTTCCTATAACTAGGTGGCTTGGGTCTAAAGTTTAATTTTTCCTCCTTGTACAGTTTCAATAATTTCCCGTAGGAATTAAAAGACTCAATTACGCTATGCAATGTCTGTTGAGCGCAAGCCGACCGCATTGCTTTAAAGTGGATGTTACTTTTTAACTCCTTATCCAATGCGCCTCTTGTTAGAAACTTGCCTGCTTTAAACAGCATTTGACGGCAATAGTAAATCCCACAGTTCGTCAACTTATTGGCTTCTGAACAGATATATTCGAGAACTGCCATCACATCGGGAGATTCATTAATTAAATGTTGTTGACATCCGTACAATTTGCATCACCTCCTTTTCCTATTTTAGATTAACATAAAATCGAACTTTTCTGGTTAAGAATATTGACGGGTTAAAACCCGTTGCGTTCGTGTCACTGAGCGATGCCGAAGTGCGACCATTGATTAAAATCAATGGCTAACTCTCACTCTCTATTTTTAGGTTTGCTGTTTGTTATCGGGTTCTGAATTAGGTTCGGTCATCGTCGAAACTCCTCCTCAGATTTTGTGATGGCAGATTCCCTTGAAAAACTACACTATTTCCAAAATGAGTTGGTAATAGTGGGTGCATCTCAAATTTGGCAATCTATATTCCCCCTACTACCTTCGTCAGGGGGGGGATTGAAGCCTTTCCCTTTCAAAGGCTTGCCCCGAGCTTGCTGAAGGGGGGACGGGAGGGGGATAAACAAATTAACGCTAAACAGTGTTTTTGCAAAACTGAGATGCACCCGTAATAGTAGGGAGTAATACACTACACCGCTTCGAAAATAAGATTAACACAAATGTCTGACTCTTGACCTCTGGATTCGGCCAAAAAAAACACTCTTCCTCTACATACTGGCAACCTCATCCAGCAGCGTGGGAATAATCTCTAGAAAGATTAAGGTATTCATCCGCTCGGTCTCGGTCTGTGGGTAGCCACCATTCATGGCAATTACCGTATCTGTGTCTTTTTCAAGAGCCAAGATCTGACCGTGGATGCCAACGAACACCACGATCTTATGCCCTTTGATATTGAGCACGCGGATTTGATCTTTATACCAACCGTCTGGGGCTAATGCCGCTTCTTTCCCCACAGTCCAAGCAGCGCGGACGCGATCGTTTCCGACCCAGATCGCGTCGATAAAATCTTTGGGGACAATTTGTTCGCCCAAATAATTTTGACCATCATTGAGGAACATGCGACCGACCCGTGCCAGATCGCGAGTTGTCATATTCAACCCTCCAGAACTGACTACGAACCCAGCAGGGTCAGCCATCCAAAACGCATCCTGCTCCATTCCGAGCTTGCTCCAAATTTTCTCCTCAAGGTAATCTTGGAGGCCGATGCCAATGGCTGCTTCTGTTACTAGCCCGAGAATTTCCGTGTTCGGATCTTGGTACTGATAGTGCTCCCCCGGCTCGTATTTTCTGGCTTCGATGGTAACTAAATAGTCTTGGATACCGCTTAATCCGCTGTCGTTCGGGCCATTCCATTCCTGAGACTCGGTAAAGCGCGGATCCCAAGAGAGGAACTGTGGAGTCGGAATATCGAGTCCAGATATCATGTCTGCCGCGTCTTGGACGGATACACCCTTAAAGGCAGTTCTACGGTATTGGGGCAGATAGACCTCAATGGGTTGTGATTTGTCGAGTTTGCCTTCGGCTGCAGCAATGCCAGCCAAGATTGCAGTAAAGGATTTGGTCACCGACATATCCAGATGCGTTGATTCTGCATTCATGCCGTTCCAGAAATGCTGGTGTAGCAGCCGATCGCCTTTGAGGATGACCATGGCATGGTTCTTGAGCCGATCCCGTAGGAGGGTTTCAAGATCGTGGGAACCATCTGCGTCAGAGGCAGAGAGTGCAGACAGATTGAGTTGCGGGCCGTCTTCCTGCCACACTTCCGGTGCAACAGTATCTTCACGAGCGATCCTGTAGTGACGAGTAAATTTGTAGGCATTGGGAAAGGTCACAGCAGCATATTCTGGACTATCCCAGTTCTGTTGAGTCACCCCAAACTCACTCACTCGTTCCAAGAAATCGGCATCGGGTTGCTGCACGGATTCTTCCCCCAATTGAGCGATCGCGGGAGAGTTAGCAGACAGAGGTTGCCCCGTCCCGACAAGAACCAAGACCGAGACGGCAACAATGCTTGCGATCGCGCCAAAGCTCAAAATCCGTTTGAGTCTGACTTTACTATTGTGTCTGAGCATAGAATATTACACTTGTGAAGTACAAACAGTAAATTGCAATTAGAACTTAGCTGAAACCCTGATTCTTTCCTTGGCTGAAACCCGCATTCCCTCGTCAAATGGGTCGAAAAATAGCCTTAACCCGAACTGACGTTAAACTAGCTTGCTGTCAGACTTAGTTTGACAGGCCAAGTTTGACGGGGAAAGGTATCTTGGAATTTCAAACAGATTCTAACTCAACACCCCAAAGCTAACAAGCTTTCCAAGTCGGATGAATATAGCATCCGTTCGAGAGATGTACCCGTGTCTTTACCCAGAATGGTGTTTGCGGTGACATCCTCCCACCGCTAACCTGACGGTATAGCGGGGGCTTCCCGGAGACTCCCAGATAACTCCACTTCGGCTTCGCTCAGTGGACCCAGAACATTAACCGGACTATTAAGGACGGAATGCCCTACCGCCCTATATTTAATATTGACTGCTGCGTTTTCATCCCTATCTTTAACAAGACCACAATGAGGACAAGAATGAATTCTATCTGATAATTTTTTAGGAACTTCTTGACCGCAATTCGAGCAATCCCTAGTTGTACCATTAGGATTCACTGCTACTGTCAACTGTCCAGCTTTCTCGGCTTTGACAGCTAGAATAGTCAGGAATTGACCCCATCCGGCATCATTAATTGATTTACTCAGGTTAGTTTTAGCGAGTCCTTTAATGTTTAAGTCTTCATGAGCAATAACCTCCGCTTGTGATAAAATTTGATCGGCAGTTTTAAAATGAAAATCTTTGCGCTTATCCGCTACTTTTTTATGTTGTTTGGCAACAGCTTTTACTGCTTTTAGCCATCGTTTACTCCGTTTTTTCCGTCGAGATAAACGCTTTTGTAAAGTCCTCAATCGCTTTTGCGATTGGCGATAATACTGAGGAATGGGAACGGATTCTCCTTCACTCGTTACCAGAAAGTCTTTTAGTCCCATATCAATCCCCAAGGTGTTCTCAAGACTGGGTTTAATGTTAGGAGTAAAATCAGGAATTGATTGATCTTCTAGAGATAAAGTGACATAGTAACCATCTGCTTTCCGTGTAATCGTAATGGTTTTAAGGGCAAAACCTTCGGGTAAAGGACGATGTTGAATGAGTTTGATTTTTCCCAGTTTCGGTAAGTCTATCCATTTTCCTTCTAAGCAATTTTGTTTGACTTGAGGAAAGGTAAAACTCCGATAGCGTCCTATCCCTTTGAATCTGGGTTTACCCGAACGCTTCCCATTTTTATCTCCCTTGAACCAACGTTGAAAGGCCAATTTGACCCGCTTAATACAATCTTGCAAAACTTGAGAATGGATTTGCTTGTATTCGGGAAACTGTTTTTTTGTATTCACCAAACCTCGTTTTTGAGAGTAGTAGTCGGGATTGTCTCTCAGTCTGGGAATTGGAGTATTGATTGGACAGGCATTCACAGGATTACGATTATCTTCCCACCATGAGAACCGCTCAAACAGTCTGTAATTGTACTGTTTGCGGAGCAATTCTAGCCACATCTCGATAGCGGTGACTTGCTCTTTATTCGGTCTTAGCCTGTATTGGTAGGCGATTCTCATATCCGAAGGAAATTGGTGTATCCTGATAGGATAACACTGATTGAGAAAAAATGCAAACCGACTTTATTTCACGCGGTCGCTCGGTTTCAGATCTTAAGGTACACCTTGTCTTAACAACCAAGTACAGACGTAATGTTTTTACTGGCGAAATGTTATGCCGCTTACACAAAATACTGGAATCACTCTTAATCAAATGGGAGTGTAAGTTAATTGAATTTAATGGAGAAGAAAATCACATCCATCTTCTTTTTCAATATCATCCCAATATTCTCTTGAGTAAATTAGTTAATAACATTAAAACTGTCACCAGTCGTAAACTCAGGCAGGAGTTCGCCGAACAAGTTAATAAATTTTACTGGAAAGATGTCCTTTGGAATGGTTCGTATTTTGTGGCTTCTTGTGGTGGAGTAACAATTTCTACTTTAAAAAAGTATATTGAGGTCGGGGGATGCTGAATCGAATTCAGCTTCTCTTGGTCGATTGGATATGCTGAGGAAACCTCAGCATCCCTCGACCGCTATCCAACCGACCTGTTGAAAATCAAAACTCTCCTCAATAGGATGTTGTAAAATTTTGGGTATCGAACCCAAAATTTTACCCGATTCATCTCACGCCATAATCTTTGATTTGGCGTGAGATGAATCGGGTTTAAGCTAAAATTATCGGGTATCTTGAGTAGTGATCGATCGCCTTACTATTTTGCGCCAATGTTATCGAGGGGCGATCGCTGTCGCAACAGGCTGACAATGCCTGCCCCGAAGAGAACGATGATGCCCAGCCATTGAATGGTTAGATCGAAGTCAAGTCTCTGAATGAGCAGTCCCCCCAAGATCGGCCCGATAATTTTACCCGCATTGTTCAATGTCCCCACCAGCCCGATTCCCGCCCCGAGACAGTGAGGGGGAATTTGAGTCGCCACGAGGGCAATCGTGGAGGGAAAAACCAAGGCTTGAGCCATTCCCATCAGTCCCGAGACGAGGAGTAAAGTCACGCCCGTCTGCTGCACAGTTAATAGAGGAAGGGCAATGCCTAACAGGGCCATCCCCGAGGCGATCGCGGTTCGATACCCATAGCGATCGCCCATGCGTCCGCCTGCGGGTTTTAAAACCAGATGAACGGCTTCTTGCACCGAGAAAAAGAGTCCGACCAGAGCAATACTCACGCCCGAGGAAAGAGCCTGCACGGGCAAAAATGCCTTGATCGCGTACAGTGCGACAAACATCATGGCATTTAACCCCCCCGATAACCAAACCGCCGGAGTGCGACCGCCGGATTTCAAGGCCGAGATCAGTTGTCGATGTAGGGATGGCTTTTCTTGGGGTTCATTGGGGGTCGAGTCGGGCAAGCGCAGCACGGGTAAAAATACCAAGCTGCTCAAGAGACCGATAATCGTGAATACCTGTACTGGCTCGATCGCCATCAACAAAACCCCCGCAAAAGCGGGGCCGATGATATAGCCAATACTGCGTGCCATGCCAAACCAGCCCAAGCGTTCGGCACGACGCTGATGGGTTTGCTCGGCGACGTAGGCAACGGTGACAGGGCCGTAAATTGCTGTTGCCAGACCGTGAAGCAGGCGAATGGCAAATAATTGTTCGGGGGTCTGCACGAACGGGTAGAGAAAGGGCATAACGGCAAAAAAGGCGGTGCCAATCAATAGCCAAGCCCGTCGTCCCCAGCGATCGGATAACACGCCGATGAAGGGTTTCAGCACCATGCCGGTCAGGGTCGAAACCGAGACGATAAGCCCTAAAAACGCCCCCGTTGCTCCTAATGTGGCAGCAAAAATGGGGAGCAAGGGGGTTTTTCCCATTTGGTAGGCAGAGCGAGCGATCGCGTCAGCAAGGGTGATGTAGGCGAAACTTTTACGAGTTGTCAAGTTGCTTCGCTCCAATTAACAAATGAAAATTAGCTCATTACATTAGTCGATCGAACTGTGCCATTTCTGTATCAAGTTGACTGTTAAAAGATGCGATCGCTTCGTCCATTTCTCCCGCGACTTTGTTGTAAACATCAATGATTCCTTGATTGGCCGGGCCTTCAGATGTTTCCAACACGTTATGCAACCATGTCAGTTTCGGCACTAACTTAGTCCGCTCGTTAATGATCTGCACTAACGTTGTACCTACGGGCATCATGCTCCCTTCGAGGTCATCGCACAGGGCATTAATTTTCGCGCCTTGGTCTGAAAGGGCTTGATTCCCTGAAGCCGAGGCGATCGCATTTGCGACTTTTTCCTTGGCTTCGCGAGCTTTTAATACCGTTTGGATGCCTTCCTCTGCTTTGGCATAGAGCGTCAGCCAAAATTCTCCTTTCGCGTCGGTTTCTGCGCGAGTATATTTCTCGTTCGGATTAATCCGCACCTCAAAGGATTCCGTCTGAACTTCCCCATCTACGGTCAAACGGACTTGATAAGTTCCGGGTTGGGCAAATGGATTAATCGCCACGGGGGGACGACCCGGAACCCGCGATACTGGGGGATAGCGCATCGTCCAAATAAAGCGGTTCAGACCTTCACTAATCGTAGCTTTGGGTTTTCCCGTGGTGAGGTCGCGTTCGTAACCGCGAGCATCGAACATGGGAAACCGTTGGGTGGCAATTTCATCTTTCCCAAAGGTCTGAATTTCATTTCCGTCTTCGTCGAGAATTGTCAAGCTCGCATCCTTGGCATCCTCACTCAGAAGGTAATAAATAATGACCCCCATCGGACGAGAATCGCCAGCATCAATAAACTTGCGCTGCTTCTCTCCATCCAGAATCCCTTGCTCGTAAAAGGTGTGACCGGGGCGAGTATTTTGAATGAAGTAGTATTTTTTATCCGAGACGGGACCGCCGCCATAGTCCATCCACCAGTTGTAGCCAAAGCGCGTATGAGGTTCCGGCTTAAACAAATGTGCCGTCTTGTCGGCCAAGTCTTCAGAATACTGACGGATGGGGCTGATATCGTCGAGAATCCAGAACCCTCGACCGTGAGTCGCGATCGCTAAGTCTGCATCTTTGATCTTAATATCATGGACGGGGACGCGAGGCAGGTTCAAATTCAAGCGCCGCCATTCTTTCCCATCGTCAATGGAAACAAACACCCCCGTCTCCGTCCCGACAAAGAGCAATCCTCGGCGAACCGTATCCTCTCGAATGGTGCGGGTAATTTCATCTTGGGGGAAGGTGTCGCTAATGCACGCCCACGTCTTACCATAATCGTTGGTGCGGAAGAGATAGGGTAAGGTGTCGTCTGCGGTGCGATAGCGGGTAATCGCGATGTAAGCGGTAGCCGGATCGTGGGGAGATATTTCAATCTCGTAAATGGGAGAAAACTCCGGTAAATTCGGCGGCGTGACATTTTCCCACGTCTTACCGCCATCTTTGCTCAAATGCAGCAATCCGTCATCGCTACCCGCCCACAAAACCCCCTGTTCGAGAGGAGATTCTTCCAAGCGAAAGATCGTCGAATAAATTTCTTGACCGAAATATTCTCCCATCCAAGGCGTTCCCGCCAATTGCTGTTTATCCTGAAGATCCTGGGTGAGATCGGGACTGATTTCTTCCCAGGTCATGCCTTCATCGGTAGACCGGAAGACCACGTTACCGGCAGCGTAGAAGGTTTTGTTGTCGTGAACGGAGAGGAAGAAAGGCATATGCCAATTGAAGCGATACTTAAATTCCGTGGCAGGAGTCCCGAAGGTGGACTCGGGCCAAATCGGTCGCATTTCATTCTGCCCGGTCTTCAGGTTATTAATCGTAAAAGAACCCCCTGTACCCATAATCGATCCAGTAGAAAGGTTGTAGACGATATCGGGGTCGGTGGGATGAGGAATGGCGGCTCCCGTTTCGCCATTGCCAACTACGATCGTTTCGTGTTCGGAGATGCCTCCCCAGCGAGAAGCACTGGGACATTTCACCGTTACCGTATCTTGAGGATTGCTATACAAATTGTAGGGGAACTGGTTATCGATAAAGAGGCGATAGAATTGAGTCGTCGGCTGGTTATTAAAAGGCGACCACGTTTTGCCCCCCGTTAGCGAGATTTGAGCGCCACCATCGCAAGTAACAATGATGCGATCGCGATCTTTGGGATCGATCCACGCCTCGTGATAGTCGTCTTTGATTCCGGGTTCTAGCGTCCATGTTTTCCCCCCATCTTTGGAACTGTAGAGCTTGTTCGCGGGGGCCCAAAGTTCGTCAGCATTATGGGAAGCCGCGTAAAGATGGAAGAAATAAAACGGACGTGCGATAATTTGAGCAAAATTAGAGACAAAGTACCAATTTACGCCTAAGTCGTCGGAACGATATAAGCCTGCTTTTGTTTCTGAATCCACGAGGGCATAAACGCGGTTAGGATCGGCTTGGGACATGGCAACCCCAATGCGTCCCATTTGTCCTTCTGGCATTCCGGTATTACGACTAATGTCTTCCCAAGTGTCTCCACCATCGAGCGATCGCCAGAGTCCGCTATCCGGGCCGCCTGTTTTTGCTCCCCAAGTTTTGCGCTCGAATTCGTAGATGGCCGCAACGAGAAAATTAGGGTCGCTGGGACTCATAATGAGATCGATACATCCCGCGTCTTCGCTCTTAAAGAGAATCTTTTCCCAAGTTTGACCGCCATCTCGGGAGCGAAATACCCCTTTTTCCGAATGAGGAGCGAAGCCGTGTCCCATAGACGCAACGTAGACGAGATCGGGGTTATCGGGATGGAGTCGGATTTTGGCAATATGACGCGCTTCCTTCAGACCGATGTGCTGCCACGTTACGCCGCCATCGGTGGTTTTGTACATTCCATCCCCCCAAGAGGCACTGTTGCGAATTTGGGGTTCTCCCAAACCGACATACATAATATCGGGGTTCTTTTCGGAGATTGCGATCGCTCCGACCGATCCCATATTAAACTGGCCGTCGCCAACGGGTTCCCAGTACTGACCTGCATCTTCGGTTTTCCAAAGGCCGCCGGAAGAGTGGCCGTGATAGAAAACCTGTTTATCTGTGGGATGACCGACAACACAAGTACCGCGACCCCCCAGAAATGGGCCGATGTTGCGCCACTTTAAGGCTTTAAAATCCTCGCTTCGAGACATGAAAAACTCCTCTTCGACAGGTTGGCAAAAACGGCAACTGCACGGTAGTCCTTACCCATGGCTTATTTGTTCCCAACTCGGACAGTTAAAAACGGAATAGCTGAGAAAGCAGAGAAGAAAAGAGGCGATCGAATCAAAGGGGCGACGCGATCGCGGTTTTCCCGTTCATTTCTTATTCCGATTGGTTTTGCCCTCTCTTTTTTACAGGATTGGCGGGCAAACCGTCTTACCATTTTGCGCCAGACTGGGATAGAAATGGTAAATTTACTTTACGGAATCTGACATTATGTCAAGAAACTTGACAATTTATGGTTTTCTCCAGTGACACAAAATATTCCCCTAATTAGAACCAGCAATCTCTTGCCTTTTGTCGGCTTTTTGGAACAAATTGGCAGCCCTGTAGATCGACTTTTGAGTGAGTTTTACTTACCCAAAGAGCCGATTTTCGATCTCAACGCCATTTGTACCGAACGTCAAATGTGGGGCTTTCTCGATCGGGCGGCGCGGTTGGAGGGGATCGAGGATTTAGGGTTATTAATTGCTCGGGAAAGTCACATCGAAGATTTAGGTTTATTCGGTCAGCTTTTGCTCCAGTCAGTGACTCTCAGAGATTGCCTGAATACGTTTGTTAATTTCATCGCCTTGCACCATTCCGACGGGAGAAATCGGTTTTGGTGGATGCAGTATCAGCAAGAGGTTCTCTTTTGTACCAGAAATCCCTATCGTCACAAAGTCGCAGGAGAGTTTCAGGCTCTGCAATACTCTATCCTTTTCATGCTAAAAGTGCTGAAGGCATATTTGGGCGATCGATGGCGACCCTCGCGAGTGTATTTGCAAACATTACCGTCGCCAATTTGGGAACGCTGCGAACTACTGGCTAATGTCGAACTTATTTTTGAGCAAGAGTATAGCGCGATCGCATTTCCTGGCTATCTGCTCGGAGTTTCTCGACTTAACCCCATCCTAGAGCTACCCCAAAGTCAGTTAACAGATTGGCTGGAATCTCAAGCCCCACAGGATTTTGTTGAATCTCTACAGTTGGTGATGCGTTCTCTGGTCAGTCGGGGAATATTTAAGATTGCCGACATTTCTGAAGTTATAGGCATTAGCCCTCGCACTTTACAACGACGCTTAGGCGAATCTCAAGCCAACTTTCGAGCAATTCTCAATCAGACTCGCTACGAAATTGCCATGCAGAAAATGGCCGATCCAACCCTAACTTTGGAAGCGATCGCTCTAGATTTGGGGTATGCCTCCCCCAGCCAGTTCAGCCGTGCTTTCAAACTCTGGACGGGTCAATCTCCGAGCCAGTTTCGCAGGAATTTGCGATCGGGAATCGCTAGGGAATAGATACGAATCTATGTGAAAATAGATAGGTAAAATTCTGTCAGGACTTACGCAGTGTCACGAGATTTTGCCCCCCTAGCCCCCCAAATCTGGGGGGAACTAGACCGGAAGTCTCCCATCCTTGAAAAGCGAAGTATCCTTGGGCTTTCCCCCTTAATAAGGGGGACGGGAGGGGGATTGGGGGATTTAGGGGGCAAGGTGCGTAAGTCCTATCTGTAATATTAGAGTCAGGATAATTATAGGAAATACTATGAGTAGCGAAAGCAGATGCCCGTTTATGGGCGGAACTCAGAACTTCCCAGCCGGCGGTGGCACATCGAACCGAGACTGGTGGCCGAATCAGTTGAACCTGAACATCCTCCACCAGCACTCGCCCCAATCTAATCCCATGGGCGAGTCGTTCAACTACGCTGAGGAATTCAAAAGTCTCGACTTGACAGCTTTGAAGAAGGACATCTTTGAACTGATGACCGAGTCTCAAGACTGGTGGCCGGCCGATTACGGCCACTACGGGCCGCTCTTCATCCGAATGGCTTGGCACAGCGCGGGCACCTATCGCATCAGCGACGGCCGCGGCGGCGCGGGCACTGGTAACCAACGGTTTGCGCCAATCAACAGTTGGCCCGACAACGCCAACCTCGACAAAGCGCGCATGCTGCTTTGGCCGATCAAGCAGAAATATGGTAAGAAAATCTCGTGGGCCGACTTGATGATCCTTGCTGGCAACTGCGCCCTAGAGTCGATGGGATTCAAAACGTTTGGTTTCGCTGGCGGGCGCGAAGACATTTGGAAACCCGAAGAAGACATTTACTGGGGCGCTGAGACTGAGTGGCTTGGCGACAAGCGCTACACCGGCGATCGCGAACTCGAAAATCCTCTTGCCGCCGTTCAAATGGGTCTCATTTACGTGAATCCGGAAGGGCCGAACGGCATTCCCGACCCGGTTGCCTCGGGCCGGGACATTCGCGAAACCTTCGGACGGATGGCGATGAACGACGAGGAGACAGTCGCCCTCGTTGCGGGTGGGCACACCTTCGGCAAATGTCACGGTGCTGGCGATGCGGCACTGGTGGGTTCCGAACCCGAGGCTGCCAGCATCGAGGAGCAAGGACTGGGCTGGAAGAGCCGCTTCGGAATCGGCAAAGGCACTGATACGATTACCAGTGGCATCGAAGGCGCATGGACGACTAACCCGGTGAAATGGGACAACAACTACTTTGAAAACCTGTTTGGCTATGAGTGGGAGCTGACGAAAAGTCCTGCCGGTGCGCATCAGTGGGTGCCTAAAGATGGCGCTGGCGCGGATACGGTGCCCGATGCCCACGATCCATCAAAGCGGCATGCTCCCATCATGACCACGGCAGATATGGCCATGAGGATGGATCCCCTCTACGAGCCGATCGCGCGGCGCTTCCTCGAGAACCCGGATCGGTTCGCAGACGCGTTCGCCCGGGCTTGGTTCAAGCTGACACACCGGGATATGGGTCCCCGCTCTCGCTATCTCGGCCCGGAGATTCCGGCAGAAGCGCTCATTTGGCAAGATCCCGTTCCCGCAGTTACTCATGAATTGATTGACGAGCAGGACATTGCTGCTCTCAAGGACAAGATCCTCGCTTCGGGACTGTCTGTCTCCCAATTGGTCTCGACGGCTTGGGCATCGGCATCAACGTTCCGCGACTCCGACAAACGCGGTGGGGCGAATGGTGCGCGCATTCGTCTCGCGCCGCAGAAGGATTGGGAAGTCAATCAGCCGGCCCGCCTGGCAACCGTGCTGCAAACCTTGGAGGGAATCCAAAGAGAGTTCAACAGTTCGCAGTCTGGCGGGAAGAGAGTTTCCCTCGCTGACGCGATCGTTCTGGGCGGATGTGCAGGCATCGAGCAAGCTGCGAAGAACGCCGGACACGATATAAAAGTTCCCTTCCAGCCCGGACGCACAGATGCTTCACAGGAGCACACTGATGTGGACTCCTTCGCCGTACTCGAACCGATCGCGGACGGATTCCGCAACTACCTCAAAGGCGAACACACCCTATCTGCGGAGGAGTTGCTGGTGGATCGGGCGCAGTTGCTGACGCTGACCGCACCCGAGATGACGGTTCTTGTCGGTGGACTGCGCGTCTTAAACGTCAACGTTGGACAGACCCAACACGGTGTCTTCACCAAGCAGCCAGAGGTTTTGACCAATGACTTCTTCACGAACCTACTCGACCTTAGTACGACCTGGAAGGCGACCTCGGAAGTTGAAGACGCATTCGAGGGGCGCAATCGGGCAACGGGGGAACTCAAGTGGACCGGCACCCGTGTAGATCTCATCTTCGGTTCAAACTCTCAGCTCCGAGCTGTTGCGGAAGTCTATGGATGTGAGGACTCAGAGGAGAAATTCGTGCATGACTTTGTGGGGGCGTGGAACAAGGTGATGAACCTCGATCGCTTCGACCTCGCCTAGTCTCAGGGAAAAGGTCTTCGAGGGCCTGCGCTACCCCTTCCCTACTCCGTTGAGGAAGGGGTTTCCGACGCTTCTTCACCCTCATCACCATGCAGAAAATAGCCGACTCCGCCCCTAACTGTGGAAGCAATCGCTCTAGATTTGGGGTATGCCTCCCCCAGCCAGTTCAGCCGTGCCTTCAAACTCTGGACTGGCCAGTCTCCCAGCCAATTTCGTCGGGACGCGATCGCCAGAGAACAGGGGTAAGTTTTGGCAAATTCAGAATCTTTCCCAGTTGTCTTGTTATACTAATTCGGGAATTAATCCCCTTGGGAGTCTAAGCGCAAACTCTTAATTTTCAATGTAATCTAGCCCTGCGATCGCACTCAATTTTGTATGAATTATATTTCTTTTCTCAAACGATTTTCCCTGGCTACTGTTTCAGCTTTAGCGATCGCTTTGCCCGTCAAAGCAGCAGATAAAATTAATTTTATCTACGAACCGATTGTTGTTTCCCTTGGGGTTGACTCTTTAGCCTTGTTTGCAAAAGAGGGAATCGTGAATAGGGAGCTGAAAGATTATTTAAACCTTGCGGGAACGAATGAGGAACAAGAAGCGGCATTTCGCCAAGCGTTACTTGCCAGAACAGAGGTCGATCCCATTCAACTCTGGCGTTTTTTCAATACGCCAACGGGAGAGAAAATTTTAGAAAAAATGGGGGATTTGATTACCATTCAAGGCGGAGGAAATGGTAAATATGTTTTGCGAGGAGCTTTGGTTCAATCTGCTTTGGACAAGGAAAATGGACTAACTTTACTGAATTTTTTACAGAATCTTTCGACAAATATTCAAATTAATCTCAGGGATGTTTTTCAATCGGCTCGCAATGTTTCCTTTGTCGTGGACGCAACGAAGACAATTGTTGAGGAAATGGCAAAACTCTCCGCAGCAGAAGCCGAGAACAAACCTCCCGTTGATTTTAGTCAACTTCCAGATATTCGACAACCCGGAAATTATGAGGTTGCACCCATGAAAACATGGGAATTAAGCGATCGCCGTCGCCAACGCAATTTTAAGGTTTTAATCTTCCATCCCCAAGAGTGGCGACCCGGAAAAACACCCGTTGCCATCTTTTCCCACGGTTTGACCTCAACTCCTGAAGGTTTTTCCAAGCGTGCGAAACAATTGGCATCCTACGGTTATTTAGTGGCTTCACCGGAACACGTCGGCAGCGATGGCCAGTACCTTCAGGATATGCTAAAGGGCTACCATCGGGAAATTTATAGTGCGAATGAGTTTATCGATCGCCCGATGGATGTGAGCTATCTTCTCGATGAGTTAGAAAGACGCAATCAAAGCGAATTTCAGGGGCGTTTAAACCTCGAAAATGTGGGCGTGATGGGTCATTCTTTTGGCGGTTATACGGCGTTAGCGTTAGGAGGTGCCCGGATCGATTTTGAGAATTTACGCCAAACGTGCGATCGGCAAATCTGGGGACCCAATCTTTCTCTCTTGCTTCAATGTCGCGCTCTCGAATTGGAACAAAAAGAGTACAATTTCCGAGATGAGCGAGTGGGCGCAATTTTTGCGTTCAATCCGGTTAATAGTGTTATTTTTGGAGAGAAAGGATTTTCTCATATCGAGATTCCCGTATTTTTAGGAGCGGGAAGCCACGATCCGGCTGCTCCTGTTGCAGCCGAACAATTAAAAGGATTTATCTGGCTCAAACCGTTGGATAAATATTTAGGGTTAGCAGTGGGACAAGCTCACGTCGATTTTACACAACTTGATGCCAGCACCCAAGATTTACTGGATTCTTTTTCCGATCTAACGCTTCCTGACCAAAGCCTTTTGGATCGATACGGCGACGCTTTTATTGTTGCTTTCAATGAAGTTTACATCGCTCAAAATAAAGAATATTTGCCCTATTTAACTTCAGCCTATGCTGAATATATTAGTGGAGAACCCAACCCGCTTTATGTTGTCGATCGCGCGGCAGAAGTTCCTTTAAGCGAACTATTCAATCAATTAAAACCTGCGGAAGTTCCCGCGATTTATCCGCCTCAAAGATAACTGGATTGACTTCTGAAGGGGCGACAAGCATCTTGTAAGTCTTGAGAAACAAGAGTTTTAGCCGTTAGTATCTGACAAAGATGCAGTCCGCGATCGCGATCGCGATCGACAAAATTAACGAAGAAATGGGATTTTCTGGCTATGCGATGGCGAATTGGCGTATCAAAAACCTGTCAGGACATCCAAGGTTTGTTGAGATAGCTTCGCTTAAAAGCAAACCCCGTCGGGGTTTCAGTTTATTTGTCGCCCCTTCAGTCTCCATACAAAGAAATCGTTCGGCAAAATTGTCGGAATGTGGATATTGTCCACTCATATTCTGATATTACGCTACGGGGTTGTAACGCTATTAGGCACATCCTCATGAAAAAGTTAGAAGGCAAAGTATCGATCGTTACAGGTGCAGCTTCCGGCATGGGCAAAGAAATGGCTTTGCTCTTTTTGAGTGAGGGCAGCAAGGTTATTGCGGCAGACATCTCTCAAGCTCGACTTGACGAACTCAAGAAAGAAGTCGAAGCAAATGGCCACGAGATCGTGACTGTCATTGCCGATATCTCCAAAGAAGACCAGATCGACAACATGATTAAAACGGCCACCGATGCCTATGGCAGGTTGGATGTTCTTGTCAACAACGCGGGGATTATGGATCATTTTGACCCCATTGCAGAGGTCGATAATGCCATGTGGGAAAAGATCATGAAAATCGACCTTTACGGCAACTTCTATGCGATGCGTAGTGCTTGTAAGTTATTCCTCGAGCAAGAAGGTGGCGGCACGATTGTCAACAATGGCTCGATCGCCGGTATTGCGGGCGGTCGAGCGGGTGCCGCCTATACGGCAGCCAAACATGCCATGGTCGGCCTGACCAAGAACACGGCTCATATGTATGCGAAGTCCGGCATCCGTTGCAATATGATTGCCCCCGGCTCGACCGCGACCAACATCAGCGAAACCTATGGCGATGTAAGTGCCGTGTCGGATCTGATTAAGGACAGGATCTTCACCGGAATG
>JBFRWJ010000307.1:0-10041 GCA_051439525.1 Spirulina sp. | reverse complement strand
GCGACTTCACGCCATAGTGCACTCACATCATTGCGAGGAACTTTACGACCGACATTAACTTTGATGACCTTACCCGTTAGTAAATAGGGAACGTATTGAACGACTAACCGATTTAATAACCAGCGTTGCCCATAATCTGGATAACCGTGAATCAAAAAAGCTGCTGCTGACTCCGCTTCAATTAGGCGACGAAATAAGCGAACCTGCTGGCGGTACCCCAATCTCAATAAAGTGTGATAGAGTTCCTCGCTGCCAGCAATTGAAGTATTTTCCAGTTCTTTGAACTGAAGCTGATCCTGAATTGTTTCGCGTTCCTTTTCAGCTTCCTTAATCTGTTTTTTCAACCGAAAACGTTCTCGAGGACTGAGATCGTCAGTCCTCTGACTCTGACGTAAAAACTGGATTTCTTCCGTCAGGAGATCGTATTCCTTCTCTAGATCGCTGTAACTCGAGGTCATTCGGTACTATTTTTGGGTTTTCTCACTGAGAGACTGTTTATAAAATAAATATTAAGCCCGTAGGGTGCTGTTAGCGACAGCGTAACGCACCGTTTTTTAAGAATTGAGGTGCGTTACGTTCCACTAACGCACCCTACATGAATTTAAGATTTGCTTTATGAACAATCTCTGATGCTGCCCTAGACGCACGGCGATCTCTTGGTTCTTAGCGCCAGATCCAGACCACCAGTGACCCTGAACGTTAGAATACACGATTCTAACCTAATCTTGCTATTAGGTGCGGAACTTAAACAAAAATTAAACCCAAACATTGATAATTGATAATTGTTCATTGACAAAGCGCACTCATTTCTTTGAATTCCCGCAGCATTTTCAACTTCTCAAAGTTTTCCTTAGCCACAGTTGCCCAACGACGGGCTTCAGTCAGGTTGTCTCGCTTCTGTTCTAAAAGGGCGTAATAACGTTGGCAAAACGCGATCGATCGCTTATCATTGTTCTGCTCGGAATAGGGCAAGACGAACTTTAACAACTGCTCGGCAGCGTCGAGATTTCCATCTTCAATCTCAACAATGGCTAACCAACCGTAAGTATACATCTCTCCCAATTGCCAATCAATCTTTTTGGCGAGTTCGAGACATTGTTCGTACAGTTTCCGTGCTTGGGAGACTTCTCCAGTTTCCAGATTAATTCTTCCCTGACGATACAGGAGATGAATTTGCAAGCGCAAGGATTCTTCTTCGGTTAAATCTGCACTTTCGAGGGTTGTTTTGGCTTCCTCGAGCCATTCTGCGGCGAGTAAAAACTGTTTGCGATTGATATAAAGCATGGCCAGTTGCACCATAATCTCAAAACGAGACTTGAATTCTAAAGTATCGGAATCCTTTAAAATTGCTTCGCACGAGTCGATCGCTTCTTGTTGTCGGGCGGGGCGATCGACTAAAGTCAAAGTGTGAACTTTATCGTACAATGCCCGAGCGATGGTGACGCGATCGCCTTTTTCTCTTGCCGCTTGCAATAAATAATCCGTCCAAACCAAGCGTTCGTCCCAATAGCCCCGAAAACGAGTAAAGCCACCCAGATAGAGGGAAAATTCTTTAAATATTTCGTATTGTTCCCTGCCGAGACACCACTCGATCGCTTCGGAAAGATTGCCCCATTGTTGTTCGAGGTTATCGTAATCGCGCCAATCCTGAAATTCTTGGCTGCCATGTTGTCGAACATAGCCTAAGAACCAATCTAACCAGTGTTTTCTCGCTTCTTTCTCAAATTTTGGCGAATTTTCCAATTGTACGAGAACATAAGAGCGGGTTGCGGGTAACATCGTGTATCGCTCTTCTCTTTGCTTGATGAGAGAAAGTTTTTGCAAATACGCCAAATTATCGGCAAGAGTAATGGATTCCTCAATTGCAGAAACTTTAGCGATCGCTTCTCGCAATGCCAATTGAGGAAAAAGTGCCAGTGCCATTAAGAGATGACGGGCAGATTCCGATAAGAGTTTAACCGAACTTTCAAAACAATAGCGAGACACATCATCCGTCGCCCGAGCCAATCTTTCGAGGACTTCTGCGATCGGGGATTGAGCTGCCAATTGACCGATGGTATAAACGATCGCGGCGGGAAGTCCTTTCGTTTTTTCATAAATTTGTTCTGCATCTTCCGGACTCAGTTCTAAGCCTTTTTCTTCCACTTCATGAACGATCAAATCCAAAGCATCTTCTTGGAGGAGAGAATCAAGGCGAATGGGAAGGAGAGAAGGGGCGGGTTGACGGGTGGTGACCACGGCTTTCACCGTGGAAGGCAGTTCGTAGAGTAGGGCGAGGACGGTATCGCGATCTTCGATGGTTTCCAGATTATCGACGATCAGTAACACCTGCTGTCGGGAAAGATACTTTTGTAAGCGCTCGAGTCCGTCTTCGAGGGCAGTATAAGCGAGTTCGGGAATATCGAGAGTGCGGGCGATGGCACGGATGATATCCCTTTGGGTGCGTTCTCGTCTGAGGCGTTGGACAATTCCCGTCCCGGTGAGGCGTTGAGATTGAGCGGAAACGAAGATAATGGCATCAAAAACCGGGACTGTGGTGGAAGATGTCGCCAAGTTCAGACTCGCGTGCAAGCAGCGATAGGCCGCTTCTAAAACGAGAGCGGTTTTCCCCAGTCCTCCTTCTCCTTCGATGCCAATGCGATTGACGGGACTATTGGGAGATAGGAGGGCGAGCAATTTCTTGAGTTCTTTGCGCCGTCCGACAAAGGCGGTACGATCGCGACCAGGTAAATTGTGCCGCGATCCCTCGATATGGCGCGAGGTGCGTTGGGGAGTTGAGGGAATTTCGCGATCGGCAATCTCCTCCCAAGAAAGACCGAGAACCTCGCAGTAGACTTTAAAGGTATGCGCTTTAATTCCTTGTCGTTTGCGCCCGGCGAAGCGACTCCAAGAGCCGTAGGAGATATCTTTGGCGAAGATTTCGTCTTCTTCGATGGTTTGTTCGATGCGATCGCGCACGGAACCATTCTTCGCTTTCGCAATGTCGAGTTTGAGTTCGTTAACTTGCTCTTTATCGATACGAAGAATTTTTTCTAAATCTCTCAGCCATTTGAGATCGTTTTCTTCCCAGCCATTGGCTTGGCCGTGGCGTTGCAGGAGCAATTTACTCGCTTCTTTCAAGGGTCTGGTATCTTCGGCTTTGATGCGCCATCCCTTTCTGTTTCGCGCTTCTGTAATTTTGGCTTGTCCTTCCTCGGAGGCTCTGAGACTTGCCATATTTTTCTGAACTCGTCAAGATAATTTTTGCGGTTTTATACGATGACTTTGCTTTATATTATCAAATTATTTTTGTAGCTAATAATAAATCTTGGTTAAAACCCATTGGAGAATTTAAAGAATTCAAAAAGTTTTGACCGATCGAACTAGAAACACGATTTGTGTTATTCGATCGAGAGATTTTTTGCGATCGGATAATCGCTACACAACGACTTATTTTCCAGGAAATGCCGTCAGTTTGTCCCTCAGAAAAGCAAGGTTCTTGGAGATGAATTTGACTTTTAGTCCGACGAAAATATCTGAGTTTTTACTGACCGGGAACTGCATATTATTTTTAAAGAAATAGTTTAAAGTATAGCTAGTGATGGAGAAATAAATGGTGTGTAGAGCGAGAATTCTGTGGTTGCGATAAAGTTCTCCATTAATGATTAAACCGATCGCAATACTCTGGCAATTTAAACATGACGATCGCGAACAATCGACATTGCTTCTCGGCGATCGCTCGCGAAGCCGAGTAGAACATTGCCTCAACCCAATCTCCAATCCAACCTCAATGGCGATCGCCCAATTCGATCGTCCTTTGACACCAAGGCATTCGCGAATTGACGCATCCCTCTTGATGGGTTCGGATACCCCCAATTGCAGATTGGGCGCGTGAAGAGGAAAGGGGTTGAGAATCTTCAGATTTCTCTCTCCTTTCACCCGCTTTTGTTATCCCGTGTCATGGCGCAGTGCGTAATATACGGACAATTGAGATGAAATATGTTTAGGGGTTTAAGAATTTTCTGATTTTCCCCTACTTTTGTTATCCCCTGTCGATCGCTCCCCGCGATCGACCCAAGAAAAAAGTAGTCATCTAGATAACGACTACTTCATCTGACTAATATTGTACGGAGACTATTATAATGTCAAATTTTGGTTATTGTCACCTTGCTTCCTTGTTAGATTCTACTCTCAAATACAGTCAAACTCACGTCGTTCAAGATCCCCAACACGGCGATCGCGTCGAACAAATGCTCGCGCAACTCGAAGGCGGGGTTTTGCAAGAGAAACTCGCGCAACTCGATCTCGGGTCGGTTGCAACTTCTCTGCATTCGACCCGAGGACAAGGATGGAGCGCCCGACAAACCCATCTCGCGATCGTTCGTTATCTATTTTTTCTCTTCCTCTGCTATTTACATCCGTCTCAAATCCTCGTTCCCCCTAAAGATGTGGATCTCGTCTGGCACGAACACCTCCTCCAAGATACTCGAAAATATACTCGGGATTGCGAAATGCTCTTTGATGGATTCGTACACCATGCCCAGCAATCCCAATTGTGGGACAATGCCGTTGAGGAAAATGCACAAATCGCTTATCAACAAACGCGATTGCTCTTCGATCGCTATTTACAAGGCACTTCTAACACCTCTGGGGAAAATTTAGCTCGAGAGTTGTTATCCCGAGAAACGCCTCAACAAGAGAAGGAACATGGTGCTTGCGGTCATCCGGTTTAGCTAAAAGCTGAGAAGCCTCAACGATAAGTGAGTTCAAAACGATGGGTAATTTCCATAAAATCGGCTTGGTAGCAACTGGGAAACGGTCGAAATACGGCTTGGATGTTCTGGAGATGGTCGATGGCTGAGCGATCGAGAGGTTCAAAGCCGCTCGATTGAATGACTTCAACGTCGCTAACGGTTCCGTCTCGGTGTAATTTATAGGCGAGTCGCGTCGTCCAAACTCCCTTATGGGGCGGTCGGGGAACCTCCCAAGTTTGGACTAAAGAGGCTTGCAAATTGGCTTTATAAACCGAGACCAGAGAACGACAGAGACGCTCGATCGCGGGAAGGGGTTGTTCGGTTGCAGGACTTTCCGCGTCTGAGAGGGGAACTTGGAAATCTTGGAAAAGCGGAGTTTCCAAAATCTCCTGCAACTCCTCTGGGGAAAGTTGTTCGACGGGCCCCCATCTCCCTATCAGGCTCACGGTTAAGACTTGCCCTTTTGTGAGTTCTACAGGAGGACCGTCGGGATCGACAAGATTGGTCACATCGACCTTTCCCTCAATAACGATAATCTGTCCTCCTGCCACCTCCCCCACTTCCAAGCGGAAAATCGTGCCTCGGGTGGCTGCGATGATGGAACCGAGACAGCCTTGCATCGAGCCAGCAACAACAATGCGACCCCGTTGGAGTTGCACGCAGCGACTGCCCACCAAAAAAGAGGCATTGCGTCCGATGCGCACGATCGCATTATTCTCGAAACGCAATCCGGCTCGGGCATCTTCGGTGCTGATGCGCTGTCCCCGTCGGGCAATACTGCCCACATCGGCTTTTTCATTCTGAATGAAAACGCGATCGCTGTCGAGAATTTCAATAATGGTCGCCTGATTGATGGGCTGTGCGGTGACAGGAAGTCGGGGAAAGACGATCGCCGCGATCGTTACCAAACAAAATAAAGCTGCGAAAAATATTCGCCAAGGACGAAGTTTAAAGATTTTTTTTAGTTGTAGCGCAAACATAAGTCGTTTATTTCCATCCTAACTTGCATTTTTTGTATATACTGTCTTCACAGTCTGCTACTTTTATCGCGATCGCAATGATAAGATCGGGACAATTCACCAACTTCTAGTTTTTAATTTTGAGTGGCGCAAGCAACAATAGCATTGAGTCTCAAATTTCTCAAAATGTTATCCTTCCGATTTCTCTCTATACATTATTGCGATTGGGTCTATATTGGTAAAAAACTTTAGAGATCTTGAAATAAAGCTATGTTACAACAGAAATATCCAGAGGCAGGCGTTACGCTGTGGGAAAAATTAGTCGAACGGGAAACGAGTTTCATTCAAATTCGGCAAGTGTTTCTTCAAGAAACAGAAGATCGCGTAAATTCTCTCCGAATGGCATTACATAATCCAGTTGAGAGGGGAACGGCATTACGTCTTTTAGATTATTTGAGATTAGAGGAACGCCAGCAATTGTTTCCCGATTTATTGGATTTAGCTAGTGTTGCGCATTCAGATATTCAGCTTTGCCGCGAGGCAATTTTATCTTTGCCGAAAACTTGGCTATTAGAGCATCTTGAAAATACGGCAGAATTAATCTTGAAAAATGGAACGGATGAAGAGTATAGAAGATTTTTAGAATTGTATGTCCAGATTGATGAGAAGATGACAGAACGTTTGATTCAAAGAGCATTACAGCATGAAGATCTAGATATTCGGGAAGTTGGAGAAGATTTTTGCTTCAGAACGCCTTAACACGGAAGTTGCAGGACAATCGCGATCGCCTCAACACCTCAAAAACCCGAGGGAGTATGCCGAGCGGACGGAGTTTGATAGACTGAACTTAACAAAAATTTCCAAAGTATTAAGTTTAATTAAGGGAGAAGCTCTGTGAAAGCGATCGCAATTCTCGGTTCGACGGGTTCCATCGGCACGCAAACCCTCGATATCGCGCAACAATATCCGGATAGATTTCGGGTGGTGGGTTTAGCTGCCGGGCGGAATGTAGAATTACTGACGAAGCAAGTTCGTCAATTCAAACCGGAAATTGTGGCCATTCGGGATGAAAGCAAATTCCCCGAACTCAAAGCGGCACTGTCTTCCCTTGATTATTCTCCCATTATCCGAGCTGGAGAAGCCGGAGTCGTCGAAGTGGCGGCTTATGGCGACTCGGAAAGCGTCGTGACGGGAATTGTCGGTTGTGCGGGACTTTTACCCACTTTAGCTGCCATTGAGGCCGGGAAAGATATTGCTCTGGCGAATAAGGAAACCCTCATTGCTGGCGGTCCGGTTGTCTTGCCTTTAGTGCAAAAACATGGAGTGAAATTACTGCCCGCAGACTCGGAACATTCAGCGATTTTCCAATGTTTGCAAGGCGTACCGGAAAAGGGACTTCGCAAGATTATTTTAACCGCTTCCGGGGGCGCTTTTCGCGATTTACCCGCCGAACAATTGGCTCGAGTTACCGTTGCCGATGCCCTGAAACATCCCAACTGGACGATGGGACAAAAAATTACCATTGATTCGGCAACATTAATGAATAAAGGCTTAGAAGTTATTGAAGCACATTATCTCTTTGGCATGGACTATGACAATATTGAAATTGTGATTCATCCTCAAAGTATCATTCACTCATTAATTGAAGTCCAAGATACATCGGTTTTGGCTCAATTGGGATGGGCGGATATGCGTTTGCCCTTGTTATATGCCCTATCTTATCCCGAACGCATTCCCACCAATTGGAAGCCTTTAGACTTAGTGGAATTGGGGAGTTTGACCTTCCGCGCCCCCGATCGCCAAAAATATCCTTGCATGGATTTAGCCTATGCTGCGGGGCGTGCTGGGGGCATTATGCCAGCCGTTTTAAATGCGGCTAACGAACAAGTCGTTGCCCTATTTTTAGAAGAGAAGATCGGCTTTTTAGATATTCCCAAACTGATCGAAAAAGTTTGCGATCGCTACCAATCTCAAAATACTCAGACTCCCACGTTAGACGATATTATCGCCGTCGATCGCTTGGCACGTCAAGAAGCATTAGCAGCACGGGAAACCTTACAAAGCGGCGAGCGTGTTGTTGCGGTCATGACGTAAACATTGAGGCGATCGCGACTCCCGCGATCGCGATGGATAAAAGTTAAACAAACGTTACATTTTCCCCAATCTTTTCCATTCCTTGTATCCTGATAAGTAGGAGGATATTTTTGTTCTTTTTGATAAAAATCTTATCATGTCTCAAGATAAAGTATTGCAATTTTTGACGGAAGCCGCTAACAACCAAGAACTCCAAGAAAAGTTGGCCGCGAAACTCCATCCGGACGACTTGGCGGCTCTCGGGAAAGAAGAAGGGTTTGAGTTTTCGGCAGATGACGTAATGGATGCCTTAACCCATTTGCGCAAGCAACCCGGCTTTTTTCAAAAACTGGCAGAAGCTGCCGCAATGGTTTTCAGTCCCTCTCACGATGACTATCCGGCGACTGGGGTTCAACCGTTCAGTGGAAGCAAAGGCAAATAGAAAATCAAACCCATTTCCGCTAACTCAACTACATTAAGAAAGCACTAAAATGCAATAACAAATCGCTCTTTATGTAGTTAATCTTGGCAAATTTCTAGGGACGTTTTCTGCCGCGTCCCTAGACAAGTTACCCAACGCTTTAACTCGCTGACGAGACGGAGGTTTGTTGTTGAATGCGCTCTAACATTTTTTCTTTGTCTTGGCGGCGCTTTTTCGCGTAAAGTTGAATGGCCGCAATCATGGCAATCACGAGGGCAAAAATCAGCCAAGTGGTTAGATCTAAAGGTAAATTTCCTTTGAAGACAGCCAAGAGAACGATCGTCACTAATAAGATTGTCGGTGCTTCATTTAAGGCACGAAACTGTTGACCCGTCCAATTGCATTCTCCTCGTGCCAATCGTTTCATAATGCGCCCGCAAAAGAAATGATAACCCAGTAATAGCGCGACAAGAGCGAGTTTAATATGCAGCCAGCCGGATTTTAAAATTTCGGGTTCCGTGGAAATCAAACCGATCGCCATGGCCACTGTCACCACCATTCCGGGCATGGTAATAATGTGATAGAGGCGCTTTTCCATAATTTCGTATTGCGCCTTGAGAATGGTTTGTGCGGGTTCGTCTCGTTCGGAGGCTTCCGCGTGATAGACAAAGAGACGAACTAAATAAAACAACCCGGCAAACCAGACCACGACACCGATCAGGTGAAACGCCTTAAACCAAAAATAAGCCATAAATCGTACTTGTTATCGAGCAACTCATCAAAGCGAGTGTAAAATTTCCCTCGGGGCGCGATCGCGATCCCGCAACAAAAGTTAAAATAATGGTTCTCTTCGGCGATCGCGGTTCCCGAGCCACCTTACCGGACAAATTGCCATTCGTAAAGGAAAAAAAACGGCGCGATCGCCGTTGTCGGCGAACAACTATTCATGAGTGAGAGAAATTGCGATCGATAAGTCCTTTAGAGGATATTGAGTTTTTTGAGTTCTCAATCCCGTTCAAACAAACAAATTTTTCTGGGTTGCACCGGACAAATACGAAAATTGAGCGGATTATCTCCGATATTCTTCTATTTTTATAAACTTTGGTCAGGAATAAAAAAGCGCGCCGACTCAGTATTTTTCGATCGTTTCTAAAATTCTCTCTGAATTTGTTCTCGTTCGATCGCTTCAAACAATGCACGAAAGTTTCCTTCCCCAAATCCTTCGGCTTGTTGGCGACGTTCGATGAGTTCAAAAAAGAAGGTCGGTGCAGAAAAAATGGGTTGAGTAAAAATTTGTAGCAAAAGCGGCGGTTTATTTTCTAAAGGGAATTGACAATCAACCAGAATTTTTTGTTGTTCGATGAGCTGCCATTCTTGTTTTGATAAAGGCAAATTTTGAAATCGAGAACGGAGTTGACGATAATAAGTAGGAGGAACATCTAAAAAAGATACGCCGGCATCTCGTAACTTGCTCGTTATTGGTAAAAGTCGATCTGTTTTTAAAGCAATATGCTGAACTCCCGCGCCGCGATTTTCGTTTAAAAACTCTTGAATTTGCGAATTGATGGAAGTCGGTTCGTTGATAGGGATTGTGATGCCACTTGCTGGATGCACCATAACCCGTGAATGCAAACCCGATCGCGCGGTTTGGATATTAAAGGTTTGTTGGCACTCGAACCCGAATACCGCGCAATACCAATCGATTGCTGACTGTAATCGGCCAACTTCTACATTTAAAACGATATGATCGATATCCTGAAAAAATAAAGAATTATTCGGTTGAGAATTTTTCTGGTTTGTCGTTGCCACTAACGTATGAGTCATCCCCATATTGCTTTGGATTTGACTCCAACGC
>JBFRWJ010000306.1:0-15379 GCA_051439525.1 Spirulina sp. | reverse complement strand
GAACTGGACTCTCCCCCTGCTTGGCGTTTGGACATTGGAGGAGATGAAGGCAGATCGGGAAAGTCGCGATCGCTCTCCCGCCGCGATGTCCTCTCTTTCTCACTCAAAGCAGAACCGGGATCTCGCTCTGCTTGGCTGGCCGATAGCGGGCGATCGGGGACGGAATCCCTTCTTGTTGTCGGCTGCAAGATCGCCGCCGCCAATGGGGGCAAGGACGCGATAAGCTCCCCGAATTGCTCCTTTTCCTCCGACGATAATACGCTGTCTGCAAGGGCGGTCAAATCGGCAACGATGCTGCGTTCTCGGGTTGGCCAAGATTTTGACCAGATCGCCGCCGCGAGTCGCCAGCGAGGGTGTTGCGGGAAAACCTCGGGTTTCGCTGCCAACACTAAAGTTAGCAATTGTACCAGTGCCGTTCTCCACACCTGCGGGATCTGCTCCGATGCGGCATTGACGAGATCCGGCACTTCTTCTGGAGGGAGGAATTGCAGCAAGCGGAAATAGAAAGGAGCGGTTTCCCGTTGGCGGCGCAAGCGATCGCGCAATTCCGGCCATTGCTGGCGGCAGGTCTCCTTTAAGTAAACGGCAATATCCGAAGGTCTCCTATAAGCAACTTCCCAAGGCAGCGAACCCGCCTGCAAGTAGTAAAGTAACGAGTCGAACGGGTTGGATGGAACGATCGCCTCCCCCTCGATCGCCCCCGCTTGAGTCGTCGGGACGGTTTCCCCCTTCATCCACCGCAATTGTTCCTCGAGTTGCTGTCGGATTAACTCGGGCAACACTTCCATCAGTTCTCCTTCGGAACTCACTTTTAAGTTGATTTCTAACTTGGAAAGATGGAGGAGGCGATCGCTTCCGACAGCTTCATCAAAAACACCTTCGATGGCGGATAAGAGTTCCTCAGACCAGCGATCGCGCAGGCTCTTGCGAATGGCAAACGCCTCCTCTTGGCTATTGGTCGAAACCACATAGCGCAGTCGGCGAATTCGATGGGGAGAGTTGGACATGGACTGATAATTTTCTAAGATAGGGCAGCGATCGCGCAATCAAGGTAAGAATTGGCAACTGTTGCCGCCTCTCCCGCGAGTCCGTGGTTGTTCTTAACCGCCTCATAAAAAGTTCTAATCTCAGGGTTAGAGTAGCCCAATTCTTTGCTAATATCTTGGATACTAGCCCTCAATCGCTCTGAATCTAGGCTGTCCTCTCGGCGACAACTCTCGATAATGATATTCAGGTAGTAGCTCAGGTTGCGCAGGCGATCGGGATCGGGCTTCGGAGAAGGGCCAAAGGCAACCCGCTCTGCACTTGCGACTAATCGATCGAGGTTACTTTTGAGTCCATCCGCAGCTTTGATATTGTCGGAAGATAAAGCCGCGATCGCATGGTCGAGATAAAAATTGGCAATTTTTGCCGCCTCTCCGATGAGTCCGTGATTGCTCTTAACCGCCAGATAAAAATCAATAAACCAACTGTTGGAGTAGCCGCTTGCCGGGTTTGCCACTTTGACATTGGCAATAAATTCATCTAAATCCTGCGTGCTGTCTTGGCGACAACTCTCGATAATGATATTCAGGTAAGAGCCAAGGTCGCGCAGCCAGTTTGAGACTTGACGCGGATCGTGCCCCGGAGAAGACCCAAAGATTGCCAGATATCCAATGTTGACTAATTGAATGAATTTGCTCTCGAGTCCATCGGCAGCGTCAATATTATAAGAAGCCAAAGCCGCGATCGCGCGATCGAGGTAATAATTAGCAATTTTGGCTGCCTCTCCCACGAGTTCGTGATTGCTCTTAACTGCCTGATAAAACGTAACAAACCAGCTGTTGGGGTAGCCGAGTGCCTTATTCATCTCTTTGACATTGGCAATAAATTCCTCTAAATCCTGCGTGTTGTGTTGACGACAACTTTCAATAATGATATTCAGGTAGTAGCCAAGGTCGCGCAGACATTGTGAGGCTTGACGCGGATTGTGCCCTGACGAAGAACCAAAGACTGCCAGATATCCTATCTGGATTAATTGAGTGCGTTGACTATTGAGTCCATCGGCCGCAATGATGGGGTGGGGTGGGGCAATATAATAAGGCACAACAAAATCGGCGATGACAGTTTCATCATTGGTATCGGCTAACACCACAAATGTCCCGCCCCGGGCTACACCACCGAAATGCTCTAGGCTTGAATGCTGGGAAATCAAATTGTTGAAAGGGATTCTACCATTTTCATCAGCCTCCCCAGGTGGGCTAGGCTGTCCCCCCAGTTGGGCAAAAATCACGGAAAAAGGGAGATTGCTAGAATAGATCGCGTTATAAATCGCACTGACTACTGTTTCGAGACTTTGCCCCAAATACCCTTCGATCCGGAAGAAGGAAAAGCGGCCGATTTGTGAGGTGAGGGGGTTGGCTGCCGCTCCGGTTGCCCCATAAGTCGCGGCATGATAAGAATAATTGCGAGTATCCATTTGCCGCTGACTCAGGGAATAATTCCAGCTTTTATGAATCGGATTCGTTTCGCTGGCTTGGTAGTAATAGGGGATTGCTCGTTCTTCCAAGGGTCGATCTTCCAACAAACTGGGGGTGATGCGAATAGGGGCATCATCGGAGATCGCCGGCACTTGAAACGTTTGCATCAGCACGTCCAGTTTGCGAGCCAAAAATTTGGCATGATTTCGGGATTCTGTCGTTTGGCTCATTGCCGGTGAGGGATAAAAAGCCGTGCGATTTTCGTCGGGATCGGAATCTGGATCTAAAGTTCCTAATAAAAGATGTTTGGGAAAGCGATCGATCTCCGGGCAACACCACGTGCGATCGCCAAACAACAAGTCTCGAAATTGGTTGTAAGTCTCGACCATATCTTTGAGAAAGTCGTAATAGTATTGAATTCCCAGATCGGAACTGGCAACATTTTGAATCTCTATCAGTCGAGTCCTCCAATCATCGGTCGGATCGAAGGGAAAGACATCGGCAAGGAAGGTTTGACAATAAAGATACACCTTGGGAAGTTCTACGAGTAATCGATCGTGAATCGTCGTGCAGACGGTACGATAAACGTCAGCAAGTTCGCTAAGAGAATTGATAGATTGCGAGATGAGGGGGCGATCGGCCACAATTTCATTGAGTTGGCTAAAGGCTTCATCGGGAGTTGCGATCGCGGGTTTCAGCAAATTAAGAGAAGTTTTGTCTACCAACAGCAATTTAAGGGTATTGATACAATCTTGACCCAAATTATCGCAATCGGTTCCCGTACAGAGATCGGGATCGTTGACATAACTTTCCATCAATAAAACTGCAACCATTTCTTGCAGTTCTTTGCCAGTTTGTGCGGTGAAGTCAGGCAACGAAAAAATGGGACTTCTCGGATCGTCGGTGACTTCCTGACGAATTAACTCGTAGACGGGAATCATGTCTCCGCTTGTATCGCCACCGAGATACAAAGGGGCGTATTTTGGATAAGATTTATTGTATTCGAGAAAGCGATCGAAACTCGTGTCATTGCCGTAATAAAGTAGGTCGCCATCTGTGGTAATCCCTACGCCTTTGGTGACGGTTACGACATCACTTTGGACGGAAACCCGCAAGCCGGAAATAATCCCCACCCCCAAGACATTGACCCGAGTAAGACGAGTCTCGTCATTCAGGTAATTGGTGATGCCGTTCAGTTGTTTTTCGGTCAATACCTGATCTTTTTCAAAGATCGTATAACCCGTGGTAATTTTCTCGAGGATTTTTAGGGCTGCTGTCATTGTTTTTTCCTTGTGAATTTATTAATTGTGGATGGAGTCATTGTAAAAAATGCTGATTTTTTTAAGTTTCAATGTTCTCATCGCTGCCCAAAATAGTGCGATTGAGAATAAATTTATCTCGCTCTTCCTCACTATTGCACTCCCATAATTTTTGCTGGGGATAAACGCTTTTTACGGCAAATAATTTGTCGATAAATTTCTGCAATTTTTCTTCTCGATTGGCTTTTTCTACCCCCGCTTTGAGGTAAATCCAATCCCGATACAGTTTTTCAAATTCGGCCATATCATCCTTGCCGATCCAGCAAATCTTAGGCAGGATGTGAGCGGGAGTTTCCTCTCGAATGATTCCCTCAACGAAACGCCGAAAATTCATATTTCGGAAGCGATCGCTATAAGCGGGTAAGATAATCGCGAGGCGATAAGAATAGGGATCGGTTTCAACACAATCGGTGCAATTTGGATTGGGACAAATAGGCAAAAAGGGATCGGTATTTGGCTCTGGGTCGGTATTTGACTTCGGTTGTAAAAAAAGAATATTTTCAATTAAATACATCCCTTCATCGCTGTAATTTTCCTGCAAGTATTCTCTGAGTTCATCGATCGCGCGATTCATTTCTCCTTCTGTATTAAAATATTCAATGCGTCGAGCCACGATCTCTCCCGTCCCATCAATAATGTTAAAGTAATATTTATCATTTGCCGAGATTTTGCGTTGATATCCTGAAGGTAATAAAGCCGCATGAATCGCCTGTTCCATTGCCGTTCTGGCCAGTTCCCGAGTCTCGTATTTCGTACTGCTGCTGAGCAGGATTTCTAACGTATCTCGCTGGCGAATGCGAAACCGAAACTCATCCGTTAGACTTTCATCGATTTCGGCATAAATATCATAACTCATTTCGCCTAAATTCCTGCGCCGGAAATCTCGAATTCCTAAGAGTTTTGCCAATCGTTTTTCTAAGCCGGAAACATTTTCTGTATTCCAGAGATCGCTATCATTCTGCAAGCTATAGTTATAGGCAAGCGATCGCTCGCTGCTAATCCCCGGATAATTCTTCAAAAAGTCGCACTTATAGCGGAGCATCTGTTCGGGACTCTCGCCAAATGCAGAATACATGATGTTCGCAAAATCGTGAAACCGTTCGGCAAAACGAGCGATTAAGTGGTCGAGAAAGCGGTTGCGGCGATCGAAACCCGCGTTTTCTTCGCGATCGTTGCTCTCAGTTTGCAGGGGGTCTATCACCTCATCCCCCGCATAAATTTTCTGGTAATCTTTAAATGAGTCTACAACTTGATAAAAATAGGTATGGCGCAATTCGGGATCGAGAGAAAATAATTCTTTAATACGACTGAGTTGAGCAAAATAATTCGCCATAATTTGGTCGAAGAAAAGCAAATAGGCTTTTAATTGATAAGCCAATGCTTTGCGCTTGTCATCTGCTGTGCTGCTTAAACCAATGTCGCTCAAACCATAAATTGCCGGGAAATGATTTTGAAAGGAATAGTAACGTTCTAACTCTCGATATTTGCCGAGGGGAATGGGAAGATCCTTCTCTAAATCCCTTGGAGAATTCGCGATCGCGCCCTCATTCTCATCAGTTAAATGACCCGGCACGACAGGCATATTGCGCTTGTAGAAAACTAAGCGAGATACTGTAGGATCGGGGTTCAATAGTGCTTGTTTTCCTGCTTCAATAGGAACGATCCATTTGTTCGCTAAGGGGACTTGACTTCCTTCTGGATTAATTACAATATCTCGAACCGCCTGCACCCCCGGAATATCCATGATGATACTAATAATATCGGACAGGCGAATCTCAGTACGTAAATCGGCTTTTTCTAGTTCCTCGTCATCAATGAAACCGCGATCGAGTGCGGGCCCGTCAAAAATTTCCTCGACGGTGTAGGGAGTTCCGTCTGCTTTTTGACGTGCCAACATTTCAGCGAGGGTGTAAAATCTAACCGATGGAGACAGATATTCTTGCACTTGAAATAAGATGTCAGCATTCACCTTCGTCACGTTGGCATCGGGGGTTAATTCCAGTTCGACACAAAGCTGAAATAACTGGGTTTCTATCGGATTAGGTGTCAAAAAATCTTCGCAGAGATTGCGATTTGCCTGTAATTTTTCCCCCACGATCGGCAGTATATCCTCGGCGATCGCATCCGCTTCATACTGAATCTTGACCTCGTACCAACCTGCAATATTGACCTCAACAATCCCCGATCGCTCGGGATTATCGTGTAACAACTCCCCCGCGATCGTATCTGCATAATAAACCTGACTGGCGGGGTGCAACCAAGCATTTTTGACCCCTTCAATATCAATTAACAATTTGCGATAATCTAAAAGCGTCAGAGGGCGATCGGGTAAAATCTGACGTGCCGTGAAGAATTGCTTCTTCATTTCCTCGGCATTATCGGTTTTGCTGGCTAATAGGTCTTCAATGGGAAATGAAGCGCGATAGCTCAAATCTGTCAGCGCGTAACATAATAATTCGAGAGTCGTCACGCCCGGATCGTGAAGATTATAATCCGTCCAAATCCGACCGGATAACTCCTGTATATATTTGCGGCCAATCTCAAACAATTGCTGGCGATCCATCGCCAACGGTCGATTTTTTTGCTTGGGAATCGTAAGGGGAGAAATCATGGCACTGCGATCGCGGGATCGATAAGATGAGTGGAATGGGAAACCAGAATCGTATCGGGAGTGGCGGGTAACACTTCATTAATGTCATTATGATTCGTTTCTTCTCCGCCAAAGCTATACATTTTAAAATCCGTTACATAATCGACAAAGCCTAAATCTTCGATAAAATCGAGGAGGACGGATTTATAAATTTTCCCGCCAAAGGAAAGGGTGCGATCGCGGCGATCGACCCAAGGAGAGAGGAATTGGATAATTTCCCCTGCGAGTCGGGTTCTGGAGTCATTAAATTCATATCCGACATGAAATTTAACTTTAAAATCCAGTTGAATTTTCTGATAGCGGGGATTTTTAACCGCGATCTGCACCTGCATCCCCGCTCGTTTTTTCACATAGTCGGCGATGCGATCGAGCGTATCGGCATCGACTTTGGGTTCGAGTCTATTGATGGCATTTTTGTTTTTGAGATCGGGGACGACGACGAGCAGAACATGACCCGGGGCGAGCCAAGAATTTTCTTGAGCGTGAGGAATACATTTCACTTGATACACCCTCGGAAAAGCAGCGAGAACGATCCGTTCGTAATCCCAAGCAGTGAGACATCGGTTCTTGTGGCGCAGTCGCTCCGAAACGCGGGTGTAGAAGGCGCGATCGCTTTCTCTCCCTCGCCCCCCAAAGGAGGCATAGGGTTGTTTGACTGCCTTAATGGCAGAAAGTCCGTGCTTGAGTTTCTCAATCTTCAGAGGTTCGAGGGCAGTCAGGAGATGTTGGGGATCGTTGCCGCGATCGACAAATTGCACCTCGATCGCATTAGCGGCGACTTCAATCAGTTGACAAACAGCCGTAACATTGTTTTGAATTGCGCCTTTAATCCAGATTAAATCCCGTGGCAAAATCGTATTCTCAGTCGTTGCTTCTAGGGGAATGAGAAACTGAATAATCCCGCTTCTTCGGAGTTGATTCGTGGTATCTCCTACCACTTCAGAACGGCTCAACGGCTTCCAATAGTTATCGCACAGGACGAACCAATGGAGTTCTTCCCAGGGCAAATCCGGATCGGCACTGCCTTCCGAGACTTGGAATAAGACACTGACACTATCGCCAGCCTTTAATGAGCTGAAACCGATCGCCAGTTCCCCTGCATGATTGTACTGGGGTAAGAGCGGCACTGCCCAACCGATCCCGGCTTGAAGGCGGGCCTCGATCTGTTGGCGCTGATAGCCGTGTTCCCGCACGAGCCCGAAGGGGGTAAGGTGGAAGAATTGCAGATCGGGATGGGCACAATCCTTCAGATCGGTAGAGGCGATCGCAACGGTGTCCGAATGGGCTTTGTAAGCCAGGGAAAGACGTTGAATCTCGGGGGTATAGGGTTCGTTCAAGATAATGGGATTGTCGATTTCCCCTTGGCTGTATTTCAGGATATTTTCGAGATTTTTCTGGGGGTAAGTGGTATGGAAAAAGTCTTGCTCTAGGGAGAAAGCGATCGCCCCGGGTTCGGATTCGGAGACCCCAGAAAAGGCGGGATTTTGCTGCACTAACTCCTTAGCGTTATCCCTTGCCCAGACCCCGCTTTCCCGATTCAGGGGATCGATTGTCATGCTTTCCGTTATCCTAGGGGATCCCGAAACACTACGGGCAGAAAACCTCAGAGTATGAGGTAAAGCCGCATTATGGGAGTCGAATAATTGCACCCCATTGCTGGTATTGACCCAACTGACCCCATCCTGAAAGGAAACCCTTGCCTTAAAAGAATGATTGGCGATCTCGACACCGTAATCGCGATAATAATCCGAGAAATTTTCCGGCGCATTTTTCCACTGTATCGTCAGGGCGATGTCCGACAGTTTTTTGCCCAGCGCTTCCGGATAGCCCACCCAGAAACGCGAATCTTTACGGGGTTGGACATCGAAGGGGAAAAAGGCTCTATGCGCATCGAGGATGCCGCGATCGCTTTATAAATGCAAGGAGGTAATTTGAGAGACTTCCACGGCAACGGCTGCCGTTTTGAGAGTGGCATTTCTGAAGGGGTTATAGGGATGGTTTGCCCTCAAGACCACCTGTAGGATGGGCGATCGGACGGGATAGGAATCGCCGTGAATGGCAGGATTATAGTCAACCACTGCCTTCTCGGTCTCGAGGAGGGTAAAACTAAATCCCAACACATTTCCTGCGTCCAATTCTGGAGAAACCGTATAGGGACCCAGCCAATTTTTAGCCCCCGTCAGAAAGACATCAAAAGCATTTTGGAGGGAAGAATTATTGAGTTGCGACCGATCCAACTGCAACGATACCGTTATTGTGCGCGTACCTTCCTTCAGGCGCAGGACGGGAGAAGCGATCGCGAATCCGATCCGAGCCCAGGGCAGGGATGAATGACCGAAACCCCACCACTTCGGCTCGTTTCCCGCGAGTTTTCCCCCCAACCCATCCGCAGAATTCGCGATCGCAGCCGAGCGAATCGCACCCCCGCCTTGTCGGTCGAAAAATAGGGAGCGCAAGGATTCAACTTGAGCAGCATTCACGATCGTTTCTCGCGTCGGTGCATAGATTAATTCAACCTTGGTGGCATCTTTCCCCGCCGAGAATAAATGTTCTGGCAAAATGCGAAGGGGTGCGGCATTTTTTTTCAGATCGAGCAACAGGTGAACTTTGTCAGCGATCGCACCTTTCTTTTGCAGCCCCAAGACCTTTTGATAATAAAAATCTAAATGGCGGGTTGTGATTCGATCGATAATGCTTTGCGGCTGTTGGTAAAGCTCCAGAAAGGCAAGGAATAGGGCGAGATTGGGCGGTGTCTTGGCATTGGACAGTTCCGCGATCGCCCCATCCTCCGGGAAAAAATTGCGCCAGTTTCCCACGGGAGTCGCCGGATGATGGCGATAGTAGTTAACCCATTCCGCCAGCGATCGGGTAAACTGCAATAACTCTGCTGTCGTCCGCTCGTCTATCTCAACAAAATGACTTTCCAACTCTGGAGACAGGCGATCGTCTTGGCTCTGCCCGAGTTGAAAGATAAGATTTTGGATGATATCTCGTTCGGTCATTTCAGTTATCAGTTATCAGTTATCAGTTATTAGTACCAACCTCTGAATCCCTGTCTTTTTAAAGCGGGGAGATGCCAATGCTCTGCACTCCTCTGGAGTCAAGGGTGTTGAAAGGATAAACGAGGTTGTAGCGGGAGTTGGTCGCTCGTACTCGATATTCCATCGCGATGCCGATCTGACCTTCGTTTTCAGCCGTTGTCTCCAAATCGAGGGACAACAGTTCGATTCGGGGTTCGTAGATCGCGATCGCGATATTTGCCCGATCCAACAGTTCCGTTTTCATCGCGGTACTCATCGGCTCAAAGAGCAGTGCTGAGAGATCGAGTCCGTATCTGGGATGAAACAATCGCTCGCCGATGGCGGTTCCCAAGAGGATTTTCAGACTGGCGGCAATATCGTCTTCATCTGCCGTCATGGTCACCTCCCCGGTTTCCAGTACGAACTCGGGGGGAAAACTCCACCCCCGACCCAGAAATGATGTATGAGTTAGGTCTGCCATGATAAATTAACCAATTTGGACGGAACTCCCTTCGATCGATAACTCCGTCCCCGCTTTCAGGTGAAGGGATCGGCTGCTTTCGATTTGAATGCCGTCTGGGGTCAGAGTAATTTTGTTGTCGTTTTGGTCTTCGATCGCGATCGCCGCCTCCTCTTCGCTTAAGGTCAGCTTATTCCCCGCAGGGGTTTCCAATCGCAGGATCTTCTTCTCGTCGTTAAAGTAAAGTTTCATTTGGGAACGACTTTGATACATTTTTTCGGGATTGTCATCGGAACCTTCCAAGGGGGCAGCTTTAGCACTGCTGTGAAGCATTCCCAAAATCACCGCCTGTCGGGGATCGTCATTTAAAAACCCCAAAATCACCTCGTCTTCGATTTCCGGACGGAAGAAGAAGCCGCGATCGCTGCCGGCATCCAAGGTCGCCACCCGCGCCCAAGTTCCCTCCTCATCTTCATCCACTAACGGCATCCTCACCCGCACCCGATGTTCTCCCTCCGGGTCTTCATTGCTGACGACGACCCCGATCTGCAAGCCGTTGACCCCCGGTACGAGAGCGGCGGCGAGGGGCGCAGAAACGTCATTTTCTTGCCCCAGCCATCGATCCACATTGCCAAACTGAACGTGAGTCTTCCACCCTTGCACGAGGTCGAAGTCTTGACGCACCCCGGTCACGAAGGCATTGCCGTTGTAGCGATCGCCGACACCGCTCAACCTCACGATATCCCCCGGATTCACCGTGGCGATGCCTTCGCATTTGACGACACCGCTCACCCTGCTCATTTGGGATTTCAGCCATTGGGCATCGGCCCAAGCTTGGGCTTCTTCTGCCGCGATCGCGACGTGATGTTGGGGATAGCTCTCCAACCCCGCCACTGCGGCTAACTCGGCATTCTCGAGGTTGCCTAGTCCCTGCACTCCGGGATCGGTGGCTTCTTTCTCCAACCGGGTTTGCGCGGCACTATCCCACGTCAAACTCTTAACGGCATCGTACTGCCCGCGCGCGTCAATGGCTGCATCCATCTCCAGAATGGTTGCCCCAAATTGGAGGGTACAAATCGGAGGGCGATCGAAGGCAGGCGCTTTGACCGTTACTCCCTCATCATTCGTTAAAACCAGCTTGCCGTTCGCTTCCGCCCGCAGGAGCAGGAAATCCCAATCCGTGGCACAATACTGGACTTGTTGGGGGTAGACGGTGGCGGTGCTTTCCACCTCCGCCTCAATCCCCGCTTCCTCCAATAACCCACTGATGATGTCGCTGTCCCGTTGCTCGAAAAAGTAAGCATTCTTGCGGGCGATCGTCAGTTTGACGGCGGGATGGCGGCATTCGACGATCAGTTGCGGGGCGGTGCGATCGCGGATTTTCAAGTTTTGCCGAATGACGATACCTTGGAAAAGTGAGATAGAGTCTTGCCCCGTCCCCGCGAGAATTTCCACGGCTTGCCCCGGAACGAAGCGATCGGTATTACTCAGGGGAAAATTCCCGGTTGCTGCCGCCCCATCCAAGTAGATTAAACGAGCCGAGGCAATCTTGTTCGCCGTCTTGGTTACATAAACCCCGATTAACTGATGTTCGCGCCCCAGAACCTCGCCATTCACTTTAACGGTGAATTCGCGATGTTCGGCGGGAATGGGTAATGTTCTGGGGTCGGGCATCGCTATTTCTCCAAGGGGGGAAAGAAAATTTTCCCGCCCGGGGTGAGGTGGCGGAAATCGTCGATCTGGTTGACTCGCGCCACTTCCAGATAGTAATCGGCATCGCCGTAAATGCGATCGCACAAACCGGGCAACGTATCTCCCGCTTTCACCATGCGAACGTGAGCGAGATCCGGCGAAGTATCTCGAGCGATCGCCTGACGGGTGAGATCGTCGGAATTATCGATAAAATTCGCTGTAATGACGGCGCGCAAGGGCACCCCATCCGGCTTAAACATTTTGTAAGCGATGGACGCGCTTTTGAGGACGCAGCGTTTCACCTGTAATGTCCCCCACAAAACCTTGAGGTAATTCGGTCGGTGAATGTTGCCGTTATATCCCGTAATGGTTTGGAACTCCTCGATTTTCTCTTGAACGTCGATTAAGTGACCGTTCGCCCCCGTCCCATCCATAAAGAAAGTCAGGGACATATCTCCGGGTTTCACTTTTTTGAAGTTCATGCGACTGTTCGTCGTCCCCGAACCTTGGGCGCTATCGTACTCCATCTCATAGGAGAGAGTAATTTCGTTCGGGTTGATATAGGCCGAGAACGCCCCGATCGCCGACCCGGAATAGTCGGGCTGTTCGTAAGCCTGAATCTCGAGTTTTTCTAATGTCCCGCGATCGCTCATAGTTTACCGCTCTTCCTTTTGTTTGAGGATATCGAGTACCCGCTCCACGCATTCGTCGATGATGGCTTGCTTGTCCTCCGTGGCTGAAGGCTTTGCGGCAGAACCGCCGGATGCTGGGTTGGTAACTTCGACAGAAATGACGACTTCATCGACAACAATAGGCATGGTTTAAGTGCTATCTAAAGTAAAATACTGATAGAAAAATTGCAGGCTTTCGATCGCGATGGCATTGTTGGTGGCATTGAGATCGCTAACGGACCATTTCGTGGGATAGGCATTGACCAGATGCCAAGTCAGCAGGGGTTCCCCCTCTTCATTCAGCAATTGGACATCGATATTCTTGGGTTGAATGGTGTAGTCTTGAATGCAGCCTCGCAGCCATTCAAACACCTCTGAATTCAGCAGCAGTCCCCGTTTTAAGACCAATTCCGGGTATTTGGCTTGGGTGGGGTACTTCTGAATAAAGCGGTTTTCTCCTCCTTCGGCCACCTCTTCCGTCCCCATCTCCACCGAAAGCCCGCTTACTTCGGCAAAACAGACATCGCGCTCGTTGGGAGGCAGCCCCAAAACCTCAACCCTAAAGTGAAATCCGACGGGTGGATAATAGTGCGGCATCAGTCAATCTGTACTTTAATTCCTTCGTTCGCCAGTTCGATGGATTCGATCGCGACCTCATTGCCGGTGGCTTTGAGTTGGGGCCCTTCGACTTTCACCGGAAAAGCCCGGAGAACCTGCCAAGTCATCACCGGCTGTCCTTCTTCATTGAGCAGGTTGATGGTGAGATCGCGCCGCTCGACTTTGTTCATTTTGACGGTGTTGAGCCATTTAAAGAAATCCTTATCGCTGCCGATAACGCCCCGTTTGAGGGTCACGTTGCTATATTTGGGGATGCCGGGCATTTTCAGGGCCGAATATTCGGGATAGGAACCCTCGCGGTATTCAATCGCCTGCACTTCTTGGGTCAACCCGGAGACCTCCGAGAAGCCGACGCGCTCGCCGCCCCAATCAACGGTAAAGTGAAAGACGGGAAGGGGATAATCTGCCATAGTTTTTACGCCTTTACGAAAGAATTTGAGAAATCGCGATCGCAATACTCAGCGATCGTCGCCTTAAGAAGTTTGCAGTTTGTGGGAGAACTTCAAAATCACGAACTCCGCCGGACGCACCACGGCCATGCCGATCTCGACATTCATTCTGCCTTCGAGAATATCTTGGGAGTCCATGGTAGTGCCCAGACCGCATCTGACAAAAAAGGCCTCTTGAGGCGTGGCTCCCGCCAGTGCGCCATCCCGCCACTTCTGAGTCAAATAGCTTTCGATCGCGCCGCGCACTTTCACCCAAGTATTGGCATCGTTAGGCTCGAATACGGCCCAGTAGGTGGATTTTTTCACCGATTCTTCCACCGTGTTGAAAAATCGGCGCACGGAAATATACCGCCACTCGTTGTCGTTACCGGCTAGGGTGCGGGCTCCCCAAATCAAGGTTCCTTTACCCATAAAAGCGCGAATGGCATTGATGGATTTACCCGTTGTGGCATCGACGTTCAGGTCATCTTGCTGCCGATTGTCGAGCTTGATGACAGGTTCGATGACGTTAGCGAGACTCACATTTGCAGGAGCCTTCCACACGCCGCGATTGTTGTCCGTCGCTGCATAAGCTCCCGCCACCGCCGCACTGGGGGGCAAACTGACATAGTGTTTTCTCAGTTCGCTTTTAACAAAGTTGTAAAGTGCTGTATTCGAGGTTTGGAAACTGGCAAGACTGGTGTCAACCGGAGTCGCAGGACTGATGCTGACCTCGGGCTGTGAGGTATAGCCCGTACCGCCATTATCCACAGTAATCGCGTTCACCGAACCATCTGCGAGGGTCGCTGTCGCTGTCGCGCCAGAACCGTCGCCGCCCGTAATGGTAACGGTTGGAGGCAAAGTATAACCGCTCCCGCCATCCACCACCGCGATCGCGCTCACTACACCTCCATCTACAGTAGCCGTCGCGGTCGCCCCAGAACCCGGTGGCAGAACAGTCACCGTGACGTTGGTTTCGTCAGCTTGAATATAAAAATTGAGCGTGGTTTTGAGGAAGGGATAGTAGGTCGCCCCATATTTGAGATAATTGTTGCCAAAATATCCCCGATTGGTACTCAGTTGGTCAGGTTCGAGGGCTTTGTCCCCCTCGAACAGATCGAAAATGGCAAAGCGATCGCCCAATTTGTTGCACTGTTTCAGTACGTCCCTCACTAGGCTTTGATAATCGCTGGAGGTCAGCTTGACTGCTTCGGGAATGACGATCAGCGTGGGTTCGTCTTCGAGAGCTAATACCTCCAAACCGTCCTCCAAACCGTACATCGTAGCGGGATCGCTGCTGTCACTACTGCTCTCACTTTTACCGTTCAGTCCGATATAGGGCGTATCTTGATAAGTTCCCACAGAAATGATGTAGCATTGACCGCCTCCGTTGTCGAAAAACATCTTCAGGCTGAAATACATTAAGTATTTGAAGTTGGCTTGGGGCTCGCTAAAGGAAGCGACAGTAAATCCCCCCGCGCCATCGCTGTCAACCGTCAGGGCAATCTCGTCTGCTGCTGGATAACCGTAATACCTTTCGTAGTCTTTGAGAGAATAGATCTTGGTCGGCTTCAGGATGAGATCGTTGGTCGCCACTTTCATCGCTTTCTCTGTATAACCGATGAAAGCAGGAATTGCGGTTTCCACCTCCGCTACTGACGGCGGGAAGAGGGAAATCTCTTTGATATAAACGCCGGGAGTTTTGTAAGTTGGCATAGTCGTAAACCGTTAGGGTTTTGAGAGTGTAATAAATAGATCGGCATTACTTCTACTCATTCCGGGTTGAGGCAGATGCGGGATCAGCACCTCACCATTCTGGTGCAATTGAATTTTCCGGCGAGCTTTTTCCTGTCGCGCAACAACTTGCTCGGATTTAAACAGTATCATTGCATCGCGATCGCCCAGTAATTTTTCGAGCACCAGTATTTCCGCATCCGTTAAGTCAGATGGTGGATGTTTGCTGAAACTGATGGGCAGGCGATTATCTTCGGCAAAGCCACTGTCCGAGACAGAAAGCCGATCGATTTCTGTCTCGCTGTATTGATTCGCGACCACATAGTAT
>JBFRWJ010000305.1:0-6831 GCA_051439525.1 Spirulina sp. | reverse complement strand
CGTTAAGGTGGCGCAACGTTTTAAAAAAAAGGAATTGTGGCAGGAAGGAGGTGTTAATCAGCGCTTGATTCGGTCTGAGGGAGGATAGACGATTCCAACCATTCGCACGAGAAATTAAGGTGAAGGTGATATTTAGCCCCAAGCTGCCCGGCTTGCACCACCAGAGATAGTATCAAGCTGTTGTAAGTTCAGGAACTGAAGTTGTGGCAGTTTCTCTTTTTTAGGTTGAGGTTGAGTTTTGTTTTGATGGATGTGTTGATTTTGGTTTTTCATTGCCCTTACCTCGGAGTCAAAATCGATACTCTCTATCCTAGCAATAGCTTTCTGCAAATGCCCACAGTTTTTCGCTCGGTCAATCAGTACAAAGTTTGACAATTTTGTCTCAAAATTCGTTGCGCGATCGCTTTAAACCTCTACGAATTCAGGCTGAGTATCGATAGCAAAATTATGCAAACACTCCGAGATTGTTACAAAAGTTGACGACAAAAAACATTTTAAGTAGGTATCCAAGAAGAATTGCTATACGATTCTTCTAGAAATCTGCGATTGTGGGAAATGCTAAATGACGGGTATACAATTAAATTTAGACACCCACTTAACTTGTTTTTGGAGTAGGGCAAACGCATCTAAATCCCAGATTCCTTTCCCTGTAAGAATTACAGTACAATATAGATTACTGATAATTTTAAAATTTGGAAGATAATGCGATCGCACTGATAATCCTAATGATATGGGGAGTGCGATCGCTCCTAACAACACCTTGAAATTCTAAGAAGGCGATCGTCGATTACCTCATCCAGTTCCAGGCCAAATCCCACTACCAGCAACCCCCTCAAGCTGTTCCAGTTTCAGTTTTTGAAGTTGTAGATGTTTCTCTTTCTTAATTTGATTCTTGTCTTGATGAATTTGTTTGTTCGTGTTTTTCATTCGGATACCTCCACTTTCTGAGAATCTACAGGATTAGCCGCAGTATAACACTACTTTTTTTGACTGCCCACACAAAGCAGAAGTTCAACGCAACCCGAAAAACCGAGGTCTCCCACCGCATATTACCGATCGTTTTGCAGTTGGGGAGATAATGCGATCGCATTGATAGCCTTAATGACGATGAGAAAGGCGATCGCGCTCCTCATCGTTATTAAAGTGTGTGCCAAGAGCTCAATCCAGCGCTCTCGTTTACTTTTATAGCGTTCTCTAAAACTGGTTCTACTCTCTGCATTATGCCCAAGCCCCCTACAAGGCTATCTAGCTGTTCTAATTTGAGAGATTGAAGTGATGTGTCGGAATTTACTTGACGTTGGTTTTTTCTGGATTTGTTGTTTTTCATCTGTCTTACCTCACTAAGATCGAGAGCGATATTTTCTATACTAACAATTGCTCTCCTCAAATGCCAACAGTTTTTGTTGCAGTCAAGCAGTAAAAACTTGGATAATTTTGTCTCTAAATTTCTTGTGCGATCGCTCTTCTGACAGAGTAAACGCATCTAATTTTAAGATTGCTACGTATAGCGTTACAATACGTTAAAAACCGATTGTTATCAAAGATTTAACAATCGGCTAAAGTGCTTTTACGGTCTGCTTGAAAAGAAGAGAAAAGCTGACTCAATCCTTGTTACCCACACATTTACAAGCATCGTTTTCATTCTGCAAAGAGAATCCCACTGCCAACAATCATCTCAAGTTGTTCCAATTTGAGGTAGGGAAGCTCGATCGCGTTATGAAATGGTGACGGTTCAACTCCTCCACCGGGCGGAATTTTTGTTATTGCGTCCCAATCTAATTTCGTCAAGGTATTGGGAACAGTGGGATCGCTGGTTTCAAGTTTAGTTTCTTTGTAAGTTTTAGTTTTAGAAGAATTCATCTTATTTTCCCCTCCCTTACTTCTAACCTCAATACTATTGTAATAGACAGGAAAAATATAACCATCATATATTTACGAATTGTTACAAACACAAGCCGTTTAAGATTATTTTATGTTAAGAAAATTGTAACTTTCCTACTGTCCCTATCCCATGACGGAAAAAGCCCTACAAGAGCTCGCCTCAATCCTCAATCCTTCTACCCATTTTCCCCAAGGAGAAACTCCCTTACTGATGGCGATGGGTGCAGTGGGGAAAACCTTGGGAATAACCATTCGTCCCCCTGCTAAATCGGAAAACCTAGACGCAGTTAAAGAGCCAGTCGCCGCGATCGCCCGAGCGTCTGGTTTTCGTACCCGTCGAGTCACCCTAACCCCGAATTGGTGGAAAACAGATAGTGGTTCTCTCCTTGGGTTTACCCGCTCGGAAAATCGCCCGGTTGCACTGCTCGGGAACCAAAACAATCGGTACGAACTATTCGATCCTGTCACGTTAAAACGCACTCTCATTACCCAGCAAATTGCAGAAAAACTTGCCTCCACCGCCTATACTTTTTATCGCCCCTTACCGGACAAAGAAATCACTTTTTTTGACCTTCTCAAATTTGCCTTTAGAGAGAGTATCCCAGACTTAATAAAAATCTGCTGGGTGGGAGTCATTGCAACATTGTTCGGGATGCTGACACCACAGATAACAGGAATTCTCGTCGATTATGCAATTCCCGATGCGAATCGCAAATTACTAATCCAAATGGGATTGGGATTGTTCGCCGCTAGCTTTGGGGTAACGATCTTTCAATTGGCTCAAAGTTTTGCCATCCTCAGAGTACAAACCCAAGTAAGCTATGATACTCAAGCTGCTGTTTGGGATCGACTCTTAAAACTCAAACCGGCTTTTTTCCGCCAATATTCTACCGGGGATCTCCATAACCGTTTATCCGCCATTACTCAGATTCGCAACCGATTGAGTGGTAGTATTTTACGAATCTTATTTACCAGTTTATTTTCTCTGCTCAATCTGGGACTGTTATTCATTTACAGTCTCCCCTTGGCATTCGTAGCGATCGCGATCGCTTTAGTGGCAGCGATCGTTACTCTTATATCTGGTATGATTACCCAGCAAAAAATGCGTCCTCTCCAACAGCTTTCTGGAGAACTTTTTGGATTGACGGTGCAGTTAATTAGTGGAGTCTCCAAACTGCGCGTTGCGGCTGCTGAATCAGAAGCCTTTGCCTGTTGGGCGAAAAAATATACTCAGCAGGTGAAACTCATATTGAGTACCCAGTTCATTGAAGATATGCTGACGACTTTTAATGTTATTTTGCCAGCAGTCAGTTCCATACTTCTGTTTGGATTAGCGGTTTACTTCACTCAACAATCCACCACAGAAATAGGACTCTCTACAGGAATATTTCTCGCATTTAACACCGCTTTTGCAACTTTGATTATCAGTGTAACCCGATTAAGCAATACCCTGATTGATATTTTAGAAATAACAATTTTATGGGAACGCACCCAACCCATTTTAAAGACTCAACCCGAAGTCGATCGTCATAAATTTCATCCCGGAAGGCTTTCTGGTCAACTGAAATTAGACCGAGTTTGCTTCCGCTACCGTCAAGATAGCCCTTTAGTTTTAGAGAATATCACCCTCGAAGCACAACCGGGGGAATTTATTGCCATTGTCGGACCCTCTGGAAGTGGGAAATCTACGGTTATTCGGTTATTATTAGGCTTTGAAACACCAGAGTCGGGAATAATCTTTTATGATGGTAAAGACCTATCGGGATTAGATATTACAGCAGTGCGGCGACAGTTGGGGGTCGTGTTGCAAAATGGGCGAATTATGAGCGGTTCGATTTGGGAGAATATTGCTGGGGGTGCTATTGTCAGCCAAGATGAGGCGCGATCGGCGTTGAAAATGGCAGGATTAGCGGATGATATTCAAGCGATGCCGATGGGGATACATACGATTATCTCAGAAGGGGGCGGTAATCTGTCCGGGGGACAGCGACAACGGTTGTTTATCGCCCGTGCTCTGGTACACAAACCCCAGATTCTTCTCTTTGATGAAGCGACTTCTTCTTTAGATAATCGCACTCAGGCGATCGTAACTCAAAGTTTAGAACAGTTGGGCGTGACTCGTATTGTCCTTGCCCATCGTTTGAGTACCATCCGTCATGCCGATAGGATTTATGTCATGCAGGCTGGGAGGATAGTACAACAGGGAAATTTTGAGGAATTAGCGGCGGTGGAAGGATTGTTTGCAGATTTGATAGCACGACAGATCGTGTGAGATAAGAACCCTCCAATTGTGGGTAAGGGGGGCAAAATTCATATCAGTCGAGTATCTGGGGGTTGGGGGTTAATTCATACCGTAGTGGGTCGGTCCCCCCGCCACCTTGCTCAATTCTGACAATGAGAGTTGAGAGAGTTCGGACTCCTTTGGCTTTTTGAGAGTCTGGGGTTTTTGCGGGGTTGTGTTTTTCTTCATTTCTTTCTCTCATCGCAGAATAAATACTTCTTATTTTATACTCGTTCAATATATCGGTGTCAATCGCGATCGCCTTTCTTGTCGTGGCGACAAGGATAAAAGGAGAGTTTTTCGGTAATTTTACCGATGCCCGTTCTGAAGAGTCCTGATTAAACTACATCCAGAGTTAAAGATTTAGGAGTTCACTCATGGAACTAGAAAATTTTTTCAATTTAGTCAAGCAAGATACCGATCTACAAGAACGACTCCGGAAAGCATCCGACCAAGAAGCAGGAATTAAACTAGCATTACAACTGGGTGCAGAAAAAGGGTACAGCTTTACCGAAACTGATGTCCGTAACTTTTGGGCTGGAGCGCAAGCGCAAAAGAAGCAGGCCGTGAAGTTATCGGAAGAAGAACTCGAAAGCGTGGCAGCAGCCGGGACTGTCTTGGGATCTGTTTGTGTCTGTGTGATTTAGGCGTAGTAATTTGTGTAACAAAGACACTCCGAGACCTAGCACAAACCTCGCCATGCCTGAACTGAAGGAAGTCATTCATTTCCTTCTCAAGAAGGCGATCGCTACTATGGAATAAGTGCGATCGCCAACTTTTGGGCAAGATTGCAAGGGGAAATGAAGCAGGCAATGAAGTTATTGAATTTATCGGAAGAAGAGCTAGAAAGTGTAGCGGCAGGTGGGAGACCTGCTGGTCGCACATGTGATTTGCTGAAGATATAGCACTGGGAAACTTAATATTGGAACATGTGGAGGCAATAATTGCTAAACGCTTGCAGGGAATGCAGGGTGTCCAGATGAGTAGTAAGCTCGGTCGCTGCGCTCAAAGTCAATATTATTGGGGGAATTCGAGTACTTCTCATTGGTGACCAAGGCTACATAGAGAGAATTTAGTAGAATGTCTGAGACCTCGATCGCAACTCCAATGCAATTTACAGACACCGATTTAGCTGCAATCGTTGCGGATGCTAGCTTCTTGTGGGAAAGGCTCAATTCAGATCGCTTTACGGTCGATCCCGATCGGATCGATCGCTCCGAAATCGATCGCCGTTGCGATCGCTGGTGTCAAACGGTATCCCATGAAGGCAAGGGGGAAATTTTGCAAAAACGCCTACAATGGGAAGGCTTGAACCTCGAGGATCTTCGTCCTTGCCTTGGGAAAGTACGGCTTGCAGCAGGAGAGAATTTACCAACATGGGCAGAAACGCTACGGCAGATCGTGCGAACCGCAGCAGCATTCGATTCTAACGCGGCAATGCCATGGCCGACAAAGGCCAACCAACCCGTTCCCTTTGAAGATATTTGGTTACCCGCCATTCAAGTGGCGAGACAAAACCTGCTCATTCGTCTGGGTACTGCTGCAAACCTGCCGTTATCCCTTCTCTCAGCACAAGCTCGCACCTCTCTAGAGCGCAGTTTATTGCAACGACTCTCTCTACTGTCCGCTAAAACTCTAGACTTGGAGTTCTCTAAAGCTCGTACCTTCGGTCAAAATTTACTGAACCTATTGGGTATCGAAGCAGAAACGGGTAAGAGCAAAACTCAATACCATCAATTTGTGAAGAGGCTGCTAGAAGATGGCCTGTTCGGTTTCTTACACACTTATCCCGTATTGGGTCGATTCATCGCAGTTGCGGTAAATTTTTGGGTAGAAGCCACTGCCGAATTTATCCAACGGCTGGCGAGCGATCGCGCAGAGATACAGCAGGTTTTTAATCTGGAGAACCGGGAAAAATCTCCCTTGGGGAAAGTGTCTGAAATCGAAACCTCCCTCAGCGATCCCCACAATCAAGGGCGAACGGTCATTCTTCTCACCTTTGAATCGGGACTCAAACTCGTTTACAAACCCAAAGATTTAGGCTTGGAAGTGGCCTGGAATCAGTTTCTCGCTTGGTGCAATCAACAGAGTCAACCGCTCGATCTCAAAGTGATTCAGGTGTTCGATCGCGACGGTTACGGTTGGGTCGAATACGTCGAACATCAACCCTGTCGCGATGAAACCGCGATCGAGCGCTTTTATCAACGGGCGGGGATGTTGTTATGCTTAATTTATGTTTTGCGGGGAAACGACTGTCACTACGAAAACTTGATTGCCAGTGGCGAGCATCTGGTGTTAATTGATATGGAAACCTTGCTACACCACGATCCGCAAGTTCTTGATGACTCCCCCGAGTTCCCAGCATTCGAGACCGAATCCACTCGACTCTTTTGGGATTCCGTCTTGCGTACCGGCATGCTTCCCCGTTGGGATTTTGGCCCGGATCGGCGAGTTGCCTACGATATCAGTGGCTTAGGCCGTACCGATCCTCAGCAAGCACCGCAAAAGATTCAGCGTTGGCAGGCCATTAACACGGACGAAATGCACTTGCGTGCCGAGACAGTGACGCTGCCGATTCAGAAAAATGTACCCCTTTTGGGAGATAGTCCCCTGTCTCCGAATGACTATCAAGTGCAAATTGTCGCGGGATTCGAGCAGATGTATCGCTT
>JBFRWJ010000304.1:0-25620 GCA_051439525.1 Spirulina sp. | reverse complement strand
GTCTGGTTCCCCCCAGATTTGGGGGGCTAGGGGGGCGAAATCTCGTGACACTGCGTAAGTCCTCTCCGTGTTGGATAGAGTATCGTTGATTGCAGTTCGTCCGATGTAATAGTTATGTACCCTAGATCGATGTTCGTCATTTTCAGTAAGATATAGTCATTTCGATCGAAATGCTTATGTTTTCCTCGAAAGAATTAGCGGAAGTAGCGAATGAAATATTCCTCACCTTAGATGGACTCGAATCTGTCAAGCGTCAAGGGAGAAGAATCGTAGCGGCAAGAGAGCGATTAAAAACCTTTCACCAGCAAATTAGTGCTTTACAAGAGAACTCGGACTCCCCACCTTTTCCGATCGCAGAACTCGAACAATACCCTAAATTGCAGCGAAGATTAAAGGCGATCGGGCAGAGAAATCCAGCAGATATAGAGGATGCGGCTCTCCTAAAACTCCTCATAGAGAGCTTAGCGATTGAGTGTAACCAGTCGATCGCTCTGGCTAAGGAATATCTCAAGAATCCCGAAGCTACCCTTGCTAAAGTCAGAAAACGGACTCCCAAAACAACGAAATCGACGACACAACCAAGAACTCATTCATCGCAATCCAAGCCCACTAAACTGCAAGCAGTCTCCCGCAAGCCCCAAACGATACGGACACAAGCGAAAACGAACCCGACAACGACTCCGAAATCGCGATCGCACCCATTCACATCGACAAAATCACAACCAACTAAAAAATTAGATTTTGTAGAAAAGATAGCATTTTGGCGATTTTCACCCAGTAACAAGATATTGCTTTGTATCTCTAGCGGAATACTTCAAGTCGGTCAGGGATTATGGAAATTAATACGACCAATTTTTAAGTGGCTATGGAAATTGACACCGCCAATTTTATTAGTTATTTTTATTTGGTATATTGTTGGTAATTTTGTTGCAGATCGCCTAGCCGAAAAACCACTAAGAGAGATGGCTGAGTTTCTTGAACAACATCCGAGAACAGAGCCAAATGATTCAGCCTTAAAACTATTGATTTATACTGCCGACCTTGATTTGGGTCTGAGTACGGGAGAAACATCAAAATATCTTTTTGATGAATACCAGCACTACATAGATATAGAATATTCTTTCAAAAGTACACCAAAAAATCCCCTGACGCAAGAACAATATGAGAGCATTTCAGTCTATTTCGATTGGATAAGACAATCTACTGAGGATTCATTACCCGATCTCCCAAGTGATATCGAAATATATATCAATGCAAATTCAGAGATAATCTCAAAAATAATCGACCATATAGTATCTCATGAAATTCCAAAATGGGGAAGCGATTTTTCAGCATATTTAGGAAACCCCGATACCGTTATTCCCTCTTATTTTGGAAGGGTAAGCCTATCACGCTTGATTCTCTTAAAGGGAATTCAAGACTTAAAAAAGGGGTTGCATGAAGCAGCAAAAAAGGATATGGATGCTGTCTGGAAAATCCACGAATCTTTCTCTGAGCATGATTCTCTTATGATCGGTCAGGTAGTTGCTAGATTTCTCGGTCGGGAGTATATAGCTACTGTTCGGCGAATGAATTTGGATTTACGCTCTTGGCAAAACAGCAATCTAATCAGGCATGATTATCGAGAATCTCTGCTAGAGACGTTAGAATTTGAGAAGTGGTATGGTTTCAGTTATATGAATAAAATGACTATCTATGATATTTATGATTTCAATCTATTAGCGATATTTTCTGATGACTTTGATGATCGGATTCTTCCACCTTCTTTCCCAATAATAAACTATATTACTTTTCCAGTTTGGCACCCTTATTTTCGGTTAGATGCAATTAATTATGCTTCTAATATCCAGAAGCATTACAAGGAAATTCGTTCTCTCCCTCCTTGTTCATCATTAGATATTTCGAGTTCTTTAAACTGGTGGAATTTTTCAAAGGGAACGGTAGCTTTTCTGTTACAGCAAGGAAACAAAGGGACTGAGTTTATGCTTCGCTTAGAGCTAACGCAAAAGCTCTTACAGGCAAAGGCGATCGCATCGGAAACTGGAAATTGGCCGCAGGAACTCCCCGATCTAGAGTCTAAAGTTTGCTCCGGAGAACGCTGGATTTATAGCGTTGATGGCGATGAAATGTCACTCGAATTTAGCACGGTTCCAGATTGGTTGCTCGCCCAAATTGAAAGCGGTTATATGCTTCCTCTTGAATATCGTGCTTCTCTTAGCAAGAATTAGTTACTGGGTGTATATAATGGAGTAAAAAGATGAATGTCTTCGGTCAGATCAAACAAAATTGGTTGCGAGTGGGCTTTTTGTTGATACTTGCCATTTGCTTGAGTATTAGCACTTGTACGATCGCTCAAATAAAGACTGCATCTCCGACAACGAGCACCCAAAATATTGAACTCTATTTACAACAACTTAAATACACAGATCGAGATTGGCAAATTCGGAGCAAAGCCGCTTTTGAATTGGGAAAATCTAAATCCAACTCTCCCGTCGTCATCCAAGCACTAACAAAAGTATTGGAAGATAGCGATCCAGTCGTAAGATTGCGGGCAACTTTTGCCCTAGTCGAAATTGGTTCGCCAGCCATCCCCCACTTGATTGCGACTCTCGAAGATTCATCGACTGAAGTACAGGCTAGAGCAGGGTTTGCCCTTGGACAAATTGGAATCCCCGCACTACCGAGTTTAAATGGCAAATTAGACGCTCCGAATTCCGAGATTATGATTAATGTTGTCACCATCATCGAGCAAATTGCCGAGGATATAAACTCACAAGCTAACGCACTCCCAAAAGAAGAAATTGCTCCCGCGATCGCGCAGTTTGAAGTAGCTATTATGAAAGTCCGAAACCTCAGTCAATCTAAAAGTCCAACGGGTTTCAATCTTGAATCTCCAATAGCACAAGAACTGGAGGAGAAAACGAGAATATTACAACAGACCGTTCATCAGTTAAAAACAGAGCTACGATCCCGCTTTCTTCGCCAAGTCGTGCGCTTGCTCATAATTTTCCTAGGCATCCCATTACTCGGTTTAATTATTACGTTTTGGTTTAAACTGGAGTTTAGACTAAATGGGAAAAAAGCAGAGAGGGGTAGACCCTCGCTGCCCAAAAGTAGATGATGAGATTTAGGCAAAAATCTACATCTACCCAAGAAATTATTATATAGCACTACGCATTAACGATCGTAGCAACTAATAAATTCTCGGAGAACCCAACCCCAAATTCGATATTCGCCTCGATAATATCCCCCAACTCTTGCCCAAGGGCGATTTTGATTGTCATAGGCAATTTCAAGGATATAGACTTCTCTTCCGTTTCGGAGAGCATTGATGACACGACCATTAGGACGATTGCGAACGTTTAAGGGCGTACCCGTTGGATCCGTAACTTGACACACTCTTTCCGCTCTAGCGGGTAAACTCATTGTTAAAGCCATTAAAGCCGCGATCGCGAATGAAAGAACCAGATTTAACTTCATCCTTTTTCCCCTCAATGCAACTCAATCTCTCACTCCTCGGTTATCTTCCGATCGATTGAAGACTTCTACGCTTACCCAGATTTTATTTCATATTAATTGATCCGTTCTTATTTTGTGGTATTATTGCAATATCTCTTAATATCGAATAAACTGTCTTTGAGTAATCTCTAAACAGCATCGATCGCGTTCCTAATCCCAACGGTCTGCGCGAGAGCGTTCGGGACTCTGTTCGGATTGAGATTCTCGCTCAATCCGATCGCGCTGCTGCATCTGCCAGCGATCGAGTATCCCTTCTATCCCGATCGCTCTGGCAAAACCAAAAACCTCGTACATCAAAAAGGCATTAGGTCGGACAAGAGTACGCCTCTCTTTTTTGATCCGAAAAGTGGTGTCCAAAAAATTAATCTCTTCAATCTCACCTTCTTGGCCATCTCCGAGATCGAAATAATGATAGCGATCGAGGACTTGCTTGCGGTAAGGGAGATACCACCCTCCCAGTACGGACAGGATTAACTCATTTCCGGTGCGGCTAAAACAGTAAGTCACGAGCAGTACGACGATTGTCAGAGGCAGTAAATTCCAAAGAATTCCAAACAATGAGAGCAACAGTTTGGCAACGGCAGGAATTTGATACAGCACACAGGAAATCATCAATGCGAGTCCCCAAGCTCCTATGTCTGCGAGGGCGATCGCCACCCGTACCAGGCGAGGTTTCAGGGGAAAACGTAGGGATTTCGACTCGGGTGCAAAGGCATAAATTAGCTGGTAGAACAAGCTGCGCGCGATCGTCAGAACGCTGAGCATGACCAATACAAAAGTGATGGTTCTCGATACCGTCGGGTTTTGTAGCAACAAGGATAATAGCTCGTCCATGACAAATCACTTAAAATAGATTTTAAAAAGAATTGTCGATCGGAGTATATATCTATATATCGAACGACAATCGACAATCGCCAACAATTTATCCTTTCACCGCACCGGCTGTAATCCCTTGAACGATACGCTGTTGGAAGATGAGAACCAAAATAACGAGGGGTAAAGTTCCTAAAATCGTGGCTGCCGCGATCGGACCGTAAGGAATTTCAAAGGCACTGGCTCCCCCAATTTTGGAAACCGCAACGGGAATGGTTTGCAATGCGTCTCTTGTAATAAAAGTGAGAGCAAAAATAAACTCATTCCAAGCAAAAATAAAGGCTAAAATGCCTGTTGTCACTAGGGCTGGAATTGTCATCGGCAAGACAATTTTTAGTAACATTTGTATCGTATTATAGCCATCAATTCGTGCAGAATCTTCCAAATCTTTTGGGAGTTGTTGAAAGAAACTCCGTAACACCAAAATCGTTAAGGGTAAATTAATCGCTGTATAGGGAACAATTAAAGAAAGATAATTATTCCCTAAACCCAAAAATTTCACCAGTTCTAATAATCCCAAAAAGAGAAGAACATAAGGGAAAAGACTGACAATGAGAATGCAAGCCAAAATGATTTGTTCTCCCGGTATTTTCAACCGTGCTAAGGTATAAGCGGCAGGTGCGCCAACTGCCAAACAAATCAAAGTTGAAGTAAAAGAAACAAAAGCACTATTCAGCATATAGCGCAGGAATTTACCTCCTAAAACCGTGTAATGATCTAGGGTAAGTTGTTGAAAACTGGGAAAATAAACGGTTGGCAATTTAGCGATCGCGTCATTGGTTTTGAGGGAAGTCAAAATTTGCCACAACAGAGGGGCGAGACAAAATAGGATCAGAAAAATAACTCCCGCCCAGAGCATAATTTTACTCCAGTTTAGGGATTTTTTACGAGTAGAATGAGTTGCGGTCATGATTTATCGTTCTCCAGAGATATTAATGTGGGACTTGGATAAAAAGAATGCCGCGATCGCGACGGCAAGAATTAACAACAAAAATGTAACTGTCACTAAAGCAGCACCGTAACCAAAATCTAAATAGCGACGCACGGTAGCATAGATATAAATGGAAACCATTTCTGTCGATCCGGCAGGTCCTCCTCCTGTCATGACCTGTACCAAATCGAATACGCCAAAAGATTGAGCAAATCGAAACAGGAGAGAAACCAAAATTTGTGGAGCCAATAAGGGCAGAGTAATTTGTCGAAAACTCTGAATTGGAGTTGCACCGTCGATCGCATGAGCCTCATAGAGATCCCTAGAAATCGATTGCAAACCCGCCAATAAAATTAAAGCAATAAATGGCGTTGTTTTCCAAACATCGGCAACAATTAAAGAAAACATGGCTCGGGTGGGTTCTCCCAACCAAGTTATGGCTTCGTTAATCAGACCTAAACGAAACAAAAAATCGTTAACAACTCCGTATTGATCGTTAAAAATCCACGCCCATGCGAGTCCCATAACTGCCGTGGGTAATGCCCAAGGAATTAAGGCAGAAGTTCTCGCGAAACCTCTCCCAAAAAAGGCTTGATTGAGGACGAGAGCAAATGTCATGCCGAGGACTAATTCTAAGAAAATGCTAATTGCAGTAAAAACAGTTGTATTCCACAAACTTTGCCAAAATCGCCCATCCCCAAACATTCTGCCATAATTGTTTAAACCCGAGAAAACGGGTTCGAGTTGAGTGCCTAAATTTTGGGTAAATAGACTCAACCACAAGGCACGGGCAATAGGATAGATAAAAACTAAAGCTAAAATGAGCAAAGCAGGAGTAATTAACAACCATCCCGTTTGTTTTTCTCGTTTCCGAATGGTATCTGTTTCCATGTTTTCGGTAAGGGGTAGTTGAGAGTTGACAGTTGACAGTTGATAGTTGACAGTTGGGACTGAGCTATCTTGCTAATAAGCGGCGGGTTTCTGAAGCAGCAGCTTTCATCGCTTTTTCCTCACTCATGGTATTGGTTAAAGCCGCACTCAAATAGCGCTGTAAAATGTCTGAGGCTTGGGCATATTGAGCGATCGGGGGACGGAGTGCAGAATTTTCAACCACTTCTAAAAGTTGGGGATAGTAACTGTATTTTGCCACGATCGCGGGATCGGTAAACAGCGATCGCAGACTGGGTAAATATCCGGTTTGCAACACAAATTCTCGTTGCGTTTCTTCGCTGCTGATAAACTCGATAACCCGCCATGCTTCCTCGGGATGTTTCGTTGTCACCGACATTCCCAGTCCCCAACCTCCTTGACAGGCACCGCTCTTATATCCGGGTTGATGTACCATGGGTTTGAGGGAGAATTTGCCGGCAATCTCCGATTGAGAAGCAAGTCCCGCAACATAAGGCCAGTTTCGCAGAAAAACCGTTTCCCCCCCTTCAAATAGCCGACGGGTTTCTTCTTCGGCATAAGTGGTGACACCGGGAGGAGAAATTCCTTCCTCAATGGTACTGCGAAGAAATTTCACCGCAGCGATCGCGTTTTCCGAGTCGAGTCCCACTTCTAAGGTGTCCGGGTTGACCCAATACGCACCAAAACCCGCAAGGATCTCGACAAACATAGCGGGAAGTCCTTCATATTGCTTACCTTGCCAAACATAGCCCCATTTCGCAATGTTTTTCTCCTGCAAGTCTCGAGAAATCTCGATTAATTCCTCAAAGGTTTCTGGGGGATCGTAGCCGTTTTCTGCGAGCATATCGCTGCGATAATAGAGCATCCCCCCATCGGATCGAAAGGGCATCCGATAAAGTCCATCTTGATATTTTCCACCATTGACATCCCCTGCCAAGAAATCTTCAAGATCGCCTTCAGAAATAAATTCCTTGAGGTCTTGCAACCAACCGGCAGCGGCAAATTTCGGAACCCAAACGATATCGAGATACACGAGATCGTAAGGGGAGTCTCCCAAGAGAAACGCAGACGTATAAAGATCTTCTACAAGATTGGTCGCATTGGGTGCCTCGATAATTTCAAGGTCGATATCGGGGTTTTCTGCCTCGAATTTTTCTTCGAGAGGCTGCCATTGTGCGGCTTCCAGTGCCTGCATCATGACGGTAATTTTGATGCGCTGCTGGGTCAAAACCGGCAGAATGCAGGCGAGGACGATCGTGAGGGTGGCGATCGCTAAAACGACAATGCGAGTTAATCTCGATCTTCGCTTCCAAATCTTTAAGAGAACATTCATACAGCAGTGTAAGTCGGGGTTTGCGTTACTATTACCGCAATCTTTCAAGGTTAAAGGCGATCGCGTGACAAAATGTTAAAAAACTTAATGCTGTGGCGGCATCAAGATTGACGGGCTCTAGAAGTTCGCTATCACAAAAAAAAGAACAATCGTCGCGAAAATTGCGATCGCGAAAATAACGATCCGCATATCTTTTTCTGCTTCCGTCAGAGGAATCAATTGTTTGGACATCATGACAACAGAAATTGAGAGATTGTTGAGCTGCAAGCGATCGTAAAAGTGCTTTTGATAACCGTTGGCTTGATAAAATTTCATGGCATTGAGGGATGAAGGAACCCAAAGTTGCCTATATTTTTTTTCAATGGCAATTTCTTCGATCGCTTGCAACAGTTTTGTGCCAATCTTCTCTCGGGCGCGATCGGGATGAACATAAATACCATTAATATCGGCTGAAGCGGTCGATAAACAAGCAAAACCAACAATTTTCGTGTTGTTTTTGGATTGTGCGGGATTAACTTCTGCGACTAAGATAATTTCTTGATGACCTCTCGCTCGGGCTTGCGTTTGAATAATTGCTTCAATTCCTCGTGTTGTATAATAGTTTGCGGAAAGAACGTTCACCGCTTCAGATTGTAACTCGATAATTGTTTCCATGTCTTCAGGTTTGGCCAAACGTATTTGCATATCCATGGTTTTGATTTAATCGATTGAAATCCTAAAAAGATGGGTTAACCAAGTCTGAAACTGGGGTGCGATCGCAGAACTTTTTCCTAATACTCTTGCTGTAATTGCTTGTCCCATTGGCATTCCCGGTGTTTCTTGCCAAGCTAACCAAGTATGAATAAAGGCTTTGGGACGATGGGTTAAAGAATAGCAATTGAGATTCTCGCGTTCAATTTCTTGTAAAATTTTCTCTGTTTTCAACAGGAGTGGATCTTTATTGGGAATCAGACTCCTTGCAAAATCTTCTAACATTCCAGGCGATCGGTTGTCTGGTATTAACCAAATGCCGATTTTAGGAAGTTCTTCTTCATAATTTATCCATCCTTCAATGGGGAGAGTGTCAGGAATATTTTGATAGCCAACTCTTCTCAGACGATCGCCTATAGATTGCCAGCGAGATGGTAGATCGCGATCGGCATCAGCCACGATTCCCAAGGTTTTTATATCGGGATTTTTTAATCTTGCTGTCAAACCCAATAAAAGTGCTTCAATTCCCTCTGTTTCTTCTTCGCTAGGTCGTTCTATAGAAAAGTTCTCTGGGATATTATATCGCTGGCAGAGTGCAGCAATTACATGCAAATCATTTTTGCCTTCAACTAATAATTGTTGGGGTTTGGGTTCGTGTTTTTTTCTCTTTTTAGCCATTAGCGAACCTCAATTCCTTGTCGAACGGCGGCAGCAATTTCATCGGATACATATTCAACCGGTCGCAGTTTACCATATTTATTACTGATGCGAAATAATTTCCCAATTGATTCATCTTCTAATTCTTCCATTGCTTCTTGAAAGGCTTCGATACAATCCCAACTATGAGTTGTGGCAAAGATTTGAACATTTAATTGTTTTGCTACTTCCATGAGTAATTTCCACATTTTCGCTTGTACCCCATAATGTAAACCCGTATCGATTTCGTCAATCAGCAAACAACCATTTTCCACGGAGACTGCTAATATGGCAAAAGTTAACAATTTAATCATACCTCCTCCCATACTTTCTAATAAAAGTGGAATGTCTCTCTCTTTTTTTTTGACTAATATTTGACCTTGAGAAAGATGAGGAGTTATAAAGTTTATACGTTCTACATCTGGATCTACTATTTTTAGAAATTCTGATATTTTTTCTTCTTTTTTCGTTAGTCTCAATTCTCAAAATCTCATATTCTTGATCTTCTTCAGAACCAAAACCAATATAAATTTTGCGACTGCTATCGCGATTGAAGAAAATCTCTCTCAGAGAGTATTTTAAGGCTATTCTCTCAGAATTTTCAGATTGTTCAAAACCTATTTTGTTGTATTTTGAGTTACGACTATTTAAAATGCTAAATAAACTATTATAGCCGGGCCTTGTCAATAAATGAATTGCTTCTAAAAAACAAGTTTTACCGATACTATTTTTTCCAACAATCAAATTAACGGGGGCTAAGCTATCAATATAAAAATCCTCGAAACAGCGATAATTTTGAATTCTCAGATCTCGTAACATCATGCCCTCTAACCAAAATGGCTTTATTCTATTGTAAAAGCGATCGCGTCTGCCTGGGAACGTCAAAGGGATTAACCTCAAATTCCTAGCATCGTTTTCCCGGTTTGAATTGCCGCTAGAATTTGTGCCGAAACAAAAGGCAATAACTCGCGGTTTTGTGCCTGCGCTTTCCCTTCCGTAAAGACCACCAAAAGATAAGGAGGAAGGGTAGGAACTTCAATATAAGCGCAATCGTGACGCACTCGAGAAGTCCATCCCGCTTTCGACCAAAGTTGAGCTTGTGGAGGCAAACTTTCCCCTAAAAATCCCTGTACCTGATTTTCTTCTCCCGGAAGCAACTCCACCGGTTCGAGACTGCGACGGAGGAGTTTCATCATGGTTTTGCTGCGATCGCTCGAAACGGCTACCCCTCCCACAATACTGTGAAATAAACGCGCGATCGCGTTCGTCGTCAACATATTGCGATTTTCCAACATTTCCCCTACGAACACCCGTTCTCTCCCGTAGGGACCGTCTCCCCAAGTTTTTTGGTTGACATTAATCGTCTCGAGTTCTTGCCAACCCAAAGATTGATAGTAGCGGTTGACAATATTGCGCTGATATTGCCAAGTCGTAAAAGGTTCTGAGGACAATTCCGGACCGCTTGTGGTGCCGCTCAACATATCCACGACTAAACTGGTGGCATCATTGCTCGATTCGACGATCGTATCCCGAATGGCGCGATCGAGTTCCGGCGAACCATTAACCATCTCTTTTTCCAACCATTCGTGAATCGCCACCAAATAAAACAATTTTACGACGCTCGCGGGATAAATTCGTTCGACTCCTCGGTAGTTGAATCCTCGTACCGGATAATGCCAAAATTCCTCATAGGAAATAGCGCCTCCTGTATTGACGAATACGGGAGGATCGTAAACAAGCCAAGTTAAGGCAATTTGATTGCGAGCCAAACCGGGAAACTTTTTCCAAGTTGCCTCTAAAATTTCCGAGCCGATTTGTTCGAGTTGTTCGTGTTTTTGGAAAAAAGGCATGGTTCAATGATTAATGAGCAATGAGCAATTATCAATTAATCGGTCGTTATGTCTGAGTTTTCTTTTTATCTTCCTGCTTCAGCAACGGGTGAATATTTTTGTAAGACCGATCTCGATCTTTATACATCTCCTCGTTGTGATGGTTTGGCAACGCAAGCGGCAAAAGGAAGGCATTTGAGAATTTTGCGTCAGGAGGATACCGCTTGGGAGGTGCGCCTGTGCGAAGACGATTATACCGCTTGGCTGCCCTGCAAGCGCAGCGATCGCCTCTATCCCGCGCCCTCTCCCTATCGTCCTCTTGCCTTTTCCCGTCAAGCGATCGAGGCTTGCATTCCCGATATTATCGCATTTACCAAAGCAGCAATGGCAACCCACCATCATTATCTCTGGGGAGGGACTGTCGCTCCCAATTATGATTGTTCGGGATTAATACAGACAGCTTTTGCCGCATCGGGAATTTGGATTCCGAGGGATTCCTATCAACAAGAAGCCTTTACCGAAAAGGTGGCTTTTGAGGAATTGTTGCCGGGAGATTTAATCTTTTTTCAAGAAACGACCCGGGTCAATCATGTTGCCCTTTATTTAGGAGAGGATCAATATATCCACAGTTCGGGTAAGGAGAAGGGACGGAATGGCATTGGCATCGATTCTCTCTCTCCAGATGGTGGAAAAATTGCCCATACTTACTATCAAAATTTACGCTGTGCGGGAAGAGTAATGAACAATTATCAATGAACAATTATCAATTATCAACCGATCGCTATTGGCAAGATTGAGGAAATTCTGATGAGTTAACGGGTTTTCCGGCAAATCCGGGAGCGATATCGACTCGCAACCAGACTTCTTGGCTGTTTGTTTGTGTTGATTCTTGGGGTTGTTGGGGATTTTCGACTTCCTTGGGAGGTTTGGGGAGTTGAATGGCGAGATCGCTTTCCTGAATGCCATCTCTCTCGGACTCGCACGCCTGCATTTTTAACCAAATTGCCCCCTCGGGTGTTTCCTTTTTTCCGACAATTTTTAAAACTGTTTTGGGTAAGATTTGTACGAATTCTGGGGCTGTTGCTTCTGGATTCGTTGGCGAAATTGGCAGCGCGATCGCTTCTTCTACAACAATTCCCTCGCCAATATTTAATGTTTTCCACTCGATGGGATTTGCTACGGGAGAAGGTGTTGTCATGTGGCTAGATGTCGGGGTTGTGGTGACCGTTGTATTCCCTAAAAGTCGATCGGTTTGATGGCGTAATTCGGGAAATAACGCATAAGATAAAACTCCCAGTCCACCTAAGAGAACTGATAGGATAACGAGAGACCCAAGTAAAGGAAAAGACGTGGGTTTCTTCGCTTTTTGTGGTGTGGAGCGCTCCGGTTCTGGGATAATAGCAGCAGTCTGGGGTTGAGGATTCTCCTGTCGCAAGGGAAAATTGATAATATTACTCCCATTATTAGCACTGGGAGAAACTTGACAATGAATGAGGGCGACCGTAACATTGTCGTGACCGTTTTGTTCGTTGGCGAGGTCGATCAGGCGATCGCAAACTTGGTTTAAATCTTTTTCTCCTGTTAAAATGGGCGCAATTTCCGAGCGCCAATATTGTTCCACCCGATCGCGATCGCTCAATCCATCGGAACAAAGGAGAAATACACAATCTTCATCAACAACGACGCGATCGATTCCGGGATATAAGCGAGAAGAGGCATTCATTCCCAAGGCTTGAATCAATGCTCCGCTACTGGGAAAAGTGAGGGAGTCGCGATAGAGCGCATATCCCAAGCGAACTTCCCGTGAGGCAATATCGTCATCCACGGTAACTTGATAGCAACTGTTGCGAGTAATCCAATAAATGCGGGAATCTCCAACGTGAGTTAAAAACATTTGTTGGTTGCGAGCGACTGCCATCACTAAGGTTGTTCCCATGCGGCGTTTATCTCGACGGTGTTCGCGATCGTTGCGATCGCCGATGATATCGTTAACGTTGAGAACCGTATTTTCAAGAAACTGCGCGATCGTATGAGGAGCGATGAGTTTATTTTGCGGATCGAAGAGAGAAGGAAGTTCTTGGCGAATCCCTTCAATGGCTAAGTGAGAAGCGACTTCGCCGCCATCATGACCGCCAATTCCATCACATACAATGGCAAGAGGCCATTCTCCCTTAGCTGAGTCCAGTCCTTGACTGTCGGGGGGGTAACAAGCATCTTCATTGTGCGATCGCAACTTGCCCACATCCGTGCGAGCGACCACTCGATAGCGGCGCTGACGGGATTTCCCGCATTGGGCGATGGCATAGTCAAGAAGGGAGACCAAACGAGAGGATTCACTAATTTCTCCCGCGATCGTCCGCTCGCATAATTCTCGCAGAAACTTGCGAATGAGGGGAGAAGAATCCGTTACCCAAGATAACCAGAGTTCGCCTAAGCGAGTGAGAGGGATGGGTTCGGGATCTCGTCGCAATTCTAACAGTTTGAGGACGGAATCGCGGGTTCTCAAAAGAGAGGGGAGGAGCAAACTGGATGCAACCTTCTCGTCTTGCAGGGGTTGCCATAATTTGGCCATCTGCCACAGCCAATTTAACTGACGCAATGCGGTAGACTGTCGCCAGAGGTCTCGCAAACGGGGAAAAAGTTGCCCGGTTTGGCATTGCTCGGGCGCGAGAGGGGTGCCGTATTCCAATAACCAGGTTGCTTGGGGAGATTCCTTTTCCGGGAGGAGTCGTCCATAAATTTGCGGGACGTGGAGGCGTTGGGGAAACAGCTTGAGATAGGGTAAGATTTCATCTGGGGGGTCTTCGGGAAATTCCGGGGAAAGAGCGGGTTTGGTGTCGAGAAGGATGCGCGGTTGAATGAGAGCATAGCGATCGCCGACGAGCTCTCCGGGTTGGCGATCGATTTCTGCGCCGATCGTCCACAAATAGTGGCGAATGAGGGGGGTATTACAGGCAGAGCAAAACTGATTGCTTTCGGGATTGGCGGTTTGACAATCCGATTGAGAACAATGAAGAATAAGCCCAGAATTGGCCATGGTATTACGCGTAAATTTGTGGTCTCGGCATCAAACTGTGGAGCAGTGTCTCCCGTTTCGCGCAGTCTTCGTCAGTGCAAATCTCGTGACCCAGTATTTTCCCAGTTTGTTCGATCCCTAGTCTATCTTACAGATGAATCAAAGGACGGAATCGGCCCGCATCCTCATCTTAAGTTTAAGATTGTGAATTTTTTGTACGATTGAGAGCGATCGCTTGGTCAAAGCGTTAAAAAATATTAAAGATTAGTCCAATAATGCAGTGATGTAGTAGAGATGGCTGGATAATTGCAAATAATTTCTATATTTTATGTCTTGGCAAAAAAAGATTTGTTTGCTGTTTATTCAATAAGGGTGTTTGGAGGCAAACATGGTAAAAATAAGAACGCATCACGACCTTGAGAAACTGGAGCGTCAAGAGTCTGAAACGGGATTAAGTTTTGTTGCGGATCTCATTTATTCGGGGTTGGCGATCGCTCGATCGCATTTGAGAAATTTCGCCTCGAGTCCGGATTTTGCCTCGAAAATGCAGCTTGCTTTTGGAGAGAAGATTGATGCGAGTGGGTTGCAAACGGCTTGGAAGAATGAAAATTTTAGTATTATTCCCGATATTGAGGTGCGATCGCAAGTCGAGTTAAATGGTGCCTTGGGAGCTTATGCTAAAGCAAACAATACGATTTATCTGTCACGAGAGTATTTATTGCAAAATATAGCCAATTCTGAAGCAATTGCAGCATTATTTTTAGAGGAAATCGGTCATGCGATCGATGTTCGTCTGAATGTCACTGATGCTTCTGGAGATGAAGGCGCGATTTTCTCGGCTTTGGTACGAGGGGAAAGTTTAACACCAAAACAGTTACAACAGTTAAAAGTTGAAGATGATACGGCAACAATTATTTTAGGCGATCGGGTTGTTGCGATCGAGCAGGCTGTTATTAAAGGAACTGATGAAAATAATTTTCTTAATGGAACGGGTGAGAATGATATAATACTCGGATTGCTTGGTGATGATACTTTATATGGAAGTTCTGGACATGATAAATTATTTGGTAACGATGGAAATGATAGTTTATCTGGTGGGGAGGGAAATGATACTTTATCTAGTGGATATGGAAATAATATTTTATCTGGCGGAGATGGAAATGATAGTTTAATTGGCTGGGATGGAAATAACATTTTGGATGGAGGGAGCGGTGATGATAGTTTATCCGGTGGGGAGGGAAATGATACTTTAATTGGAGGGAGCGGTGATGATAGTTTAATTGGCTGGAATGGAAATAACATTTTGGATGGAGGGAAGGGAAATGATACTTTGGATGGAGGTTTTGATGACGACATCTTAAATGGTAATGAGGGAAACGATCAATTATCTGGTGCGTTTGGAAATGATACTTTGAATGGAGATAATGGGGATGATACTTTGGATGGAGGGAGTGGGGATGATACTTTGGATGGAAATTATGGAAATGATAGTTTAGATGGAAATGATGGAAATGATAGTTTAGATGGTGGAAATTATGGAAATGATACTTTGGATGGAGGGAGTGGGGATGATACTTTGAATGGAGATAATGGTGATGATAATTTGGATGGAGGAAGTGGTAATGATATTTTGAATGGAGATAGTGGTGATGATTTTTTAGATGGAAATGATGGAAATGATACTTTGGATGGAGGAAGTGGTAATGATATTTTGGATGGTAGTAGTGGCAATGATACTTTGGATGGAGGAAGTGGAAATGATAATTTGGATGGAGGGAGTGGAAATGATACTTTGGATGGTGGATTGGGTAATGATAAACTTTATGCTGATGCAGGAAAAAATGTTTTAGAAGGAGGAAAAGGTAATGATGAATATTCAATAATAACTAATCGTACTGGTGGAACTACGATAGAGGATTTAGGTGGAACAGCAGATAGTCTTCTCTTACAAACAAGAATCTTTCAAAGTTATTATCAGAGTGAACCAACTTGGGGTTTATCAGTAGGAAAAGTTGGAATGTCCCGAGACGGAACAACATTACTTATAGATATTAATAAAGATGGCAGAGCTAATCCCGATCGAGATCTTAGTATTCTCAATTTCTACAATCCTGATGGTACTTATGGATCGGGTTATATTGAAAATATTGCTGCCCCGATTGATACCCGTGACAATCGGCAAATTTCAGAAAGTTTAGACACTCTTTTCACAAACTTACAAAACAATCTAGAAACAAATTTTCTTCCTTTAGAATTGCCAATCTTCGGATTTGCCAATAATTTTTCTCCAGCCTTTATCAATATTTTTAAAACAGATTTACTTAACGAAATCAAAATCTTAGAAGATATCAACGGTGAAGAAATAGAAATAACATTTGATGAACTCGGTAACGCTTTTGAAAACTACCTCAAGCCTATATTTTCTGATATCACCGTCGAGAAAGATTTCACTTCAGAACAAAAACTATACAACATCAAATTCAGCAACGAACTCGAACTATTTGATAAATCCTTACCAGCAGATTTAGGCTTGCCAGGGTTGGGACTTGAAGTTGATGGCAAAGTAGCATCAAATTTTAATTACAGCATAGAATTAGGACTGGGCTATCATCACGAACATGGCTTCTTTATCGATACCTCTAATACTGCCTTAACTGCTGGTCTCGATCTCGGTCTCAACGATGAATTTGACACTCAAGGAAGTTTAGGATATCTGCAATTTGACTTCGCTAACAATACAGAAAATCCAACAAAATTAGAAGCAAATTTCAAACTGGGTGTTAACGATCTTGGAGGTGAAAGTGATGAGGACGACGATCGCCTAACTTACTCCGAACTTCAAGGCGATTTTACCTTAAGCGACCTATTTAAAATCACCTACTCTGCGGATGCAAATTTAGGCTTAAAGGCACAAACAAAAATTCTTGACAATATAGCCTTTCCTTCCTTCTCATTCGATCTAGATGGAGCACTTAAATATGGTGTTGATTATAATGACGATGGGACGAAAGAAGAAACTTTTAAAGCGGATATCTCTTTCAACGATCTCGAACTAGATTTAGGCACATTTATCAGTAACTTTTCTAAACCCGTTATTGAAAGAATCAATAGCATTATTACTCCATTTCGACCTCTCATTGATTTTCTCGAACAGGACACCAAACTATTCAGTGAATTAGGAATTGATGCACTCTTTGATAGCGATAAAGATGGAAAAGTCACCGTTCTCGAACTCATTGACGAATTATCCGATATTCAAATCAACAAAGGTTTCATCAATACTCTTTCTAAAATTGCCGATCTGAGTGACATTCTCAATCAAATTTCGGATAACCGCGAATCCATAAAAATTAACTTGGGTTCTTATTGGCTATCCCATGATTTTGATGTTACCGATCCCACTCACAATTCAAAAGATGCTACCGTTGAGCCAAACGGTTTCAACCCAAATCTCGGTAACGAGATCGATAAAATAGAAAAAAGCAGAACTCAGAGCAAACAAAGAAAATTTTTAGAAAAATGGCTGACAGATGAGAATCTAGATATTCTGATTTTAGAGAAGCCTTCGACATTAATTGATTTAGTATTGGGTAAAGATGTTACACTCTTAACCTATGACGTTCCCGAATTCAAACAGTACTTTGAAATAGATGAAACATTCCGAGTCTGGGGACCAGTTGGAGGACTAATCGAAGGAAGTGTTGATATTCATGCCAATCTTGATTTTGGATTTGATACATTTGGATTCAGAAATTGGAAAAATTCAGGATGGAAACTCAAAGATTCTTACCTCGTACTTGATGGATTTTATGTTAGCGATCGCGCTAACCCAGACGGTACGGGAGAAGATGTTCAAGAACTACTGATTAAAGCCGGAATTGCTGCTGGTGCTGGTATCGATCTGGAACTGCTTTCCGGTTATTTTAAAGGAGGAATTGAAGGTGTAGTTGGTATCGATCTGGTAGATGAAGGAGAAACCCAAAATAAAGATGATGGAAAAATTCGTAGTAGCGAAATTTATAACAAGTCTTGGGATATTTTTCAAATTCAAGGTGTAATTGAAGGGTTTTTAGCAGCAGAAATCAGGACATTATGGAAGACAGTTTATGAAAAGAAATTAGCCACTTTCCCGCTAACCACATTTGGTTTTGGAGGTAAAAGTAATCAGTCCAGTTCTGCCTTGAGGAGTAAAATTGCAGGTGGAACGATATTCCTCGATGCAAATTTTAACGGCATTCAAGAGACTAAAGAACCGTTCGGTATTACGAACTTTGACGGGAGTTTTGATATCAATATCCCTTCATCACAATTCGATCTAAATGACAATAATAAAATTGACGAAAATGAAGGACAGATCGTTATTTTTAATGGTGTAGATACCTCTACATTCCTCGAACTAGAGATCCCCTTACGAGCAACAGGTGGAGCAACTGTTATCACTCCTTTAACAACCCTAACCGCAGAATTATTCGCTCGAGGTAACACCGTCCAAGAGTCGCAAAATCGCGTAAAAACAGCATTCGGATTGCCTCAAAATATCGATCTCAATCATTTTAGTCCTTTTGAGGCAATTGAAGACAATAATTCGATTGGTTTGAATGTTCTTGCAACTCAAACCCAAATTCAGAACGCTATTGTTCAAATCACTAAACTCATTCAAGGTGCAACAAATTTATCGACAGGAGAAATTGCGAACTCCACGATTGATGCGATCGCAAACCGAGTGACCCAAGGAAATCTCAATCTTAGCGACTTGCAGAACCACGAATCCATTTTAAACGAGGTTATCGATAGTTTTGAACAAAACCAATTAAAAACACTAACAGTAAACATTGCCAACATCATTGCAGAAGGAAATCAACAGATAGACGAGATTATTTTCGATTCCAGCCTTACACTCTCAGATGCAGCAAATAAAATCATCGAAATTCAAAAATTAACACAGGGAGAAATGGCTTCTGCTTTTGAAAAAATCGGCAGTGGCGAAACTACATTACTCACTCTCAATGATGGAATAACCATCGATGAAGATACCCCGATCGCAATTTCAGTCGAAGACTTACTTGCCAACGATCGCAATATTGATGGAGATTCTCAAAATCTAACAATAACTAATGTTCGTAATGCTTTCAATGGAACTGTAAAACTGAACGATAATGAGATTCTTTTTACTCCCGATCGCGATTATTTTAGTCTCGATGCCAATAGTTTTGATGCTAATCCAGAGTTTTTCAACAGCAAACCTAAATTCTTCCAACCTGCAAGTTTTGAATATGAAGTAACCGATGCAAATGGAAAAACCAGCAAAGCCACTGTTATCTTGTTAGTTAAACCTATTAACGATCCACCCAAGGTTACTGACGATCTTCTCCAAGCCACTCAAAATATATCTCTGAATATTACCGTCGATCGACTCCTCGAAAATGACAGCGATCCCGACGGCGATCGACTTAGTATCGATACTGTTGGAAATGCTATCAATGGCAAAATCAAACGGGATCGGGATGGCGATCTGCTCTTTACACCCAAAACTAACTTCTTGGGAGAAGCGAGCTTTGATTATACGGTAAGGGATAGTAAAGGAGGACCCCATAGCGGTACAGTGCGAATTAGTGTCAATCCGCTTCCAAAAATCGCTGAAAATACTCAGAATCAACAGAAAAACTTGCGCGTCAATCCTAAGAATATTTTCTCGCTCCAAGGACAAGAAGATACAGTTCGCCTCAAATTAAAAGTGCGCGATCGCAATACCACTTTTGTCAATGAAATGGGTATCTTTAAAGTCGATGACGATGAAGGCAGTATAAATGGAATTCGCCCCGGACAATCGGGATATCAAGAAGCCGCGATCGCGCGTTCAAAAACTATCTTTTCCATTCTTCCCGATGGGTTGGGATTCCCCAACCCAGAACGCTATCTCGAATTTGCAAGCGGCGATCGCATTGGATTTTTCCTCATACAAGATAGCACAATTGATGCCGTGCGCTCCGGACGTTCATCGGCTTCTGTAATCTTCAGTTCAATCGTCGATGCCGATCGGTTTGGGCAAGCGCAAATTACCCAACAAAGCGATAATCTGTTTACCCTTGCATGGGAAGATGGTAATAATGGCTCTTTCAACGATCTCGTGATTACCCTCGAAATCACCGAAGAGATAATGCCTCTCGGTTCAGCCTTACAAGGTGGGGAACAAAGCGAACTTATCGACTTAACTCAATTTGCAGGACAACAAATTGAATTTGCAATTCCTACCGTTATTAGCGAAGCGCAATACTTTAACTATGTTGGATTTTATGCCATTGACAACCCAGAAGGTCGCGTCAGCGATTCCCTAACCGGACAACAATTTAATGTTGGCGATGAGGGCTATATTCAAGCAGCAATTCGCAAGAGTCAAGAAAGCGGTAAAGGAACGCATTTCAACGAAAGAAATGCTGGAATGACAGCGCAACTAACAGGAGGTTCTTTATTCGCCCCGTTTATCATTGCCAACGGCACGCCAGAGGAAATTTTAGATGATAATAATGCTAACGATCCCTCGGTTTATTTTGCCTTCATGGGCGCAAATCGCGATGGCTTCGATCATATTCGCTTGCTTGGCAATAATATATTTGGATTTGAAGATTTACCCAATGGTGGCGATGCCGATTACGATGACATCGTTTTTCAAGTCAATCTAACGGCGATCGCATAAACAACATCGATCGCGAAATATCGATCGCGAATTTGTCTCTAATTTGGATTTCTTCTGTTCTCATTCTCGATCGCCTCTCGCACCAACCAAGGGACGAGAATGAGAAAATACAGCCACCATAATAAGATTGGTACTGTCACCAAAACCGTGAGCCAGAGCGATCGCGCCAAAAACCAACTCAGCGCGATCGCAACTCCTCCAGTCAATAAAATCGACCAAGGCTGACACCACCAAGGCTTATAATCCCAAAAATTCATCTTTTTCAACAATAGAGAGCAGGGGGAGATCGGAAAGATAGGAAGCAGAAATTCATCCCTCATCCTTCATCCCTTATCCTTCCCATTAATATTTTCCATCGCTGTCAGGACTTTCCACCCGAGGCAGCCCCATGCTATAATTGGTCACTCGACCTTGCAAATTGTAACTAAGTTGACCGCTTTGCAAGAGAGAGCGGATAAAATGCTCGAGATCGGAACCGATGCGACGCAGATTGTATTCCGTTAAATCTTCACCGTTATAGGATTCAACGAGATCGTCAAATTTTCGGTACACCCGTTGCAGGGAATCTTCATTCCAATTAAATTCATTATCGGGATCCACATCAAGGGTGAGAACGTTATCGCTCTCGACCAATTCATTCTCTAGTAATTGTGCCGCATAGACGCGAATGTGGCGGGTGGTGGATTTTAGAAGCATCAGAAATTTTTCTCCGAACGAAATGCGCGTGATTCCCATCAGAGGTATTCTACCCATTTTTTGGTAAAGTTAAATGTTAAGTATGGGGATCGGTGATTGCCGACATGCCAAAACAGAATATGGATGAAATCGCAAAACAAGCTCGTCAAGGAAGTGTCGCGGCGATCGTGCAAATCATGAACGATCGCTTGTCCGATATGGGCGTAAGAACGCGAGCGGTCTTAGAAAAAGGCATCTTACAAGTCCTGTGCGAAGCCAAAAAAAGCGAACCCCTCGAACAATCGACGCTCATCGCGCGACTGCGAGAAATTTTAGAGGCGATCGAACCGCGCAATCTTCGCCGGGTGAAGATTTGCAGTCGTATCGCGCGAGAACAGCAACTGGTTTGGCTCGAAGACATCCATCGCAATCCGGAAAATGAAGTCCTCTGGTGTCAAGAAATCGTTCTTCGCAAGCCGAATATTTGGCATAAGTTATTCCCCAAGCCGAAAAGCGATCGCCAGAACCGCGATCGCCAGAACAACCTCAGCGAAGAAGCCCGACCCAATAAAACGCCAACATCCACTCCTCCCTCATCCCCCATCCCTACAAGAATGCGCAATGGTTTGGGTATGGTTGCTTTATGTACGGTCAGCTTTTTGGCCGGGTTAGCTTATAACAATTGGCGAGAGCAAAATTTCGATTTTTCACAACTGGCAGAACTTTTTCCTTTTTTAAAATCTCCCGTGTCGTCGGTTTCTCCTGCCGCTCCCATCGTGCAACCGACGGCTTCTCCTGCCAGTCAAACAGATGCCCCTCCTGTTGCTAATTCCCATACCCCCAGCGATCCGCCTCCGACGCGAAAGGCAAACCCCGATATAATAATATTGCCAACTCCCGGGACGGCTACAACTCCGACGGTAACGGCCGATCCTTTTGCTGCCGCCGTAAGGCTCGCAGAAGAAGTCTCCCTCAAAGGTCAAACGGCTCAAACCGAAGCCGAGTGGCTCAATTTATCCGCTCAGTGGACAAAAGCCTCAGAGTTGATGAAATCCGTATCCGCAGACGATCCGCGCTATAGTACCGCTCGCGATCGCGTGGTGTTCTATCAAAAAAATAGCGAAGTGGCTCGCGCCCGAGCGAAAGAGCAACAACAGTAAAGAATGGGAAGAATGGGAAAAAAGTGGGAATAGGAAGAAAAGAGGCAAATCGCGATCGCCCGTTGCCCTATCAAAAACTAAGTTTCTTCCCATCGTTGATGCTTTGTCAACAACGGGGGTCGCCATTGAGAGGATAAGATGAACGAGCTAGATTCCCACAAATTCGGGCAAGAAATTCTCAAATTACTTCTTTCTCCCGACCCCGTCCCCCTCCTTCTGGCAAGAGTGGCTCGAACCCTCGGAACAAAATGGGGTGCAGTTGCCTGTTTGCTGGTGAGCGATCGCCTCGCTTCTGACTGTTGCCTCGAGGGGTATTGGTGTGCGGAACCTTATTGCGATCGAGAAGATATCATCAAAACTCAATTATTGACCCGAGTCAAGACAAAAACAACCCCGACTCTCGCTCCTTTGGAATGGGTGCAGTTCATCCCACTCCCTTTCGAGGGGGCGATCGTGTTGGGGGGAAATCTTGGGGAAGGATGGCAAAATTGTCAACCCGAGGCGTATGATGCGATCGCGAATACCGTGGCTCTCGTTTTTTCTCGCCTTCGACTCCAACAGCAAACCCGTCTTAACGAGACCTATCAAGTCCTCTTAGAACAATTTCACCGTACCCATTCCGATCGACCCGACCTCGATTTGGCGCTGGCAACGACAGCCAAAGCCTTACAGGTGGAACGCGGGGCAATTATATTGTTAAAATACAGCGATCCCCTCTACAGTCGATATGATTCGACGGTCATTCCTCGAGCCCGTTGCACCGTTGCCCATCAGTGGAGGACGAGGGAAGACATTCCGACGATTGGCGAAGAAAGTTCCTTTTGGCTAGAGGATTGTTCTTGTTGCATCACCGCTTGGCAGCGATCGCCCCAACCCCTCGCCCTCGATATGCTGAGGGAGAAACGAGAAAGCGATCGCTCGTTTCGCGTCCCCCATTTTTTCCAGCCCCATCGCTTTCCCTCGGTATTGTTGGTTCCTCTCATCGGCACCGCGAGCAATTCGTCCTTAGTGTTGGGATTTTTCCTCTTTCAACGCGATCGCTCTTATCATTGGCAAGCTGAGGAGATGGCTTTAGCGCGTTGGGCTGGGGCGCAGATTGCCACGGCAACCATCTACAATCGTACCATCAAGCAGGTTCAATCCCTCGTTAACAAACGCACGGCTCAATTACAAGGCAGTTTGGAAGTTCAAGCCAAATTATACGAACAAACTCGCAAACAGGTCGAGCAACTGCGCCAATTGATCGAACTCAAAGACGAATTTCTCGATTCTGTGAGTCACGAATTGCGAACGCCCCTAACAACGATGAAAATGGCCATTCGCATGCTGCGCCAACCCGGACTGCCTCCAGAACGCCAAGCGAAATATTTGGAAACATTGGAGCGAGAATGGACGCGAGAATACAATCTCATTCAAGATTTGCTGGCTCTGCAAAAACTAGAAACCCAGCAAATTGACTTGCAACTGACGAAAATCAATCTCGGCGAGATCGTGGGAGACTTGCAGCGTTCTTTTAACGAGACATGGGAGGAAAAGGACTTAAATCTCGTCGTCCGATACGGGAAAGAAGACCGATGCGATCGCCCCGCGTTTCTCTACTCCGATCGCGACAGCTTGCAGCGCATTTTACAAGAATTACTGGCCAATGCCGGCAAATACTCGGATCCCGACAGTACGGTTTATATCGAGATCGATCGCTCCTCAGCAGACTCGGAAACCCGCGAAACAGCAGAGCGCGTCACGATCGCGATCGTCAATATCGGTGAAGGCATCGCCCCCGAAAACATCGAGAGAATTTTTGAGAAATTTACGCGAGGAAAAGAAGCAACCCAACAAGCGATCGCCGGAACGGGTTTGGGTTTAGCCTTAGTGAAGGGGTTAGTGCAGCATCTTAATGGCACAATTGAAGTATGGAGTCGCGTTGCCAACGAACACCAACGCGGCGAAACGCGCTTTACTCTCATTCTCCCTTTTTCAATGAACAATGAATAACAAATAACAAATAACAAATAACAAATAACAAATAACAAATAACAAATAACAAATAACAAATAACAAATAACAAATCATGAGTGCATCCGGAAAACCCCTGCGTTGGCAGCGAGAACGATATTCGCCGTGGCGGCGTCAAATCGATGTTTTTAGCGTTGTTATTCGCTTTTTTCTGGCTTTGGGATGGGATAAAATTACGGGCAATTCATCAAGTGCCAGACAGCGCCGTCACGCTCGCTGGATAGTCGCACAATTGTTAGAGCTGGGTCCGACATTTATCAAAATTGGTCAGGCGCTTTCAACGCGCTCGGACTTATTACCACTCCCTTATGTTGAAGCCTTGGGACAATTGCAAGATCGAGTACCGCCCTTTTCCCCCCGAGAGGCGATCGCTGTTATCGAACTAGAGTTAGGATGCGAGATATTCTCACTATTTCAAGATTTTGAGGAAATTCCCATTGCTGCGGCTAGTTTGGGACAAGTACACCGCGCTATTTTACCGACCGGGGAACAAGTGGTGGTTAAAGTTCAGCGTCCGGGGTTGGAACGCTTGTTCAATCTGGATTTTGAAGTATTGCACTGTCTGATCCGCTTACTCGAACGCTGTTTTCCTAAAATTAAAAAATACAATTTAGAACATCTCTATCACGAGTTTTTTGGACTGCTCTATCGAGAAATCGATTATATTCACGAAGGCAAAAATGCCGAGCGATTTCAAAGCAATTTTCGCGATTATCCCAATGTTATCGTTCCCCGAGTCTACTGGCGCTATACCTCTCAACGGGTTTTAACTTTAGAATATTTACCCGGAATTAAAATCGACGATCGCGTCTCCATTGAATCCTGCAATCTCAATCCCGATCGCCTCATCCAAATGGGGATTCTGTGTTATCTCAAACAACTTTTAGAGGATGGTTTTTTCCAATCAGATCCCCATCCCGGTAACATGGCCGTAAACGACCAAGGGAAGATTATTTTTTATGATTTCGGCACCATGGCAGAAGTCAAAAATATGGCCAAAGATGAGATGATCAATACCTTTTTTGCCGTCATGCGCAAAGATACTGATGCCGTCGTGCAAAGTTTAGTATATATGGGCTTACTCGAACCCTTACCGGATATGTCTCCCGTGAAGCGTTTGGTGTCTTTTGTTTTAGAACAATTTCGCGAAAAACCCGTCGATCTCAGAGCATTCGAGCAGATGAGCAGCGAAGTTTATTTAATGTTTGAAAAACAACCCTTTCGCTTGCCTTCGGAAATGATGTTCGTGATTAAATCCATTTCTACCCTCGATGGCATTGCC
>JBFRWJ010000303.1:0-5297 GCA_051439525.1 Spirulina sp. | reverse complement strand
GGTGGTGACCGATCTAGGCTTTGGGACGGGAAAACTTAGAGGGAGCGGGGAAATACTTCACGGGTTCATTTTTTAAGGCTTCCCGCATAAAATCGCGCCAGATGGGAGCCGCATAGCCGCCTCCCGTAACTCCCCGTCCCAAAGGTCGATAATTATCATTGCCGATCCAAACCGAAACCGATAATTGAGGAACGTAACCTACAAACCAAACATCCCGCTCCGAAGTGGTGGTTCCCGTTTTACCCGCCGCCGGACGACCGATCGCCGCCGCCGGTGCCGTCCCGCCCCCTTGGAGAACCCCTTTCAACACGCTGGTTAAAGAAGCTGTCGCCCAAGGATCGAGAACCAAACGGGGTTTGGGGGTATTATCCAGCAGAACATTGCCACTGCTATCCGTCACCCGAGCGATCGCCGTGGGTTGGGAATGCCAACCATTACTGGCAAAAGTCGCATAAGCCCCCGCCATTTCCAGAGGCGTGATGCCGATCGACCCCAAAGGCAAGGAAATCACCGGATCGAGGGGGCTGGAAATGCCCAAAGTCCGACACACTTCAATCACATTATCAATGCCCACAGCTTGGCCGATCTTCACCGCCGGGACATTTAAAGATTGCACGATCGCCGCGTGCAGGCTGACCGTTCCGGAAAATTTGCCCCCATAGTTTTGGGGTTCGTAATAAATTGAGCCGTCGCGATACTTCACTTCCTTATCTTCCACCGTTGAATAGGGCGTGTACTTGCCACTGGCAAAAGCCGTGTAATACACAAACGGTTTAAAAGACGAGCCCGGCTGTCGTAAGGATTGAATGGCGCGGTTAAACTGACTTTTTTTGTAATTGACCCCTCCCACCATCGCCTTGACGTAATGGGTGCGGGGATCTACCGCCACCAAAGCCACTTGATCGGCATACAACCCGCGCCGTCTCAATCTTCGGTGCGCTTCGGCAACATTTTCTTCCGCCATTTTTTGGAAGTTATAATCCACTGTGGTTTGCACCCGCATTCCGCCTTTCAGTAAGGCATCTTCCCCGAAGCGCTTTTGCAGTTCGGCCACCACGGCTTCTGTAAGATAAGGCAATTCGCTCGTTTTCCAAGCCGTGGGCTGACTGACTAACAGTTTGGCTTTCTTTGCGCCTTCTGCCTCTTGTGCCGTAATCCAGCCTAAATCCTGCATGCGTTTGAGTACCACAAATTGCCGCCGCTTGGTTTCTTTGTAGTTAATGAAGGGACTGTAATCTTCGGGGGCTTGGATTAAACCCGCCATCATGGCAGATTCTGCCAAATTCAAATCCTTGGCTGACTTGCCAAAATAACTCTGGGCAGCAGTTTCCACCCCATAACTGTTATGACCCCAATAAATATTATTGAGGTACATTTCCAAAACTTGGTCTTTGGTAAAAATTTGTTCGACGCGAATGGCGAGAACTGCTTCCGCCAGTTTGCGACTGAGGGTGCGCTGTCTGGAGAGGAATAAATTTTTCACCAGCTGCATGGTCACGGTGGATCCCCCTTCCACCACCGCACCCTGTCGCCAGTTGACTAATAAAGCGCGTCCGATGCTGTTGGGATTAATGCCGTCGTGTAAATAAAAATGACTGTCTTCAATGGCTAAAACCGCGCGTTTGAGATCCGGGGAAATCTCGTCGAGCTTGACCACTTCCCGATTGTGTTCTCCGTGCAAGCTATCGAGGAGTTTGCCCTTGATATCGTAAATATAGCTCGTTTCCGTAGGGACGAAGTTGCGCAGGACGCGAACGTCGGGGAGATTGCGAAAGCTAATCGCCAGTCCGACCAATCCTCCCGCCACCACCGAACTGGCGAGCATGGTGATCCCGAGAATCGTCCCTCCAGCAGCTTTGGTCGTCCCGAGGGCAAATTGGACGAGGGGTTTGCGATCGCTTTTCTGGGTGCTTTTTTGTCGAACGGTGCTGGTCGCCACGATAATTTCACTACCTCACGCTAATAATACTCGATGCTCTAGTGTTGGCCAGAATGGGGTCTAATGCAGAACGGGGAAAAACGGATAGTTTAATTGTATAAGAAACGACATAGCGTCCATGGGCAAATCTCCCCTCTGAAAACTTTAACATTACTCGATCGCCGATCGCGCAACAATTTGTAATATTGATTGTACGTTGACGCTTTCCCCTCAACGCGATCGCGATCGTCTAGGAATCGACGCGAATCAAAAGAATGACTGTCCGTTGATTGACACCAGAACTGGGATCGACCCCCGGTAAGGGTTGGGAAAATCCCAATCCTTCCGCAAAGAAGTGATGGGGCAATTGTTGGGATTTGAGATAGTCCGCCACCACTCGCGCCCTCTGCTCGGAGAGCTGGCGGTTAAAATCGGCAGTTCCGGTGCGACTGGTATGTCCTTGAACTTTAACGGCGATGGTTTCGGCGCTGAATTCTCCGATCTCTCGCGCTAAGTTATTGAGGGTTTGTTGGCCGCGATCGGTCAGTCGAGCCGAGCCCGTTTGGAATTTGACTTCTCCTCTCACTTTTAAATGTCCAATTTTTTCGGCCTGCTGAATATCTTGTGAGGACAGGGAAGTGGCAGTTTTCTGCTCTGGCGTACCGCGCAACCGAGCCACGAGCTCGGGGTGCTCCGGGGCCAAGATTTCCAGCAGAGCTCGGGTTTTGGTGGCGGCTCCGCTCAAATAGCGATCGCTGTAGAGGGCTTGAGGGTTGGCGGGAATGGTACTGCGATTCGACAGGGCGAGGAGGGCGGCGAGGGAGCTGATTCGTTGCTCTAGTTGACCCGACTCCATCCAATCTTTCGCTTCTAGGGAGGTAAAGAAGTGAATCCCATCCATGACGGTTTGCGCGCGAGCCTGCTCTAAATTCCCATCGGCGGCGATTTGACGGATGAGGCGAGTCGGCTCTTGGATCGAAGCATCAATGTGTTGATAGTAAGTTTCTACTAACTGGCGGACGATTTCGGGATTGGCTTGCAAAATGCGATCGCTGGCGACCATAACATCAATAATCATCTGGGGTGCATCTTTGCTGCTGAGGACGACGGTATTCCCTTTAGATCGGGCTTCGGTAACATAAGGTTCCCACAAGACCCCGAGGGCGATCGTCGAGTTCTGCTGCATTTTTGTCCAAGCTCGACTGGCATCGTCAACCTTGACAATTTCAAAATCCGACAGGTTGAAACCCTCAAACTTAATATTGAGTACGAGTGCTAAAAACTCGCTGGGAGTGTCCCCCGCAAAAACAATTTTCAAGGTTTCTCGGGTTTTGGCTTTGTCGTTCACCAAAGTTTCCAAGTCGAGCAGGGATTTCAGCTCGGGATGGTGCATCGTATTCAGGACGATCGCATCGGCTCCCACCGTGCGATCGATGAGAGCCACAATTTTTCCGGGGGGTTGGTGGGTGAGAAACTGATCTAAGGTCGTGACGATCAGCTCTGCTTTTTTTTGACTTAACGCGATCGCGCGGTCTTTTTGAATGAATTCATCTCGATATTGCAACTCGATTCCCTGTTGCTTCAGTGCTTGCTGGAAGGTTTTATCGCGCAAGGTTGAATAACCGCTAAAAGTGTCTCCCAAAACCTTTAAAAGCACTTTAGATCTGGGTTGGGTTGACTTTGGGGTTGAGAGGCTCTCCCCATTCAACCCCCGAAGAGAACGGAAGACCCACCAGCCCGCGCCTAATAAGAGACCTCCGGTGAGAACCAAGGTTAAGCTCAAAACGAGCCATTCATTTTTGGCGATTTTCTTTTTCTGTGGGGATTTGGACATGATTCTCTCCCATAACCCGATGTTAAAATATTTAACTAATTTCAATATAGCTCTTTTATTTAAGTTATGATAGTGGAATATATCTCTTATTTTTTCTGGATCGATGGTTCGAGATATTACCGATAAAACAGTTCTACAAGGAACGCAAGCCGGCCATAAAACCTATAATTTTAATCAAAGTCACGACCCCCATGAACCTTTCCAGTTTTGGTATCAAGACTCTGATGAAGGCTTAATTTTATTTGTGGTTTTTTACACATTGGCTTGTCGCTGGTCGCGATGTTTGGGATGCAATTTACCTTCATCCATGTCTGGAACTCCGATTGACTACAAGGCTTTAATGGCACAAATCGATTGTCTTTACAGGCATGATGAAATTGTGCCGCAATTGTCGGAAATCAGAAAAATTATTGTCAGTAATAACGGTTCGGTTTTAGACGAGAAAACCTTTTCTTCAACGGCTTTAATGTATTTTTTGGCGAAAACGAATTTGAGCGTTCCCCATTTGCAAACTTTAACCTTGGAAACTCGACCTGAATATGTCGATCTTGCTGAATTGCTGTTTATCGATCGCGCGTTAAAAGAAGGAGATACCCCGACCCAGTTAGAAATTGCCATTGGATTTGAGGCGTTTTCCGAATCAATTCGCAATGAATTTTTTCACAAAGGCTTATCTCTCGAAAACGTGGAAAATCTCGCGCAAAAGTTAGCTCAATATCATTGTAAATTAAAATGCTATTTTATGCTCAAACCGATTCCCGGGATGAGCGATCGCGAGGCCATTAAAGATATTCATCAGGCGATCGAGTATTTGAGCCAACTGGCGCAAAAATACCAGCTTGCCATTAATCTCCATCTCAATCCGACTTATGTCGCTAAAGGCACGCCTTTAGAAATTGCGTTTGCAGAAAAGAAATACACGCCGCCCACCCTTGCCGATGTTATTGCCAGTATTTTACCCGCAGAAGGAAAACCAATTAAAATTTTTGTGGGACTGTATGACGAAGGGTTAGCGGTTGAGGGGGGGTCTTTTATTCGAGCAGGAGACGAGGAAGTTTTCAATAAATTGCAGGAATTTAATCGGACGGGGGATTTTTCTGGCTTGAAATTTTGAGAATTGTTTGGGTTTGTTGTGAAAGGCGATCGCTCGGGTATTTTCTTAAGATTATCGAACGCCCCTTAAATCTGCATTTTGTAAATTAGCCTCGCTCAAATCTATCCCCCTGAAATCTCTTTCTCCTGACGTATAGCATTCTCAGAATTCTTGTGTTTTTATTGTTTTAAAGATTCATAACAACATCCCAATTGTATAGAGATAAGAGTGCTGAAAAAGGAGAAACGATCGCCTTTTCGGATTGGTTCTGAAGCGCGATCGCGAAGACATCTGACTAGTGGCGTGACACAGCTAAAATGGTGCATTAGAAAAATCCTCTAATCTTTATTGCTCATGTATTTGAATAAAAATCTATTGCACTAAATTAGTCATGTCACGCCACTAGTGGCGTGACACAGCTAAAATGGCTGTCTCGTATACACATCTGACGC
>JBFRWJ010000302.1:0-5643 GCA_051439525.1 Spirulina sp. | reverse complement strand
CCTTCTTCTCTTCCTTTGGAGGATTCTGATAGGAATGGTGCTGGCGGGGGGGGAGGAGAGGTGCGCCGTCACGTTCATGATGCGGAGTCTCGTCGTCGCCTTCTCAATCGTTTGTCGCGGATTGAGGGTCACGTGCGGGGGATTAAGACGATGGTGCAAAATGATGCTTATTGTCCGGAGGTTCTCATTCAGATTGCGGCGGTGCGGGGGGCGCTCGATCGCGTGGCGCGTTTGATTTTGGATGAGCATTTAAGCGAGTGCGTGGCGCGGGCGGCTGAGGCGGGTAATATTGAGGGGGAGTTGCTGGAGCTTAAGGCGATTTTGGATCGTTTTTTGCCCTAGTTTTTCTTTGTTGTTTGTTGTTTGGAGGTTGAGTTTGAAGCGATCGCAAAATTCTCGGCGTTTGCCTTTACGCTTAAGGGGCTGTCGGCTCGATTTTCTGGGGGAGATAGCTTTGGGGTTGGCTTTGGCGATGGCGCTCTCGGCTTTATGGGCTGGATCGGGGGGGGCGCAGGAGGTTGACGGGACGATTCGATTGGCGGGCTCTTCTCTGTCTTGGTGGCAGGCTTTGGTTTTGGGGATGGTGCAGGGGTTGACGGAGTTTATTCCAATTAGCAGTACGGCGCATTTGAAGGTGGTTCCGGTGCTGTTGGGTTGGGGGGATCCGGGGGTGACGTTTGCGGCGACGATTCAGTTGGGGAGTATTGGGGCGGTGTTGTGGTTTTTTTGGCGGGATATTGTGGATTTGACGAGGGGGACGCTGGGGGCGATTCGCGAGGGGACTTATGAGGCGGTTGAGTTTCGCATTGCTTTGGGGATTGCGGTGGGGACTTTGCCGATTGTGGTTTGTGGCTTGTTGTTGAAGGGGTTGGTGCCGGATTTGGATAATTCTCCCCTTCGCAGTTTGACGGCGATCGCGATCGCTTCTTTGGTGATGGGGGTGCTTTTGGGGCTGGCTGAGGAGTTGGGGGGTCGCTTGCGGGATTTTCCTCGCTTGAATGCTAAGGATGGGGTTTTGATGGGGCTGGCTCAGGCTTTGGCTTTGATTCCGGGGGTTTCGCGATCGGGGTCTACCATTACGGCGGGCTTGTTTCTCGGGTTGGAGCGGGCTACGGCGGCGCGCTTTTCTTTTTTGTTGGGGATTCCCGCGATTACTTTGGCGGGCTTGGTTCAGTTTAAGACTGATGTTCTCGATGTGACGGTGAGTTCCCAAGAACTTTGGGCGCTTGGGCTGGGGACGCTTTCTTCGGCGGTTTTTTCTTATGGCGCGATCGCTTGGTTCATCGGTTATTTGCAAAAACAAAGTACTTGGGTTTTTGTTTGGTATCGCGTCCTCTTTGGCGGTTTAATTTTAGGAGGAGTTGCTTTACAGTGGCTTTAAATGAGTGCAGCAATGAACTGGTAATTGTTAAAATTGTTTCTTGTTTGTAAATTGGCTGGCAAATTCCCGATCGCTGTTTACTGATAACTGTTTACTGAAATGACTTTACCTGAATCGTCCCAAGAAAAAAAGAAATCTGGCAACATTTGGAAGTGGATTCTCCTGGGTTGCGGCGGACTGACCTTAGTCGGCATCATTGCGATTGCTGGATTGGTGTATTTGGTCAGTCGGAATTTGAGTATTTCCCTCGATCCCGAAAAAGCGCAGGAAAATGTACGGGATTTGTTTGATTACGAAATTCCCGGGGGCGATCGCGGGACTCTTGCCCTGAATATGTTTGGCATCGAAATGTCCCAAGTGTCAGATCTGAACAATCCTCCCAGTGTTTTCTTAACGGTGGGACAAGTTCCTTTTGCATGGGAAGATGAAGAACGAGAGGCATTTCAAGAGGGTTTTCAAGAGTCTTTCTTTAGTCAGGAGACAATCGAATATAATGTTACTTCCGAGCGTCTGGAGGAGAAGAATCTTTGCGAGCAAACCGTCAACGTATCGGTTTCTGAAGGGACGATGAACGTTGGAGCAAACCAAGTCACCCTACCTGCGATCGGTTACACGGCTACGGTCAATTATAATGGCAGCGAACGCTTTGTTTCTCTCATTACCAATGGTGAGATGGCTACCGAAACGGTTGAATCGGTTTTTAATTCTTTAGAGTGCAAATAGGCTTGTTGTTGCGAAAAAAGTGCTTTTCTCTGCCCAACTGAGATACACTCTCTCAAATTTCCTCGTCATGTTTTGATTCAGGAGTTTATGTCACGATTGAAACCCGCTCGCATTACTAAAGTTTATCCTCATTCTATTGGGGAAGAGATTGGCTTTGAACCGGGAGATTCTCTACTATCTATTAATGGCGTTCAACCCAGAGATTTGATTGATTATCGATTCCTATGTAGCGATGAAATTTTAGAATTGGAGGTGATTGATAGTCTGGGAAAAGTTCATCAGATTGAAATTGAAAAAGAATACGACGACGATTTGGGTCTCGAATTTGAAACAGCGCTTTTTGACGGACTGATTCAATGCAATAATCACTGTCCGTTTTGCTTTATCGACCAGCAACCTCCGGGAAAACGAGAAAGTTTATATTTTAAAGATGATGATTATCGTCTCAGTTTTCTTTATGGGAGTTATTTAACCTTAACGAATTTACCTCAAAAAGAGTGGGATCGCATTGAAAAAATGCGCCTTTCTCCTTTATATGTTTCTGTTCATGCTACAGAACCCGATCTGAGAATTCATCTTTTAAAAAATCCCCGTGCGGGACAAATTTTAGAGCAATTTCGCTGGTTTCAAGCGCGACGCTTGCAAGTTCACGCTCAAGTTGTGGTTTGCCCCGGTATCAATGATGGGACTCATCTCGAACAAACTTTACTCGATCTCGCGGCTTTTCATCAAGGAGAGATTCCCACTGTTATTTCTGCGGCAGTGGTTCCCGTGGGTTTAACGCGCTTTCGTCCCGATCGCGACGAATTAACTCCCGTAACCCCAGAAAAAGCTCAAGAAACGATCGCATTGGTCAAACAATTACAAGCAAAATTTAAACGATCTTTAGGTACGACCTTTGCTTGGTTGGCAGATGAATGGTTTTTAATCGCTCGGGAAGAATTGCCCGAGGAAACTCATTACGAAGATTACCCGCAAATTGGCAACGGTGTCGGTTCTATTCGTCAATTTATTCAGGAATTTCAAGCCTTAGCAGAGGAAATCTTACCCTCTAAACTGTCAGCTCGGCGATCTTATACTTGGGTAGTCGGAAATGCCGTAGAAAGAGCATTTCAACCCTTAGTCAAGCAATTGAACGCTGTCGAAGGATTGGAGATAAAACTGGCAGCGTTAAAAAGCGTTTATTGGGGACAAAAAATTACCGTAACGGGATTATTAACGGGACAAGATTTGATGTTGGAATTGTCGGGAAAAGAGCTAGGAGATGGGATTTTATTACCTTCTCTCATGCTTAAACACGACGATACGAGATTTCTCGACGATTTAACGGTACGAGAAGTATCCGAAGGTTTGAAGGTGCCCATTATTCCTGTTACCGGGATTGAAGAATTATTGAAAACTTGCATATCGAGTCATCACGAACAAAATTGTTCGAGATGAGAAGGATGAGCGCGATCGCCTGTAGGATGAATTGGGGTGCGATCGCGGTTGCAAGTTTTTAAAAACCAAAAGGATGTTCTAGTCTCTTGAGGATGCAGTGCGGACAGATCTCGAACCCAAACCACGTAGATCGTACCAAAAGATCGCCAATTGTGCAAATTGAAAAAAGAGTGGCTATCAATCTCATGCAAACTAACTGAATGAGGAGTGGTTGGAAGCGCGATCGCTTATGGGGTGAGTTGGGATGCGATCGAGCTTGCAAGTTTTTAAAAACCTCAACTTTGGCGATTGCCACCAATTTCTAATAATGCTTGTCGAGTTTGAGAATGAGGAACACCATAAGCAGTATGGGGTCTAATTTCAGGAGGTTGCAATCCCAACACGATCGCATCGGTGGGAATTCCTGCTGCAACCAATTCTTCAGCAATCAAGCGATCGGTATTATTGGCTTGAATCCATACTTGACCCTCAATAATATCGATGTGCATCACGCAATGATGAACCCTCAATCCTTTTGACCAACCGATGGATAAAAGCAAATAACGGTCATGTTCGAGATCGAAAAGCGTTTCATTTCGGACATTTTCATCCGATGCAGGAATCTCAGCATATTCCTGTAAAAGTTGGCGAACAATTTGGCGAGAATCTTCTAGGGTAGCCATTTTATAATTTCCTCCACTTGTGGATTGAAAACAAGAAGTTTAAGGCGATTTTTATCTAATAGAAATTGACCAAATCGATCTCCTTCAAAAAGTTCTGTAAAAGCATTTAAGGGAAGTGCAAGGTAAATCTCTCGGTCTGGTTCAATTTGTTCTAAAATATCGCTATAAATTGTGTATTGTCCTAAAGCCTGCTCCAAATCTGCAATTCTTGATTCTCTTAAAAAACTCTTTATCTCAACTGCAATCTTTTGCTTGTATTTTTCTGCCGCTAATAACTGTTCTGCACCCAGATCGACAGACAAATTCCGTCTTGCCCAACTCAAAGGTAATGGATCGTGAGTAATCGTCCAGTCCGCTTTGATAAGTGCTCGTCTGACAATATTATGATAGAGATCTTTAGCTGGCACGATCGCAATTTCTTCTCAGTCTGAGCTTACAATATTATAGACGAAATTCTCAATATTTCCTATCTACGCGATCGCTTGCTTGGGAAACCGAGATGGATGCGCGATCGCCTGTGGGGTGAGTTGGGGTGCAATCGCTTGCTTTGAGAAAGGGTCAGGATTGTAAATTTCGGGCAATCTATTCAGCAGACTTACGCCATTCTCGTCCGAAGCGCACTGCTTCATCAAAGGTGGGATCGCTTTCAAAGCTACCAACAATATTTAACCACCACGGTTTTTGGCTTGTTTGGGATTCTGAGAGAATTTGCTTAATTTGTGCGAGTTCTGTTTCTAACCAGGTGACTCTGGCTTCGAGGTTTTGAGATGGTTCTGCGATCGCTTTTTCGATCATGGGTTTTAGGCAATTGGTACGGATATTTTTATTGTAACGCGATCGCTTGCTTGGGAAACCGAGATGGAGGTGCGATCGCTTGTGGAGTGAGTTGGGGTGCGATCGAGCTTTCAAGTTTTTCAAAACTGTTTGAGTGGTTTGATGAACCAACGATGGGTAAAGGCGAGGAGAGGGGAATAAGAAAAACGAACGAACTTCGGATAGAGGGGAAGAAAGGGGAAGTTCTTCCGACTGTAGCGCACGGCTAATCGTCGAGCGAGAGGAAAAATATCGCGTCTATAGATATCAATCTGCCAATTTTGGATTAATTTCTCCAAAATCTCTGGATTATCTATTTTTCCTAACCCCTCGGTTGCTCTCCCTCTAACCAACCAATTCGAGTCATTGAGAGCGGCAATTAAAGCTTCTACTGCTCTCTCATTGCCGCTTTTTCCTAACCCCTCGGCTGCTCTCTTTCTAACAGAACCATCCGAGTCATTGAGAGCGGCAATTAAAGCCTCTACTGCTCTCTCATTGCCGCTTTTTCCTAACCCCTCGGCTGCACTTCTTCTAACAGACCTATCCGAGTCATTGAGAGCGGCAATTAAAGCCTCTACTGCTCTCTCATTGCCGATTTTTCCTAACCCCTCGGCTGCACTCCTT
>JBFRWJ010000301.1:0-15896 GCA_051439525.1 Spirulina sp. | reverse complement strand
GTATTATTATAAAAAATCAACCACACACGACTCCTAGAAAAACTGAATACCTATCCCACCATACGGAAACAAATCCGGTCATGGTTAAAAGCAGGTGTAATGGATGGAAAAGAGTTGTTTTCGACATTAGAGGGTACGCCTCAAGGGGGAGTCTTGTCTCCTTTATTAGCGAATATTGCCCTACACGGAATGGAAAATGAAATCAAAAAACTTGCCGATACTTTCGATATGAAACGTCCCGACGGTCATCAATCAGCCAAGAGGGATAAGCGAAGATCGGTTAGCCTGATTCGTTATGCCGACGACTTCGTAATCATACACGAAGATCTAACCGTTGTCCAAAAATGTCAAGAAGTCATCTCACAATGGCTCAAAGGCATGGGTTTAGAACTAAAACCGAGTAAAACCCGGATTACCCACACTCTAGAGAATATCAAAGAAGAAAAAGCCGGATTTGATTTCCTTGGCTTCCATATTCAACAGCACAAGACTGGAAAATATACCTCTAGTAAAGGAACATCCGGAAAAGTATTAGGGTTCAAAACCATCATTACCCCCAGTAAAGAAAGTCAGAAAAAACACTACCGAAAAGTAGCGGAAGTCATTGAACAGTATCAAGGGTTATCCCAAGCCGCCCTCATTAATAGGTTAAACCCAATTATCAGAGGATGGTGTAACTACTTTTCTACGGCAGTTAGTCAGAAAATCTTCGGAAAAATCTGGCATCTGACGGTTTATAAACTTATTAAATGGGGAATCAAACGACACCGAAATAAAGGAAAGAAATGGATTTGTACCAGATATTTCCAGAAAGTTGGTGGAAACAAATGGACTTTTGCCATAAGACAGGGAGGTCAAGACCCAATGCGACTTTTAAAACATAGTGAAACTCCCATTGTTCGCCATGTTAAAGTCAAAGGTGATAGTAGTCCGTATGATGGTAACTTAATATATTGGAGTACCAGAATGGGCAAACATCCTGAAATGCCCAGGCGAACAGCATTACTGCTTAAAAAGCAAAAAGGAAAATGCGCCCACTGTGGACTATTCTTCAAAGATGGAGATTTGATGGAAGTTGACCACATTATTCCCACGTCAAAAGGCGGAAAGGAAGAATATAAGAACTATCAACTACTCCATCGTCATTGCCACGATGAAAAATCCAGAAATGACCTTAATTCTAGCATCATATATCCTATCTCTAAGGAATACCAATGGATAGAAGATTTACTGGTGATGTGCTAATGACAATAGCCGTTTTACTGAGGAGCGGAATGATGGGAAACTATCACGTTCCGTTCTGGAGAGCAGTGGAGGGGGTGACTCCTTCACTGACTTTAATTGTTCCCTTAGAAGTCGAACATATTCAGCCAAAATCCAAGGGAGGAAGCAACCGAGTCAGTAATTTAACTCTGGCTTGTCATCCTTGCAACCAAGCAAAAGGAAACCAAGAAATCGAGCAGTTTTTATCGGGTAAGCAGAATATTCTCAAACGAATATTAGGACAAGCTAAACAACCATTAGCCGATAGTGCTGCGGTCAATTCAACCCGATGGAAGCTGTACGACGAACTCAAGAAAACGGGTTTGCCTATTGAAGTAGGAACGGGAGGACTAACCAAATTTAATCGCACTTGTCAGCATCTTTCTAAGACTCATTGGCTCGATGCAGCTTGTGTCGGAAAATCGACTCCAGATCGGTTAATTGTTGAGGTTAAAAAACCGCTTCTAATTGCAGCTAAAGGTCACGGAACGAGACAGCGATGCCGTCCCGACAAATGCGGTTTTCCCAAAGCCCACGCACCTAAAGCTAAATTTTTTCAAGGCTTTCAAACGGGCGACATTGTTCGCGCATCTATCTTAAAAGGTAAATTTTCAGGTAACTATGTCGGGAGAATTGCAATTCGATTTCGTCCTTCTTTCCGACTTTCAACAGTAGGGAATAAACCTTTCGACGTTCACCCTAAATATCTGCAAACCATTCATCACGCAGACGGATATGAATACGCATTCAATTAATGATTCGCTTCACTCAGTTTCCTATATTGGCGGCGATTCCGCTCCCGTTAAATCACAGATTCTAACGGGAGTCCCCTCGCCGCATCTACGATGGATGCACTTTTTGAGATTGTTGGTTTTGATATCCTGTTTTCTGGGGGTTGCCTTTCCTACGACAGCTCAATCGTTCGATCGCGAAACGATAGGAGCGGAGAATAACACCAATATTCTCCTAGAACGAGGAAAAAAGCAATACGAAGCCGGACAATTGAGGGAAGCGATCGCCACCTTTCAAGATGCTTTAAGATCCCTCGATCGACAAGGGAAAACCAGAGAACGAGCAACAACTTTACTGTATCTCAGTTGGGCGTATCAAGCATTAGGACAGTATGAAGAAGCAGAAAGAACAATTCTCCAAAGTATAGACCTTTTGAGCGAGGGATCGCCCGCTTTACTTTTAGCAAAAGCGCGCAGTAGCCTCGCTCGCTTGCAACTCACCCGAGGACAGCTCGAAGACGCGCGAGTAAATTGGGAAATGTCTGCAATATTATATCGCCAAGCCAACGATCGAATCGGTCAATTGGGAAGCCAGCTCAATCAGGCTCAAGCGTTAGAAGAGATGGGGCGCTATCGCCTCGCTTGCGATGGTGTTTTAGCGGCTTTTGGTACAGAAAATTTACGTTGCAAAACCCTTGACAAAAAAGACTTGCGCTTGGTTTTACAAACCATCCAACAGGAGTCCGATCCCGAGTTAAAAGGATTGGGATTGAGGAGTTTGGCGGTCTCATTACAAGCCTTGGGAAGTTTAGAGGCATCTCGAGAGGCGATCGCGGCCAGTTTAGCCGTTTTTCAAACTCTCGATCGCCCTTCAGAAATCGCTCGAGGACTCTTCGTTTCCGCCAATACAGAGCGATTTTTAGGAGAGAAGCAAAGGGCATTAGAATTGTATGCCCAAGCCGCGCAAATGGCTCGCCGACAGGAAACGCCCGAAGCTGCGATCGTCGCCCTCGAAAGTCTTGCCAATCAATTGAACCTATTAATCGAGAGCGAAGATTTCGAGACGGCGGAAGTTCTTTTCAGAGAAATTCGCCCGTTAATGTCCTTACTCCCGGCTTCCGAACCCACAATTTATGCCCAATTAAATGTCCTGCGCAGTTGGCTGCAACTGCGACAAAAACAAGAAAATTCCGCCGATTATCGCGAAATTGCTCGGTTTCTTGCCTCCCTCTATCAAGAGGCGAAAAAGATGAACAACCCTCGGACAAAATCCCAGATTTTGGGCACTCTCGGTTATCTTTATGGAGAAAACGATCGCTTAGAGGACGCAATCGCCTTAACGGAACGAGCTTTAGATATTGCCCACTCGATCGAAGTCGAATTCCGCTACGAATGGCAGGGACAATTAGCGCGTTTCTTAGAAATGCAAGGAGAAACTGAAACTGCGATCGCCATCTATTGGCAAGCGATTGAGACCTTTGAAGAACTGCGCTTGGATTTAATGGGTTTAAACCCCAAAATCCGCTATAATTTTCGCGATCGCGTCGAACCGATTTATCGCAGCTATATTCGTTTGCAATTAGCATCTCTGCCAACCAAAGAAGACCTTAAAAAAGAAAAACTTGAAAATGTAAAAAAAGCGATTGAAGGATTGCGCGTGGTCGAATTAGAAGACTATCTTCAAGAAGTTTGCTTAACCCATCAATCCCCCGAAGAATCGGAAAAAAAATTAGCCACAATCTACACGATAATTTTGCGCGATCGCGTGGAAATTCTCGCCTCTCTTCCCAATGACAACCTACAGTATTATCCCGCTCAGATCGCGTCAACCGAACTCGAAGAATTAACCGTTCAATTGCGTCAGTCCTTCAGTCCTATTTTTCCTCCTCAACGCCACCTCCAATATGCCCAGAAGTTATACAATAAGATATTAAAGCCCATTGAAAGCGATCTAGCAGCTAACGAGATAGAAACTCTCGCTTTTGTACCCGATGGAGCGTTACAAAATGTTCCCATGAGCGCACTTCACGATGGAGAAAGTTATTTATTAGAAGAATATGAGTTAGTGGTTATTCCGGGATTGCAATTATTAAAAGAGCGATCGCCCAACCAATTAGAACTCAAAGCGATCGCGGCGGGATTGAGCGAAGCGCGGGACTCCTTTATCCCCTTACCGGCAGTGACCGAGGAAGTCGCAGCGATCGCCGAACACTTGCCCTCAGAAATACTCCTCAACGAGCAATTAACCGCCGCAAATCTCCAAAAAGTTCTCAGCGATCGCCCCTTTCCCATTTTGCACTTGGCAACCCACGGTCAATTTAGTGCCCAACTCGATGACACCTTTTTACTGATGTGGGACGGTCGCTTAACGCTCAACGCCTTTGCTAACTTACTGTGGGAACGAGAGAGCGGCAAAGCAATTCCCCTCGAACTTCTCGTTTTAAGCGCCTGTCAAACCGCAAAAGGCGACGATCGCGCTGCCTTGGGCTTGGCAGGGATGTCCGTGCGATCGGGAGCTCGCAGTACCCTAGCCAGTTTGTGGTCGGTGAATGACGAATCCACGGCGCGATTAATGGTGACATTTTATCAATTTCTCGTCCAATTTCAAGGCGATCGGGCCAAAGCTTTGCGTCGAGCACAACTTTCCCTCTTGCAAGATCCCGCCTACCAACAGCCCTACTATTGGGCTCCGTTTATTTTAGTGGGGCATTGGCGATAACTTATCCAACCCGCCGTGAAGTTTCCGTGAGAATTGCCTCAATTTCTATCAAGCCAATTCGCTCCCCACAGGCTTCTTTAATAGCCAAACGCAGTCGATCCATCTCCCGATCCGAAACCGAGTGACTGGGTTTCAGCCCACATTCCGCACTTCATTCTGAAGTACGGAAAAATACAGAAGAAAAACTGCTCTAAAAGTGGTTTAAAAACTCTAAAAGTGGGTTAAAAAATTGAGAAAGTAGATCCAAATCCGGATTCAACTAGGAAGGAAGAATAAAGAAGAAAAAAAACAGGAAAAAACGGAGAAGTGTTTCTTCTCCCTCCGACAATTATAAATTTTATTGATCATTACCCTGCCCGAGATTAAGAGGGAGAAGATAAATAGTATAGCGTTTCTTGATTTTCAGGTGTACCTCGCCAAATCAAGAAACGCTATATACATTGCTTTAAGTCTGGGCGATGGTCACGAGAATATCCTCGACTAATCCATATTGGTCTTTCTTTCATTACTTCTTCTTCTTCTCTTCTTTCCTGATTTTTATATTCTCCATGTAGATGAAATGATGTCGAATCTAGATGATTATATCGGATCTTTATTTTATTTTTCCATTGTTTCTCTCTTTTATAACACAGTATTTTTACTTATTTTTGATGCTGCTTTTTTGTAGCACTTTGTGCTTCATATTGAAGTGCGGAATGTAGGTTGAAATGACTTTGATGGGCTCGCGCTTAAGGTCCGGCGAAAGTGTGGAGAAGGTCTCCCTCCCGACTCCAGATTTTAATGGTTTTGTCCGAACTTCCCGAAGCCAGCATCGTACCGTCGGGACTCCAAGAGACGCTTGCGATCCGAGCTTGGTGTCCTTTGAGAGTGTGGAGAAGTTCTCCCTCCCGACTCCAGAGGGCGATCGTGTCGTCCCAACTTCCCGAAGCGAGGATCTGGCCATCCGGACTCCAAGCTAGGGTAAAGATCGAGTGTTGATGTCCTGCAAGGGTATGGAGAAGTTCTCCATCCCGACTCCAGAGGGCGATCGTGGTGTCCCAACTCTGACTGGAAGCTAAAAGCTGTCCGTCGGGACTCCAAGCCAAACTGTGAATCCAACCTTCATTGTCTTGGGTGAGGGTGTGCAGGAGTTCTCCCTCCCGACTCCAGATTTTAATCGTATAGTCATCGCTCCCGGAAGCCAGCATCGCACCGTCTGGACTCCAAACCACGTTCCCCACCTCTTCTTGATGTCCTTCCCAAGTCTGGAGAAGGTCTCCCTCCCGACTCCAGAGGATGATGGTCTTGTCCCGACTCCCAGAAGCGATCGTCTTGCCGTCGGGACTCCAAGCAACAGTCCGAACCCCTTTTTGGTGTCCTTCTAGGGTGTGGAGGAGGTCTCCCTCCCGAGTCCAAATTTTAATCGTGTCGTCCAAACTCCCAGAAGCAAACATGCGACCATCTGGGTTCCAAGCAATGCTAGAGATCCAATCTCGATGTCCGGTGAGGATGCGGAGGAGGTCTCCCGAGGGGTTCCAGATTTTCAAGGTGTTATCCGAACTTCCAGAAATCAAAGTTTGGCCGTCAGGACTCCAAGCCACCCTCGAGATCCAACCCCGACCGAGGATGTGGAGAAGTTCTCCTTCCCGACTCCAGATTTTCAAAGTACCGTCCCGACCGCCAAAAACCAACCTCTCTCCATCGGGACTCCAAGCGACGCTTTCGACATCCCCTCGACCGAAGATGTGGAGAAATTCGCCCTCCCGACTCCAGATTTTCAGGGTTCTATCTCCCCCCCCAGAAGCCAACATCGCACCGTCCGGACTCCAGACCACCTTAGAGATCCCAGATTGATATCCTCGGAGGAGATGGAGGAGTCTTCCCTCTCGACTCCAAATTTTTACGGTGCTATCTCCCCCTCCAGAAGCCAGCATCGCACCGTCTGGACTCCACGCAATACTCGAAACGCCCTCGGGATGTCCCCAACGGGTGCGGAGGAGTTCTCCCTGCCGACTCCAGATTTTCACGGTGGTATCGTAGCTCCCAGAAGCAAGGCGATCGCCTTCGGGACTCCACGCGACGCTAGAAACGACGGATTGATGTCCGGTAAAGGTGTGGAGGAGTTCTCCTTCCCGAGTCCAGATTTTAATCGTTGCGTCTCGACTTCCCGAAGCGAGGGTGTTGCCATCGGGACTCCACGCGACGCTGAGAACCTCTTTTTGGTGACCAACAAAGGTGTGGAGGAGTTCTCCTTCCCGACTCCAGATTTTAATCGTTTTGTCTCGACTTCCGGAAGCGAAGGTATTGCCATCGGGACTCCATGCGATACCGAGAACCGGACATCGATGGCCTTTCAGGGTGTGGAGAAGTTCTCCTTCCCGAGTCCAGATTTTCAGGGTGCAATCATCGCTTCCCGAAACAAAGGTATTGCCGTCGGGACTCCAAGCAATGCTGCGCACCCGGCTGCGATGTCCTTCCACTTGATGGGCTTCGACGCGATCGCGTTTGGGAATTCGTCTCGATCTCTTGTGAAATTTGCTTAAATTTTCTTTTAAAAAATGTTTTTTTTGTGAAGATTGAGTCAGAATAATGTTATTTTCAGAGTTATTTTTCGGCATTGCCGCGATCGCTCCTTCTCCCGGAGCAATCGGCGAGACCATTGCCCGAGGGGCAAGTCCTGCTAAGCCGAAAACCACGACGGTCAAGGCATTTTTCCAACATTTCCAACAACCCGACATTTTCCAATCCCGAGTTTGACTGGGATTTGCAACGATACTTTTAGTTTATCACATCTCAGAGAAAATTGAACGATCGCATTTTCACCTTGAATCTCGATTTTTTCGTCTCAAATAATGAGCAACTCCTGTTAATTTTCCCAAACTCATTTTCGGTTTGAGGGGAAGTAAAATTAATCCATAAACGAACAAACGCAGCCAACGAACGAGGAAAATCGGAAAAGGAGAATATTTTTGTAAGGTGAGGAGATAACTATAGGTGCTGTGTTCTAATTTTTTGCCGATATTGCGATTGGTAATGGAGGAGGGATGATGAATCACCGCAATGCGATCGCTAATGGCAATTTGATGTCCTTCTTGACGATAACGCTGACAAAAATCAAAGTCTTCGTAGTAGAGAAAATATTCCGGATCGAATTGGGGACAAACAGAGAATTTCTCGAAGTTCACCAATAAACTACACCCGCTTACCCAGTCACAAATAATATAGGGACGATCGGGACTTTGAGAGATTAAATTTTCTTCAACAATAGCACCGCGACTGGGAATAAATTTTCCTCCGGCAAACCATATCTCGCGATCGGGAGTATAAACAACAGTGCCTAAAATAGAAATGTCTCGATATTGAGAAAAGAATTGTTTAACTTGTTCTAAAGTGTTTTCTGGTAAAACCGTATCGGGATTAATGAGCCAGACAATTGCTTCGCGATCGCGTTCCCAAACCCAATTTAAGCCAACATTACAGCCATTGCCAAAGCCAAGATTTTCCCCAGCTTCCAGAATCAACACTTTCTCCGATTCTAATTTTTCAATTTTGCGATCGTCAGGAGAATTATTAACAATCACAAATTGAGAAGAAACTCCTAAAATCTGCGAACAGGATTGAATTAATCGTTCAATTAAATCGCTCGAATAGTAATTAACAACAACTAAGTAAATTGTTCGCATAACCCATAACCAATCAACAATAACCAATCACCAATAACTATTCACTGTAACTCAATTTTACAATCATCTCCAATCATAAATCGCATGGCTTTTGGACGCTTGGGAGCAAGCATTAATTGGGCGCGTTGTCCGATTAAACTATCAACGATTCGTTGATGAATATTAACAATTTTAGCACCGGATAAAATCACGCTGTGATCGATATCTGTATCAATAATCGTGACATTATCGGCAATGCTGCTATAGGGACCAATAAAACAATTTTCTAAGTGACAATTTTCCCCAACGATCGCAGGCCCGCGTATGGTACAATTAACTAATTGCGTTCCTTTGCCCACTTCAACGCGACCGTAAATATGAGAATGTTCGTCTAAACTTCCGGAAATTTTGGTTTCGAGAAACTCATCGAGAACAATATGATTGGCTTCGAGAAGATCGTCTTTTTTCCCCGTATCCAACCACCACCCCGATAATTCCATCGCTTGGACATTATGCTGTCGATCGATCAAGGTTTGGATTGCGTCGGTAATTTCTAATTCTCCTCGTGCTGAAGGCTGAATTGCCGCGATCGCTTGGTGAATGCTACTGTCAAAAAAATAAACCCCCACCAAGGCTAAATTAGAGGGCGGATTCTTGGGTTTTTCCACCAACTGTAAAATTCTACCGCGATCGTCAACCGTCGCCACCCCAAAAGCACTGGGATTTTTAACCTGACGCAATAAAATCAAGCCATCTAATTGTTGTTGTTGAAACTTAGCAAGAAATTCTTGCAAGCGATCGCGAATCAAATTATCGCCCAAATACAAAATAAAAGGAGAGTCGTGCAAAAAATCTTGAGAAACTTTGACAGCATGGGCGAGTCCTGCGGGTTTATCTTGGAGAATATAAGTAATTTTAACGCCAAACCGACTGCCATCCCCCGTTTTTGTTTTAACTTCTTCCCCTGTTTCCGGACTAATGACAATGCCAATCTCGCGAATTCCCGCCGCCGCGATCGCTTCAATTCCATACCATAAAATCGGCTTATTGGCAACCGGAACGAGTTGTTTTGCCCCCGTATAAGTCAGGGGACGCAAACGAGTTCCTTTTCCGCCAGAGAGAATTAAAGCTTTCATTTCATGAGTAATGGGTAATCGGTAATCGGTAATCGGTAGCGATCGCTAACTGGTGACTGTTCCCTGTTCTCTGATAACTGGTGACTGGTGACTCTTCGGCAAGCTCAGAGCATCGCTGGTGACTGGTGACCCTTCGGGGCAGTGCGTCTTACTTGGTTGGATATGGCGAGGAGACCTCGCCATCCCCCAAGCGCTCTTAAAGCCGGACTCAGGTTCCGGCTTAAGCACTGCCTGGTGACTGGTTCTTAGTTGTCCGCAGGCGGCATCAGCTTCTAAGCCTCGAGAATAGCGAATACTAACGGCTATTTTATATTGTTCGAGGGTATGTTTAAACTGTTGGATGGCGTGGGCGTTAGGACGTTGATAATCTGCCTCAGAAATGGGATTGTAGGGAATTAAATTGACGTGACTTTGCATTCCTTGGATGAGTTTTGCGAGAGCGATCGCTTGTTGGGGAGAATCATTCACTCCGGCGAGGAGAATATATTCAAAGGTGACCCGTCGCCCGGTCATATTGACATACTTGCGACAATCTGCGAGAAGTTTTTCTAAGGGATAGTGCTTGGCACTGGGGATTAATTGCGCCCTTAATTTTTGGTTGGCAGCATGGAGACTGACGGCAAATGTGACTTGTAAATGATATTCTGCCAGTTGACGAATGCGATGGGGAATGCCCACGGTAGAAATAACTAGCGATCGCTGACCGATGCCCACATCTTCATTTAAGGTTCGTATCGATGCTACTACTGCTTCTAAGTTTAATAAAGGCTCCCCCATACCCATAAAAACTACATTCGAGACTCGTCGTTGAAAGTCTTCCTGCACGGTCAGCACCTGATCGACAATTTCCCATGCTTTCAGGTTGCGGACAAACCCTCCTTTCCCCGTGGCGCAAAAATCGCAATTCATGGGACACCCCACTTGGGAAGATACGCAAACCGTCAGACGTTTTTCCGTAGGAATGCCGACGGTTTCCACCAAGGCATCATCTTCGAGACGCAAGAGATACTTACGCGTCCTGTCTGGGGCAATACTTCGGTGATGAATGAGCGATCGCCCAATTTTTACAGTTTCGACTTCTTGACGCCACTGTTTGGGGAATACGGTAATGTCTGACAGCGATCGCGCTCCTTTTTGATATAACCATTGATGGAGTTGTTTGCCTCGATAGGGGGGTTGACCTTGCGATCGCACCCATTCTGTCAGTTGGTCTAGGGAACGTCCCAATAAAACGTCATCTTGTTGGGTTTTTTCTTTAACGGGTACGGTCATTTCAGTGAACGGCGAACAGTGAATGGTGCCTTCGTTTTCAGTCAGAGGCCAGAAAAGCCTCAAATTTTCTAACGGCATCGTTTTTTATTTTGACCGATCGCGGCAGAATTGGCCGGGAAAAGTTGGCAGAAGCGATCGCCCACCTCCTTATCTTTTGCGCGATCTCCGCGATTTTCTAAGACTTTTGGCGGTTGACAAGTTACATCCCCGCCTATTTTCTTTTGATTGTTGCGAACTGTAAAGTAATCTTGTATAAAAGAGTAAGTATAAATTCATACAGTCAACAATGTAGAGCGATTGCAATTCGAGCAGTCTAAACATTAATTTACAATTCCCGATTAAATGATTGGATATGAAAAATTGCAACATTTTACTGGTTGAGGATAATCCCGCTCACGTTCGTCTCATTAAAGAGGCATTTAAAGAGAACGGAGGCACTCACCGAATGATGAATGTGAACGATGGGATCGAAGCGATCGCCTACCTGCGGCAAGAACAAAACTATGCTAGCGTACCCCGTCCGGATTTGATTCTCCTCGACCTGAATTTGCCCAAGAAAAATGGCCGCGAAGTCTTGGCAGAAATCAAAACTGACCCCGACCTCAAACGCATCCCCGTCCTCGTCCTGAGTACCTCTAAAAACGAAGACGATATCCTCGCTAGCTATGCCCTCCATGCCAATTGCTATTTGAATAAAGCGAACAATCTCCAGCAGTTATTTGAAGTCGTCCGCAAAATTGAAGAATTTTGGTTGATGACAGCAATTTTACCTTCAGACTGAATAAAAATGTGACCTCCCCAGCCCTTAAGAGCGGATCCCTCCCCAGAATTGTGCCACGATCGCCCGTTGAATCTCTCTTCTGCTAGATGAGAATGTTAAGATTTATGAAAAAATATATACAAAACTACGAAAAGTAAAGTAAATATTAAGCCATAATAAAAAGAAAGCCATAGAAAACGTATAAAATCATGCAGGAGAACTCAGTAAAAATACTCTTGGTTGAGGATAATCCTGCAGAGGCTAGACTGCTACAAGAATTATTGAAGGGTGTCGGAACGCGTCAGTTTAGCTTTTGTTGCGCCAAGCGCTTGCAGGAAGCGCTCTCCTATCTGGAAGAGGAGAGATTTGATGTCATTTTCTTGGATTTGACTCTGCCGGACTCTCGGGGCTTGGAATCTCTTAACCCCTTACTGGAAAAAGCACCTCACTTACCGATCGTCGTTTTGAGCAATACCAACGATGACGAACTCGCTGTAGAAGCGGTACGTCAGGGGGCTCAGGATTACTTGGTCAAACGATTTATTAATTGCGAATTATTGGTGCGTTCCTTGCGTTATGCCATCGAACGCAAACAAACCTCAGAAGCCCTCAAACAAGCGAAAGAAGAGTTAGAAATGCGGGTGCGCGATCGCACCGCAGAACTCGCCCTCGCCAATACCGCCCTCAAACAAGAAATTTGCGATCGCCAGCAGATCGAACTGGCACTCCTGCAAGAAAAAGAACTGGCTCAAATCACGTTGCACTCCATCGGCGACGCAGTGATCACCACCGATGCTGAGGGAAGAATTCAATCATTAAATCCCGTCGCGCAAACCTTAACGGGATGGAGTGAAGAAGAAGCCAAAGACCGCCCCCTGCAAAAAATCTTGTGGCTTTTTGACACGTCCACCGGAGACCCCATCAACGATCCCATCGCCCGGGTGTTAAACCGAGGCAATACCCTCGAACCTTCCAATCACATGCTTTTGCGGGCGAGCGACTCCCAAGAATTTATTATTGAATATTCTGCCGCCCCCATCCGTTTAGACAGCGATCGCATTGTCGGAGCCGTCTTGGTCTGTCGCGATGTCACCTACTCCCACAATCTCGCCAGTCAGCTATCTTGGCAAGCCAGTCACGATGCCTTAACCGGACTGGCCAACCGACGAGAATTCGAGCGCAACTTGCAACAAATTCTCCTAGAAGCCAAATTAGGCAAACACGAACACGTCCTCTGCTATCTCGACCTAGACCGCTTCAAAATTATCAACGATACCCAAGGTCACGCAGCAGGGGATCAACTGTTGCGTCAAATCGCCGATCTCTTGCAAAGTCAACTCCGTTCTACGGATATTCTTGCCCGTTTGGGGGGAGATGAGTTTGCCATTTTGCTCCCCTATTGCTCCCTCATCACGGGGCAGCAAGTCGCAACGCGATTGATTGAAAGTATTAAAGCCTTTCGGTTCAACTGGCGAGAGAAAACCTTTAGCGTTGGTGCAAGCGTCGGTCTCGTGACCATCGATCGCGCCGTTGAAAGCGGGGCAAAACTCCTCAGTTGGGCGGATGCTGCCATGTATGCGGCCAAAGATCGCGGTGGCAATCGCCTCTATATTTACCAAAACGGCGATCGCGATCTCGAGCGGCGTCAAGGAGATATGCAATGGGTGTCCCGCATTATTAAGGCACTGGAAGAAGATCGCTTTTTTCTCTACGCGCAACCCATTGCCAATGTCCGTCAAGAGAGCGAGTTTCATTACGAACTGTTAATTCGCATGAAAGACGATCGCGGACGATTAATCGCACCCGGGGTGTTTATTGCGGCGGCAGAACGTTACAATCTCATGCCAGAGATCGATCGCTGGGTAGTACGGAAATTATTTTCCACGTTATCCTCTCATTTTCAAGCGCATCCTGCGGAGCGAGCCCTCCCTTCAACATGGTATGCCATTAATTTATCTGCTCTGAGTCTCAACGATGAGGGATTTTTTGAATTCCTGCAACAGCAATTTGCTCGGTATCAAATTCCCCCGGAAATCATCTGTTTTGAAATCACGGAAACCGCCGCGATCGCCAACATCAACCAGGCGACTAAATTTATCCGCAAACTCAAAAAATTGGGCTGTTCTTTTGCCTTAGACGATTTTGGGAGCGGGATGTCTTCGTTTACCTACTTGAAAAATTTACCCGTCGATTATCTGAAAATCGACGGTCATTTTGTCAAGCATTTAAGCCGCGATCCCGTGAATGTCGCCATGATTGAAGCGATCAATCGCATCGGTCATTTAATGGGTTTAAAAACCATTGCCGAATTCGTGGAAAATGATGACATTCTAGAACAGATTACCGCGATCGGAATCGATTACGTTCAAGGCTATCGCATTGCTAAACCCCATCCCTTTGAGTTGAGTTTGAGACCTGCGATTTCACGATTTAACGTCGCTTAATTTGTTGATAGACCGCGTCATAACCGATGTCATGGGAAAGCGATCGCGGTGGTGTACGGCAAAAATCGCCCAAATGCTAATCGGGGAATAACTGGCAGAATTCCACCAATTTCTATCAAGGGCGATCGATACCTACGAGTCCGTTTCGAGCTTGTCTTGAGTGCGAGTCTCAAAATCGTTCGCATCGTGTCGCTCGTGAAGTTGCTCTTCTGGTGCTCCCCAAGTCCGATTCACCATGCGTCCGCGTCGTACTGCCGGTCGAGCAAAAATCTCCTCTGCCCACCGCATGACATGGGTATAGGATTTCGTATCCAAGAACTTGGCAGCATCGTAGATTTGATCTAACGCGAGTAATCCGTACCAAGGCCAAATCGCGATGTCAGCAATCGTATAGGTATCGCCACACATATACTGCTTATCGGCTAAATGGCGATCGAGGACATCCAACTGCCGCTTGACCTCCATGGCAAAGCGATCGATGCAATATTTGATTTTGCTGGGAGCGTAGCTATAGAAATGCCCAAAACCCCCACCGAGGTAGGGAGCCGAGCCGACCTGCCAGAAAAGCCAAGAGAGGCATTCCGTCCGTCGTGCGGGTTCGGATGGCAACATAACGCCAAACTTTTCTGCCAGATACAGCAAGATCGACCCCGATTCAAATACGCGAATCGGGGGGATCGCGCTCCGATCGACCAGAGCGGGAATCTTGGAGTTTGGGTTGATGGACGTGAAACCACTCCCAAATTGGTCGCCGTCATTGATTTTGATGGGATAGGCATCATACTCGGCTTCAGCAATCCCGAGAGCCAGTAATTCTTCCAACATAATCGTAACCTTCTGCCCGTTCGGCGTTGCCAAGGAGTAGAGTTGGAGTGGATGCCGTCCCACTGGCAGTTCTTTATCGTGAGTGGCTCCGGCAGTCGGACGATTGGTGCTTGCCCAAGTTCCGCCGTTTTGGGTCTCCCAGACCCAAACTTCGGGTGGAGTGTAGGTTGATGGCTTATCCATTGGTTTTCTCTAGTCATTATAATGATATTACATTAGTCGTCGGAAACCCATCGACCCAACAACCAAATCAATGAAAGCCAGTTATAGCCTCAGTCAATCTCTCATTCCTCGCGATCGCCAAACGATCTTAGACTGTTTGGTGAACTTTCAAAGCCGCGAATCCCAAGAGAACAAACCGCCTCGTCGTCCTCTCAATCTCAGTATCGTTTTGGATCGCTCGGGATCCATGGGAGGAACACCTCTTCGCAATGCTATAAAAGCGGCTAAAAGTTTGTTGGATTATTTGACAGAAGAAGATTATCTTTCGGTGGTCATTTACGATGATAAAATAGAGACGATTGTCGAACATCAAAAAGTCCGAGATAAGGCGGAAATTCAACAAAAAATTAATCGCATTCGTGCGGGAGGATTGACTAATTTAAGTGGAGGGTGGTTGCAAGGATGCAATTTAGTGAAGTCTCAATTGTCACCCGACGCATTAAATCGCGTTCTTTTATTAACGGACGGACAAGCGAATCAAGGCATTACACAACCTAATGTTTTAATTAATACCGCCCGAGAAAGAGCAGAAGAAGGAATTATTACGACAACTTTAGGCTTTGGTAATTATTTTAATGAAGATTTGCTCATCGGCATGGCTAATGCAGCCGGAGGCAACTATTATTATATTCAATCTCCCGATGATGCGGGGGAGGTATTCCGTATTGAAATCGAGAGTTTGGTCGCGATCGCGGCACAAAATTTAACGGTGACGCTACAACCCAAAAACTCGGTAGAAATTACGGAAATTCTCAATAATTATCGCAGTCAAACCGACGAGAATGGCGTGCGAGTCTTTTTAGGAGATGTTTATGGAGTCGAGAAAAAGCCCCTCGCGATCGTGCTTTCTATTCCCCCGCAAAGCGAACTCGGCGAACAAAAT
>JBFRWJ010000300.1:0-16439 GCA_051439525.1 Spirulina sp. | reverse complement strand
ACGCACCGTTGTTTAAGAATTGAGGTGCGTTACGTTTCACTAACGCACCCTACATGAATTTAAGATTTGCTTTATGAACAATCTCTTATGGTATAATAGTGGCAACAAAATTTAAACTTAAATTTTCTGCAACTTTTTTCTACACCATGACTGGCGTTCTCGTTCCCTCTGGCGTTGCCAATTTAACCTATCGGGTAAGTTGGGACGAATTGCCCGGGGATTTCCCCTTACCCGACGATCCCGTGGAAAGTACAGCTCAACCTCTTTTAGCCGCAGCTTTACGAGAAAGTTTAGAATTAATCGGCTTTTTAACCCCCGAAAAATTAGTGGCTTCTAATTTGGGAATTTGTGCCACGGTTAACAAAAAAATTGTTGTTAAAGCACCAGACTGGCTTTACGTTCCCCGAGTTCTTCCCTTAGAACTGCCCCGAGATTCTCGTCGGAGCTATACTCCTCGTTCTCAAGGCGATATTCCCGCCATTGTGATGGAATTTTTGTCAGAGACAGAAGGGGGAGAATATTCCTCGCGTCCTTTTTATCCCTATGGAAAACTTTGGTTTTACGAACGCATTTTAGAAGTCCCCGTTTATGTTATTTTCGAGCCCGAAGAAGGGGCATTAGAAGTGCGACAATTAGTAGAAGGTCGCTATCAAATCCAAGAAGCCGGTCAATAACCCACCGCTAACCCTTCGGGTATAGCGGGGGCTTGGTTCAAGTCCATAGTTGACCAGCCTAAGTTCCTTGGGAACTCCGTTTTTTAAGCCATCACACCTACGAATGCGTCGCTAGTTTGTAGCTCTGTGGTTAACAGTTAAACATCCGTAGTTGGGTTAAGGAAGTGCTGTTAGTGCGACAAACTTAGAAAACATTGGCGAAGCGAACTTTACCCTAGAGATAGGAGCTTACTCATGCGAGTTTTTGTATTAGATAAAAACAAGAAACCGTTAAACCCAACTCATCCCGCCAGAGCCAGAAAACTGCTCAAAAACGGACGAGCCAAGGTATTTAAGCGATTTCCATTCACCATCATTCTACAAGATGTAGAAGGAGGAGAAGTTAATGATTGTCAGTTAAAGATTGACCCCGGTTCGAGAACAACAGGAATTGCAATCGTGCAAGGAAATCGAGTCTTATGGGGAGCAGAATTGACCCATCGCGGTCAACAAATTCGAGATGCTTTAACCTCAAGACGACAACTCAGACGCTCTCGTAGAAATCGAAAGACTCGGTATAGAAAACCTCGATTTCTCAACCGCAAACGCCCTCAAGACTGGCTTGCTCCCAGTCTAATGTCGCGGGTTCACAATATCATTACTTGGGTTAATCGGCTTTATCGAATTTGCCCGATATCGGGTATTTCTCAAGAGTTGGTTCGATTCGATACTCAAGCCCTGCAAAATCCTGAAATCTCCGGTACTGAATATCAGCAAGGGGAATTGTTTGGGTACGAAGTGCGCGAGTATTTGCTCGAAAAATGGGGTCGTAAATGTGCTTACTGCGGTGCAGAAAACACCCCGTTAGAAGTCGAACATATTAAGCCGAAATCGAAAGGTGGTAGCAATCGAGTCAGCAATCTAGCTCTAGCTTGTCACCCTTGCAACCAAGCCAAAAACAATCAAGAAATCGAAGAGTTCTTGTTGGGTAAACCGAAGATTATCAACCGGATTCTAGGACAAGCAAAACAACCATTAAAGGATGCAGCAGCAGTGAATTCTACTCGATGGCAACTGTATGAGGAACTCAAGAAAATGGGTTTGCCTGTTGAGGTAGGAACGGGGGGATTGACTAAATTTAATCGCACTCGTCAAAACCTTCCTAAGACTCACTGGCTTGATGCTGCTTGCGTTGGGAAATCGACACCAGAGCAATTAATTGTTGAGGTTAAAAAGCCGCTTTTAATTGCAGCTAAAGGTCACGGAACAAGGCAGATGTGCAGAACCGATAAATATGGTTTTCCGACTCGCTACGTTCCTCGTCAGAAGCAAGTTAAAGGATTTCAAACAGGTGACATTGTTAAAGCGATTGTCACCAAAGGAAAGAAGATTGGGGCTTACTCTGGACGGGTTGCAGTGCGTTCTACAGGAAGTTTCAATATTTCGACAAAAACCGGATTAATTCAAGGAATCAGTCATAAATATTGCAGTCCAATTCATCAAAAGGATGGTTATGCGTACACCTATTGATTTGTATATTTGGGAGGCATCGAGCCTCCCAAATATACGCCCCGTTTCCTCCCACCACCAACCCTACGGGTATGGTGGGGGTCTCCACGGGGGTTTCTGATGAAAACGATCGCTATTGGCTTTCTGACTTGAATTTATTCCTCGGAATTTGGCAGGGAAGAAAAATTAGCCACTTATTTGCGATCGCAAGGAATCGATCCGGATTGTCTTCCCGAATCCTGAAAAGGGTATACTAAGAGGGAAAGTTATCTATTTTCCTAACAAATCTTTAACAATCTGAAGCGATCGCTCCTATGAAATTCTCAAACCCTTTAAAATTCCTCGGTATTACGATCTTGGTCGGGCTGCAAAGTTGCACGGGAAATCCCTCTAACAATGTCTCGCCAACCCGAGGAGAAATTAAAATTGGCGGTTCGGCTGAAACCTACGAAATTTTAGAAGAACTGGGGGAAAAATATCAAGAAAAATCGCCAGAGGTTGAATTGAAGTTCTTCCCCAACAGTCAAACCAGTGGTGGAATTCAAGGCGTTAAAGATAGCATTATCGATATTGGTGCCGTCGGTCGTCCCCCGACTTCAGAAGAACAGAGCGATACTTTTAAATATCATGCTCTTGCTCAAAATGCTTTGGTTATTGTCACCCATCCAAGTGTTAGCAACGTTCAAGATTTAACGACAGAACAATTACAGGGAATTTATCGGGGCGAGATAAAAAACTGGCAGGATTTAGGGGGAGAGAATGCCCCGATCGTTCTCATCGATATTCCTGAAGATGAAAGCGAAAAACAACTCTTGCGAGAACATTATTTGGGAGAAGATTTGGCGATCGCTGAAGAAGCTATTTTATTGACCGACGAAGCGCAGGCATTAGAAGCGATCGCAACCACAGAATACAGCATCGGCGCACTTCCCCTCTCCGACGATCTCGAAGAATTATCCCTTAACATTCTCAGTTTGGACGGGATCGAACCCACGCGAGAGAATCTCGAGAGCGGACGCTACAAAATGGCACAAACTTTAGGCGTGGTATTTGCTTCAGATCTCGAATCTCCCACACGGGATTTTGTCGATTTCGTCTTGAGTGAGGAAGGACAGGAAATCATCGAGGAATTTGCGGATGACGATTAGTTCCGTGAATGCACTTATGCCGATCGTTTTCTTTTGAGAAAGGATTAATAAATCTTCAAGTTCGTGGAGGCGATCGGCGATCGCGCTTCGCAAATTTGTAATACGATTGCGGTGAACTTTCACGAGTTTTTCACAAGTTTATTATACGATCGCAATGGAACGAAAATGGCTCGATCCGATAGCGATATCGCGATCGATTGAGACAAATGACAAACAATCTGACGGTTAACCAACGTTTTGCCCCACCCAAACAGCCGAGAAATGCACTGCAACAGATCTACGACAATTTGTCTCTACGAGGCAAAATTATCATCCCCTTTGTCTCGATTTTTGTTGCTGTTTGGACGGGAGCGACCCTGAGTATGGGTTACTATGTCACTCGTATTTTAGAACAGAGAACTTACCGAGAAGCGAAATCTCTCGCCTCCGTAATTTTACGGGAATTCGAGCAGGAAAACGCGCAACTCCGCCTTAATGCCCGGTTGCTCGCCGATCGCGAACGCATTACCCAAGCTGTCAAAAAAGGCGATCTCGCCACCCTACAAAAAATTTTACTCCCCCTGAGAATTAGCTTCGACCTCGATCGCATTGCCGTCATCGATCGCCAAGGTCAATCTCTCATCGATCTGCGACAATCCAACTTATCCCAAGCTCAACTCGATGAAGAAATCGCCATTTCTCAAGTTCTCAATACGGTCGAATCTTCCACGCTCGCGATCGCAAAATTCCCCGATCGCTCTGCTAATAACCCAGCTTTATTATTGGGAACGGCACGGATTAAGTCAAATCAGGGCGTTGAAGGGGGAATTTTAATCGGTCGCATTATTGACGATCTCCTGATGAGGGAAATCGCCCGAGGCATTGAAGGGGCAAATATTGCCGCTTTTCACGGCGATCGCCTCATTGCCAGTAATTTAGCCACAGCGCATCACCATGCTTGGCAACCTCCCCCAATCGGACGCATTTCCCGCATCGCCATCGGAGAGGAATCCTACATTGCTGAAACCGTTGTTCTGTACGACTTCGCCAACCTTGAACTCACTTTAGTTATTTTTGAACCCCTTGTTCCCTTACAACAAGCTCAACAAAGAGTCTGGGCGATCTTGGGGATTTTTTGCGTCTTCGGTACTCTTGTTTCTATTATTGTCGGTCGCGCGATCGCTCGCGCGATCGTCTATCGCCTCGATCGCCTCATCAATGCTACGGGAAAAGTCAGTGCGGGAGAACTGAAAACCCGCCTCGCGATCGCCTCCAATGACGAAATCGGCCAACTCTCGAAACGCTTCAATCTCATGGCCGAACAATTGGAGGAGAGAGAAGCCCAAATCCAACTCCAAGTGCAAAAATTAGAAAAAGCCCTACAAGATTTATCTGCCACCCAAAGTCACCTCGTGGCTGCCAAAATGTCCAGCCTCGGGAAAATGATCGCCGGCATTGCCCACGAAATCAATAATCCGATTAGTTTTATTTATGGCAATACTCCCCATGCCGATACCTATCTGCAAGAATTGCAACAGTTGTTGGCACTTTATCAAGAACATTATCCTCAACCCGCTCCCGAAATTCTTGCCGTCCGGGAAAACCTCGAACTCGAGTTTCTCTTTGAGGATTTTCGCAAAATCCTCAAATCCATGCGTCAAGGCGCCGATCGCATTCGTACCATTGTCCTCGATTTGCGCAACTTCTCCCGCTTAGACGAATCCGAATATAAAGCCGTAGATATTCATCAGGGTTTGGACGGATCCGTGAGTATTTTATCCCATCGCTTGCAGGAGGGCGATCTCCCCATTAAAATCGTGAAAGACTATGGCAAGATTCCCTACGTTCCTTGTTATGCCGGACAATTAAACCAAGTCTTTTTAAATATCTTGAGCAATGCGATCGATGCCTTGGAAACTGTGCGATCGCATCCACCCGAAGCCGGATGGACTCCGCAAATTCGCCTCAAAACCAGTTTGAATCAGCAACAGAAAACCGTAACCATTACCATTATCGATAACGGAGAGGGTATTGAGGAAGCGATCGTCGAGCAAATTTTCGATCCCTTCTTCACGACCCGAGCGATCGGACAGGGAACGGGTTTGGGACTCACCGTCAGCTATCAGATCGTCACCCAAAAGCATCAAGGCCACATCTTTTGTCGGTCGGAGTTGGGAAAAGGAACGGAATTCGCGATCGAATTGCCGGTTCAAAACGACAAAAAATAATTGATAATTGATAATTGTTCATTGTTCATTGATAATGCAACTGACTCCTCAAGAGAAAGATAAACTCTTAATTTTCACGGCGGCTCTCCTCGCCGAACGACGCAAAGAAAAAGGACTCAAACTCAACTATCCCGAAGCCGTCGCCTATCTTTCCGCCGCCATTCTCGAAGGGGCGAGAGAAGGGCGTACCGTCGCCGAACTCATGGAATATGGTAGAACATTACTCCGTCGCGATGACGTGATGGAAGGCATCCCGGAAATGCTGCCCGAGGTGCAAGTGGAAGCGACCTTCCCCGACGGCACCAAATTAGTCACCGTACACGATCCCATTCATTAATGAGAACTCCTCGCGATCGCTCATGAAACCCCGAAAATGGCTGAAGCGACTCGGGCAGATTTTCTTGGGTTTGTTCTTCCTTTGGCTGCTGGTTCTCTCCTTACAGTTATATCTAGCCGCTTCTCGTCCCGTGGATGCTTTATTGGTATTGGGGGGGAGCATTCGCCGCGAAATCTACGCCGCAGAACTCAGTAAAGATTATCCCGATGCTAAGATTTTAATTTCCAATGGCTCTCGAGATCCCTGCATTTGGTTGATTTTCGATCGCGCCCATGCCGCTATGAAAAACGTCTGTTTGGAGAAATGCGCGAAAAATACGTTTGGCAATTTTTACTACACCACCCCCATTTTAAAAGCATGGGGAGTCCGGCATGTTAAACTAATTACCTCAAAAACCCATCTGCCTCGGGCCATCTGGATGGCACGCATTCATCTGGGGGTTCGCCACATCTGGGTTGGGTTGGATACGGCCCAAGAAAAGGGAATCCCCGGCAATCGAGAGTTTTGGCTGAAAACTATTCTAGATGTCACCCGCAGTTTGGCCTGGGCAATAGTCAGTCCCCTTCTCCCCGCCCCCGAGTGCGATCGCGTCCAATTTTTAACGGAGGTCGATATGCAAACATGGCTGAAACGAGGCTTCAAATGCGAACATCAAGCACAATTGAATGACACGATCCAAAAACTGCGAGAAGGGGTTTAATGGCGGCGATCGCGATCGCCCCCAAATTTTTCCATAAATTTGCGGAAGGAGAAAAAGATAGCTTATTCTAGAATGAATATAAGGAATCAGGGTGTCAATTATGATGATTAACTTATTGGTACAGTCTGCCTTTCAGACTGGATGTATTAGCGTTGCCTCCGAATCACTCCTTCGCCAACTTCTCAAACAGCATATCGTTCAGCCTGCGGATTTACCCGCACTGAATGCCCTCACTCAAGCCGTGACGACGGGACGCATTCGGAGAGAAGGATTAGGAGATTGGCCGGCAATAGCAGGCTGAGAAATCTCTCTCACTTACTAGAATATTCTGTTAGGAATGGGGAAGGCGAAAATGTTTCCCCACTCTTTTTTAGCCTCTGTCGAACTCGCGCGAACTGGAGCAATCTTCGCCCAACTCCAAGGAGCGATCGCGGTGTCTCTCCGAGAGCGATCGCCCCTTCCTCCTCGATCCAGACGCAAAAATCTACATACTTCTTAACAAAGCCCCTCAGGAAACCCGAAACGTTCTAATCTAAAAGCTGACCGAAATTTTAACATCGCGAGGATTTTCTCTGCCCACTATCCCGCCAGATAGCGAACGAAAATCGACGAGAGAGTAAAACTTCGGTGTGATTTCGCACTATCCCCAGTGACAGGGAAGCCGCTATCAAAATCTTAGATTGGGTGGCGGTAGTTCGCGAAAAGCGTTTAATCAAGAGGCGATAAAAAACTTGCCATTTTATATTTACCAATCATTTTGGATAGGAGAAAGCTAAGCAAACTATGACTATTACGGCAAGCGGTGGCAGCTCCATTGCACGTCCCCAACTCTATCAAACCCTCCCCACTGCAACGATCGCCCAAGCCGAACAACAAGATCGTTTTCTGGACTCGGGAGAATTAGGAGAACTGAAAGGATTTTTTGATTCGGGGAACAAGCGACTCGCGATCGCCCAGATCCTCACCCGAAATTCCGAACTCATCGTCTCCCGGGCAGCCAACCGAATTTTTACCGGCGGCTCCCCCTTAGCCTTCCTCGAAAAACCCCCCGCCGATGAGAAAGAAATGGCCGTCGAGCAATTGACGGCTATTGGTGCGGGACAAGGAACCCAAGAAGGCATGACCCTCGGAACCGTCACCTATGTGGAAGAAAGTGGCGGCGGCGGCGGATTTTTAGACGGACTCCGCTCTGTTTTCCTCTCCACCGGGACAAAAATTGAAGTGCCCCCCGGATTTCGTCCCATTAACATCGCCCGCTACGGTCCGCGCAATATGCAGAAATCCCTGCGAGATTTATCTTGGATGCTGCGTTATATCTCCTACGCGATCGTTGCCGGCGATCCCAATATCATTACCGTCAACGTGCGGGGACTGCGGGAAATCATTGAAAATGCTTGTTCGAGTGCGGCGACCCTCGTGGCCATTCAAGAAATGAAAGCAGCCGCTCGCAAATATTTTAACGAGCCTGAAGCCCTCAGCATTATTGATGACTACTTTGGGGTGGCAATTGGAGAATTTAAAGCCGCCCTTCCCAATGACAAAGTGCGCCAGCGTCCCTCTGTAGACCAGCAGGGCTTGCAACTGCCTCAAAGTTACTTTAACGCGGCAGAACGGCGGCAAAAATTTGTCATGAAACCCGGTCTGTCCGCCAGCGAGAAAAACGCCGTCGTCAAAGCGGCCTATCGGCAAATTTTTGAACGGGATATCACCCGCGCTTACAGCCAATCGATCTCTTACTTGGAATCCCAAGTCAAAAACGGCGATATCTCTATGAAAGAGTTCGTCCGTCGCTTGGGTAAATCTCCCCTCTACCGCAAGCAATTCTTTGAACCCTTCATCAATAGCCGCGCCTTGGAATTGGCTTTCCGTCATTTCCTCGGGCGCGGTCCGTCCTCCCGGGAAGAAGTGCAAAGTTACTTTGATATCGTCTCGGCAGGGGGATTTGCCAAGCTGATCGATGCCTTGATCGATTCCCAAGAATATGCCGATTACTTTGGGGAAGAAACCGTTCCCTATCTGCGGGGATTGGGTCAAGAGGCGCAAGAATGCCGCAACTGGGGGATGCAGCAAGATCTGTTCAACTATAGCGCTCCCTTCCGCAAAGTTCCCCAATTCATCACCACCTATGCCAAATACGATCGCCCCTTACCGGATCAGCACGTTTACGGTTCCGGGAACGATCCCCTCGAAATCCAATTCGGCGCAATCTTCCCCAAAGAAACCCGCAACCCCAGCAGTAGTCCGGCTCCCTTTGGCAAAGATACCAAACGCCTGCTCATCCATCGCGGTCCCGCCACAGACAGCCAAGTGAGTAACCCCGGCGCTCGCGGGAAATCCCCCGGTTCTTTGGGCGCTAAAGTTTTCCGCTTGAACGGACTTCCGGGAGAAAGTAACGGACTCAGCGTCAAATACAGCGAAAGCACCACCCAAGCTGTCGTCAAGGCTTGCTATCGTCAGGTGTTCGGTCGGGATGTCTATGCGAGTCAGCGCCTGACGGCTGCAGAAACGCGCTTGGAAAATGGCGAAATTAGCGTGCGGGAGTTTGTCAAAATTCTGGCGAAATCCGATGCTTTCTTAAAGACCTACTGGGCTCCATTTTACGTGGTGAAAGCAATTGAATACATCCACCGCCGCCTCCTCGGTCGTCCCACCTACGGACGCAAGGAAATCAACGCTTACTTCGATATCTGCTCGAAGAAAGGCTTTTATGCCCTCATCGATGCCATTATCGATAGCGTGGAATATGCCGAAGCCTTTGGGGAAAATACGGTACCTTACGAGCGTTACGTCACCCCCGGAGGAATGAGCTTGCGGAAGCGTCCGGGATCGATCGCGCCGGATTATGCAACCAAAGTGACGATTCCGGAAACGCCTCGCTTTATCGAACTCGGTCGCGTCGGCGAGATGCGCGGCGACAAAGATGTGGCGGTTCGCGTCAATCAAGGAGTATCGATTCAACGCCAGCAAACCAAGATCTTTAAATTGGTCGATCTCAACCCCACAACGGTCAAAAACCTGACTGCGGCAGCATATCGGCAAATCTTCGAGCGGGATCTGGCGCCTTATATCGTACAAACTCAGTTTTCCTCTCTCGAAAGCCGTTTGGCCAACGGAGAAATTACGGTGAAGGAATTCATCGAAGCGTTAGGCTGTTCCGAGTTGTACGTCAAGGAGTTCTATACTCCCTATCCCAACACCAAGGTCATCGAGTTGGGGACGAAGCATTTCCTCGGACGGGCACCTCTCAACCAGAAGGAGATTCAAACCTACAATCAAATTCTGGCGACCAAGGGTCTGCGGGCCTTTATCGGGGCAATGCTCAACAGTATGGAGTACCTGAAACTCTTTAATGAGGACGTGGTGCCCTATCGTCGCTTTCCCACCCTCCCGGCGGCCAATTTCCCTAATACCGAACGCTTGTACAACAAGTTAACCAAACAAGATTCGGAAATTGTCGTTCCCAGTTTTGAACCCGCTATCTTAAATGTTTAAGATACGAGTTCAAATGTGAATTTTCCCTCTCCTGTCAAGGGAGAGGGTTTTATTTGACTTCCCGACTCCAATAAAATTCTCTGAGAACAAAGCAAAATGGCTGAATTTAGTAAAACTTGGTGGGGCAACAAATTTATTGCCGCGATCGCCTCTTTTACCGATGAAGCGCGTTTGGCACGGGGTAGATCCTATGCGAGAGGTGGCAAGATACTGGAATTTTCTGCAAACAAAGGTAAAATCGAAGCCATCGTGCGGGGTTCGGTGAATCCTTATTTTGGCGTTTATAAGGAACCCCGCTATCATACGGAAATCGAACTGAAAGCGATCGCGAAGAAAGATTGGTCAAAAATCCTGCAAAAACTGTCTGCGAATGCCAGTTTTGTCTCTAAGTTACTCCTCAATGAAGTCCCGGAGAATATTGAAGACAGTTTTCGAGAGGTCAATAAACGCTTTTTACCCCACGATAGTCGAGATATGGAGACTCATTGCGATTGTCCTGACTGGTCGAATCCCTGCAAACATATTGCGGGGTTGTGTTATCGTTTTGCCGCAGAACTCGATGAGGATCCTTTTTTACTCTTTGAATTGCGAGGACTGACGCGAGAGGAACTCAAACAAGAGTTAATCAAAACCCCTTTAGGGAAAGCCTTGGCTGCGGGTTTGGGAAGCGAAAAACTCGCACCCGTCCCCGTTTCTGCCTATTATACTCAGCCGGAAACCGTCGATGCCGAGGCGATCGCTTTGAAGGAGTTTTGGTTGGGAAGAAAACATTTTCCAGATGTTTCTCCTCGGGGTCGAGAGAACGGGATTCCGGCAATTTTAATCAAAAAACAAGGGGATTTTCCCCCGTTTTGGCATGAGGATCGTTCCTTTATTGAGGTGATGGAGGAACTTTACGAACGCGTGAAAACGAAAAATAAAGATGTATTTTAGACTCGCGCAGCAAAGCGATCGCCCGGCGATCGCTATCCCAACCTCTCTCATACCAAATCTTAATAGAGGAATCTCCCGCTAGAACACTTTGCGTTTAGCGGGAGAGAACATCACTTTCTACAGTGTCTCGGCTTTTCAGCAAATTCAACAGCATCGCCAATAGCTTCTCCAACATCTGTAACTACGGTTTCCACTGCATCCGCCGCATCAGAAAGTGCTTGTTCAATATCATTAAAAAATCCCATGAGAGTAACTCCTTTTGTTGATTGTTTGGGTTTCTTTTAAATCCAAACTAACCTCAATTTTTGGCAATGCAAATACATAAAGTGTCACCTTTTGTCACCTTTTTTTTTCACCTGTTTGAATTCCCAACCGTCAGCGAGTTCCAGAATAAAAAGCGTTTATTTCATTCTCTTTGTTCACCTTTTGTCATCTTTTTTTCACCTTTTGTTACCTTTTGTCACCTCGATATGGGGAAGAGAGACTGCGATCGCGTCCTCCTAAGACTAAGCTCATTGACACTCCCACGACTACGCTTCGCTAAAGTCGTGGGATTCTTGGTTCGCAGACTTGCCGTTAGGCAGCAGGCTTGCACCAACCGCCCAAGAAGGCAAATCTCCCCAAGCGTAAGTTCCCGAATGCCCTTCGGTACTGAGTGCTAACTTCAGAATGTTGATGGCAGCGTTGACATCTCTATCTTCGGTGTATCCGCAATGAGGACAAACATGGGTTCTTGTTGATAGAGATTTCTGCACTTTCTTGCCGCAATGAGAACAATTTTGACTGGTATTTTGAGGGGGTACGGCAATGGTGATTTTTCCGTATTTAAACCCAAAATATTCCAACCAGTCTCGAAAAGTTCTCCACGCTACATCTGAAATCGATTTAGCCAGTTTTCGATTGCGTACCATGCCTTTCACATTCAAGTCTTCGTAGGCTACCAAATCGTTAGATTGGATGACGCAATACGCTACTCTCTTAGCGTATTCTTGACGCTGCCCGCTTACTCTTAAATGCTTCCGAGCATATCGATATTCTGGCTTTATTGTAGTTCTTCGACTGCGGTTTAGCACCTCGTTTGAACTTCTTGGATTTTTGGCGATTGGCTCGATTCAATTGTCGTTCCGATTTTCGGTAGAATTGAGGATTTTCGACCGTGTTTGTGTTACTGTCGGCCAGAAAATATTTAATCCCCACATCTAAACCAATGGCTTTTCCCGTGGGTTCTTTCTCGATGCGAACTTTAACATCAATACAGAATTGCACGTAATAGCCATCAGCTCGACGAATCAATCGCACTCTTTGGATATTTTCGAGATTGTAAAAGTTTAACTCTCGACTTCCTTTGAGTTTGATGATGCCAATTTTCTTCTTGTCGGTAAAAGTAATGGATTTTCGGTCTTCAGAAAGTTTCCAGCCGGTCTTTTTTATATTTAACCGAACGAGAATTCTTTTTGAATTTTGGATACCCTTTCTTTCCTTTGATTTGTTTCCGACAATTGTCGTAAAATCGAGCAATCCCACTCCAAGCGCGTTCTGCCGCAGCCTGTCTAGCCTGAGAGTTGAGTTCGTTGGCAAAGGAATATTGCTTGGCCAGAATGCGACAATATTTATTGAGGTCGTATTTATTAACCTCTCGATTGTCCATCCAGTAACGCAAGCATTTATTCTGGACGAATTGAGCGGTGCGAATCGCTTCGTCAATCGCGCGATATGGCCCGTCTTTTCCTTTGGCTTTGAACTCGTAACCTATCATGGCTCGACCTACCAATTTATACAGGCTATCATCGCACAATCTTTGTTTGACCACAAGTTTTTTTCGGACTGACGCCCCCTAAAGGGTGCCGCGCTTGTTGCTGAGCCATGCCGAAGCACATCCCACCCTTGAAAGAGGTGGGTTTTGCGCGGGGGATCTATAAACAGAAAAAATTAAGTTTTTTTGGAGCGATCGGGGTATAACATAAAGCAAACCATCGTTTCAGCCCCGCTCATGGTCATCGTTTCGGCAACCTCTACTCCTGTCGATCGTCCCAACACCCCTCGGACGAGCATCATTCACGCAGCACAGGCGTTAAAACGGCTGCAAGACGGCAATGCCAGATTCGTCGCCGGTCAATCGAAGCACCCCCACGAGACTTCTGATTGGCGACACGACTTAGAAAAAGAACAACATCCATACGCGGTCGTCATCGGTTGCAGTGATTCGCGCGTTCCCCCCGAACTCGTATTCGATCAGGGGTTTGGCGATCTATTTGTCATTCGCGTCGCAGGAAACGTTGTCGATACGGACGTAATCGCCAGCGTCGAATATGCGATCGACCATCTCAACACGGAACTCATTGTTGTCATGGGTCATTCCAATTGTGGTGCGGTTACAGCTACCCTTGACTGTCTTGCCAATGCCGAAGGCGAACCGGCGGAAGTTGTTTCATTACTATACCAAATCGAACCGGCGATCGTGGGGATTTCCAAGGATTGGCCGCGCCAAACTCAAATCGATCGCGCCGTAAAACGCAATGTAGAACTTGCGGTTCGCCGTCTCTCCCGGGTTCCCGATTTATGGCATCGCATCAAGGCCGGAACAATAAAAGTGGTCGGTGCGCTGTACGATATGCACACCGGCAAGGTCGAAATGTTTGAGTGAGAAACTGTGCGGGGTTTTATAGCGCTATGGGCTAGGGAATGGGGAAGAGGGAATAGGAGGTTGTGACTGGAGTTCGGTAATTAGGAATGTCCTAACCTGCTTTCGGAGTGATAGGGACAAAGTTTTGTAACGCCTTTCTGGGGAAAAACTAAAGTTTCTCACCAATTTTGCATTGAAATGCCATATACAAAGTGGCGTACTTCTTAGATCGCAACCATGAAAAAATTGTTCGCAGCTTTTGCAGTGTTATTATTGGCGATCGCGGTTCTCTGTCCGCAACCGGCTTTCGCACAAGTCTTTTTTCCCGCTCCCAAAGACTTTACCGTAACTCGTGCCTGTAATGCCGTTCGTTCCATCCGGAAAGGAAGCGAACCCGTCGCTTTAAATGTGGGCGAAACGTACCCGGCACTGGGAACGAATAAAACCAGAGAAGCCAGTTATGCTTATATTAACGTCAATGGCGATCGCAAATGGGTGGCACTCAATTGCGGGATCTTTGACGACAGTACGAGTGTCCCGACCCCTCCCCAACCCGAACCCACACCCCAACGAGACCAACGCGCATTATTGCCCTTCTTCGATACTGAAGATAATCCCGTCTGCTTGCCCAAAAGTGGTTGTGTTGACGTAACTCCCGAACCCCCCGCACTCGACGATTTTGACTTAGCCGTTAACGAAGTCTGCGGGAAACCGGGAAAAGTGGTCAGTCGCCAAGAATTTAAAGCGCTGATGAATGGCCATCCCGAGGTGTTGGCAGAACTTCGGAACTATACCGACGGGAAAGTGTATGGCGATCGCGCCACTCCAGAGACAACCGCAGACTATTTAGACGATTTAACAGAGGCTTGGTTTAACGTTCATGGGTTCGATCACATCTTTTGCGGCGAACCGATTCCGGGGGGCAAAATTGGCGGACTGCACTACTACGGTCGCTATTTAGATCTACAACAAAAAGAGCTGGCAGGTCGTCTGGACAATAACGAACGGCGAGAAGAAGTCGAAGAAGGAGTAATCTATACCTTGGGAGCGGTCATGAACGTTAACGGGGAACGGGCTGTTTCCCGGATTAAAGGCTATGGATACACCCTGAGTGCCAAAGATTTACTCGCATTGGCAACAAAAGCCTTTGCCGATAATCCCACCATCAGCAATCGCAGTACGGCTTGTATTTTGAACGTTAACGATGACGGTCAAAACTTTGCAACCGTATTCGTGCGGCGATCGCGGGGCATTCGCACATTTTTCCCCGATGCGACCCCCTCAGATCGCGATCCGGCTTGTTTTCAATGAACAATGAATAATGCTCTCTAAGAGACCTGACCTAAAGATTCTGATGTCATTGCCGATTGCTGGGACGCGATCGCATCGGGTAGCGTTTCTTGTACGAACCAGCAGGCAAACAACCGTCGGTACAGATCGCTCAATTGAATGGCACTCCGAGAAATCCAAGGCTGTTTTTGCGATCGCTTGACCCAAAGCTCGTCGGCAAGAATGCGAGCGATCGCGTCTCGCCAAGCTTCGGCATCTAAAGGGGGAACGAGCAAACCCGTTTCTTCGGGCAAGACGGTGAATCTTAACCCGCCGACATTCGAGGCAACAATGGGAGTTCCCCACGCCGTTGCAGCAATTGCAGCTTCGCCAAAAGGTTCGTAGTGACTGGGAATGACGCAAACATCTGCCGCCGCGTAACATAGCGGTAAATGAGCCGGATCGAGACTGGCGAGCAAGCCAATCTTTTGTCCGTCCAATTGCCAAATTAACGGTTCGCAATCTTGTCCGTGCTGGCTTTCTCCCTCGATATCGACGAGGAATAATTGTAAGTTGGGAAATTGACACCGGAGCGATCGCCATGCTTGCAGAAAAATATAGCTCTCTCTGAGGGTGGAAAGCCGTCCCACATAAAGGAGAGCGGGTTCGCTACCCCAGCCCAAACGTTGTCTGGCTTCAAGTTTGGAGAGAGTTGAAGGGGAATGAATTTGAGTATGGTAAGGAATGAGATCGATCGCCACCTTGGGGAATCGTTGCTGCCAGTATTGCTGTTGTTGGGGATAGGAGGCAATGAGGCGATCGACCCCTTTGACAATGTCCGGGGCGAGGATGCCGATCCCCGTCGTTGCTTCTGAATGCACCCAGAGCATTTTCCGCGATCGCTGCAATTCTAAGCCCACTTTTCCCGAAAGCATCCCGCAAGTATGGATGAGAGGATAATACAACCCTTGTTGGTTTTGGAAGGCGCTCAGGGCTTCGGCAAATTCTTCGACATTTCGACCATCGTTCGGGGACATATAAATAAGACGACAATAAGGAGATTCTCCCGCGATCGAAGGCGGTTCTCCAGCTTTCGCGCTGGTAAAGATATCGATTTGCCAACCAAGTCGTGCTAGAGTCGTACCAATTTGGCGCATTTTTTGCAATGCAGGATCGGATTGTAGGGCGAGCAATGCGATCGCTTGCCTGCGTTCGATTTGGGATGGGGTCATGTTAGACGGATTTAACAATCGAGCCAATGATAGCATCAAATTAATTCAAAATTATCAATTCAAAATTCAAAATGATTATCTCTTGCTGAAGTACGAGATTGAAAATAAGGAATATGTTAATAGTTTTTTCCTTCTGAAGAACGAGACTTGTATCTTGAATTCAAAATTATCAAATGAGCATGAAAATCTTAAATTTTGAAGGGGGGGATGCAGCAATCGCATTCAGCGTCTCCAATCAATCTTTTGAATTTTGAATTTTGAATTTCCCGTTTTGTTGCGTTTTCTTAAGACCGTTGACATTTGTAGTATAGAAACCTATACTCAACTCAAAACAGG
>JBFRWJ010000299.1:0-15718 GCA_051439525.1 Spirulina sp. | reverse complement strand
CGTATTGCTGATTAAGAAACATGACAATCTTAAGCAGAAATCTCGATAATATTTCCTCTCCCGATAACTCGGGAGGATTTTCCAACACGTTTAGGACTTACGCACCTTGCCCCCTAAATCCCCCAATTTTGGGGGACTTCCGGTCTGATTCCCCCCTCTTTTTCCCCCTTCCCAAGGGGGGTTAGGGGGGATGGGGGCGAAATCTCGTGACACTGCGTAAGTCCTAACGTTTACAACCGATCGCGATCTCGCAGGTGTCCGTATCATTTCGATTTCTCCACGAGCAAAAAAAGGGTGCATTACCCGAGGTAACGCACCGGACTCTTGAGAATAACGCGATCGCTTACGATTGCAATTGATTGACATCAACCGCTAATTGCCCGCCTAAATCTAATAAAACGGGGACGTTGGCAATATCCCAAGGACAGGACACCGCTTCCCCTTCGATGGACACGCATTGGGGTAAAACATCGCCATGCAGACATCGGTAATAGTATTCCTGCACGCGATCCAAGGATAAGCCCACCTGCAAGCGATCGCCCAACTGGATCGTTCGATGGATGCGCTGGCTGTCTTCCTCGACCATCTCGGCATTGGCTTCCCCTAACAGAGCCTTGCAATAGTCGAGAATTAATGCCTCTAAAAGTTGTTTTGCCCCGGGCAGAGTCAAATGACAGCGCATATTTTCCGCTTCCGTCGCGATCGCTTCCAATTCTGTTAAATACATATCCTTGCGATCGCCTTCTTTTGCGTCCTCCAATTGCCCCAGAACCTTCAAACAGCGATGAGAGATGGCAATTTCTGCCGAGACTTTCAACTCTTGGGGAACCGGCAATTCCTCCCGATAAAAGGCTTGCAGGAGGCTGTAATTGTCCCGATATGCTTGGGTAAACAGCCGATCCAAGTTCTCTTTACTCTTATTGGCCACCTGTTGGACGATCCATTCCCGTTCCTCGGCGAACAAGGTCTCTAGGTCGAAGACGCGATCGCCAAACACTCGGGTCATGGCAAAGAGGGTTTTCGCGACACTGGCATCATTAAGGGCGGTAAATAACTTATCCTTGATTTGCGAGTAAGCCAAACGTCCGATAAACGGTTGAATGCAGCAATGGAAATCCCAACCGCCAAAGTGCAGTACGGCAAAGATAAACTCTTGGGTTTCTCGGGTAATTTCCGAGACCAAACGCAACTGTCCCACGGCTAGGGTTAACGCCCCGATGTGTTGGCGATGATAATCCAATTGCGTTGCTTCGTAACAATAGACCCGATCTTCGCTTTGATAGTGTTTGAAAACTGAGGTGATGGCATAATGCGCCGCCACTCGTTCAAACGTGACCCGGGCGGGAACTACCAATTCATCATACACTGCAGCACCATTTCCGAAGATTTCCACATTGCTCGGGGCTTTTTGCAAGCGATCGCGGAATTCTGCCTCCAATTGTACCCCGGCAATATCCCCCGCCAATTCGATCGCCCGGGCGGCATACCGCAAAATCTGCACCCCTTCCGGTCGCGACAGTTCGTCAAAGAACCACCCGCAACTGGTAAACATGAGTAAAGATTGGCGCTGCATCTCCAGTAAGCGCATGGCATCGACTTGTTCCCCGGGTTCGAGGGGCTGGTTTTGATGGCGGAAGAGAAAATTAATCGTATTTTCGGGAGAGCGATCGCGAATGAGTTGGATGTATTCGTCCCGCGCCAACCCAGGATCTCGCAGGAATTTGCGTCCCTGTGCCTCGTAGATTTCCCCGAGGCGATCGCGCAGCCAATTCAAAGAATCTCGCAGGGGTCGCCGCCATTTTTGATTCCACAACCCCCCCCACCACAACCGCAATCATCCTGCCAGCGATCGACTCCGTGGGCGCAACTCCAAGCGGTGACGGGTTTTAACACCACTTCCCACTCGGGGGGATTCTCCTCGAGGTAATGGGCAAAATTCGTGACCGTCCAACCCCGATTGGGGAATTCTTCAATAAAGGAATAGGAGAGGCATTTTTCTGTGCCCCCTTTGTGATGTCCGAAGGTTTCCCCATCAGTCGCCACGCAAATGAGTTGTGAGGGACGGCGCACTGCCTGCCCCAACCGTCCGGCAAAATTCTCCGAACTGCTTAAAATCTCATCAAAGCCCATATCCCGAGAAATGGGGCCGTCGTAGAAAAAGATATCGATAAAGCGCCCGTCTTCGAGGAAACAACGATAGGGACGGGTGGGATCGATTTGGGATCCCCCTACCGCCGACCACTCGGGATGGGGATTTTCGTCCGAGGGGATCGGGCGACACCGTTCTGCTTGGGAGGGGGCGAGGATAATAAAGCGAATGCCCTCATCGACCAAGACTTTCAGGGTGGGATAGTCTACCGCCGTTTCCGCCAGCCACATCCCCTCGGGATCTCGCCCGAAATGCGAGCGAAAATCCGCTTTGCCCCACCGCACTTGCGTGTATTTATCCCGTTCGTTGGCAAGGGGAAGAATAATGTGATTGTAGGCTTGGGCGATGGCGTTGCCGTGACCGTTGAGGCGTTCCCCACTTTTGCGATCGGCGGCAATAATTCCTTGATAGACTTCGCGATCGTGGCGTTCCAACCATGACATTAAGGTCGGCCCCACATTAAAACTCATATACTCGAAGTTATTGACAATGCCGATCACTTCCCCGTGTCCGTTGAGAATGCGGGAGAAAACATTGGGGCGATAGCACTCGTAGAGGATGCGTTCGTTCCAGTCGTGGCAGGGGTAAGCACTGGGCTGACGTTCGATAACATCTAAATAGGGATTTTCCCGAGGCGGTTGGTAGAAATGACCGTGAACCGTTACGCACACTCCCGTTGCGGGAACGCGCTCTGTTCGAGATACTTCTGGGGAAGCTTCTCGAGGGCGAGCGATCGCTTGCGTTTCGTTTTTCAGCTTGGCTTGAGTCATGAATGTCTCCCAATAGGAACAAAAAGCGAACTAAATCTAGAAGTCGAGAAAAAATTTTCTCGATCGCTAGAAATTCTTAAATTTTTATAAAATTAACAAGATTTATAAGCGATTTAACCATCCCCATTGAACCGTACTTCTCAGCAAGGCAATCGATTTTGTTAAGGAACTTAACAGCAGATTGCCGGGATCGCATGGGGATCGCTCAATATTACAAAAAGTTGTGTTAATTTTTGTTTTCTTTTTCTTTACAATTTTACACTCCCTACTCTCGACCCTCCGTTGCGGGCTCTCTACTCCCCAACCCCAAAAATATCCCTTATCCTAGAGGCTAGTTTGGAGTGAAAACCTCTCAAAATATGAGCAAAATTCTTTACAGTTTATTAATTTTTATCCCCATTTCCGTTGCCGCGCACTATTTGGGTTGGGGATCGGCGACGACTTTTATTACGGCTGGACTGGCGATCGTTCCCCTCGCGGCACTCATGGGAACCGCCACGGAAGAAATTGCCATTGTAGTCGGGCCGAATTTGGGAGGATTGTTAAATGCCACCTTTGGCAATGCCACAGAATTAATTATTGCTTTGGTTGCCCTCAACAGTGGCTTAATTGAGGTGGTGAAGGCGACGGTGACGGGTTCGATTATCAGCAACCTCCTCCTCGTGATGGGCTTTTCCATGCTCCTCGGGGGGTTGCGCTTTAAGGAACAGGACTTTCAACCCACCGCCGCTCGCATGAATGCCTCTTCGATGAACTTGGCGGTGATTTCCCTACTCGTCCCCACTGCGGTACAGTATACTTCTTCGGGCATCGAGGAATCTTTGCTGCAAACTCTTTCTCTTGCCGTCGCGATCGTCTTGATTTTGGTTTATGCGCTGACTTTGCTCTTTTCCATGAAAACCCACGCCTATCTTTATGATGTTGGCGTTGCCGAGTTTGAAGAGGAAGAAGAAGGGGGAGAAAAAACCGAAGAAGAACACGATCCGCCGAATATTTGGCTGTGGATTGGAGTGCTATTAGTGGTTACTCTCTTAGTTGCCCTAGAATCGGAATTTTTAGTAGATTCTCTGGAGGAAGCAACCTCCGTGTTAGGGTTAACGGCACTCTTTACCGGGGTGATTCTCTTACCTATCGTCGGGAATGCTGCCGAACACGCCACGGCGGTGACGGTGGCTATGAAAGATAAAATGGATTTATCGGTTTCCGTGGCGATGGGTTCCAGTTTGCAGATTGCCCTCTTTGTTGCCCCTGTCTTGGTGATTGCCGGGTGGTTTTTCGGACAGCCGATGGATTTGAATTTTAATCCCTTTGAATTAGTTGCGGTTATGATTGCCGTATTGGTTGCCAATTCTGTTAGTTCTGACGGGAAATCTAACTGGTTGGAAGGGGGTTTATTACTCGCGACTTATACCATTTTAGGATTTGCCTTTTTCTTCCATCCCGTTGTTGAAGGACTGGGAGGATAATTTCAGGAAATTGGAGGCGATGGGGATGTTTGCCCCGATCGCCACGATATAGAGAGGTTAAGAAAATGACAACGGCAACGGTAACGAAGAATAAAAGCGCCTTTGTGGGGTTGACCCCCTACCAGATCGGACTCGCACCGAGAGGATGCGCTTTCCTTTTCTTGGATGCAGAAAGATTGCCAATGACTCCACAAGAAGCAACCGATCGCCTTGAGGAAATGGGCTTCAAACCAAGCGTGAGGTACGAAGAAACGGAAAGCGGGCTGAAAGTTCGTTTTCTGTTAAAAGCTGTCAAATTGGCGGATAACTTCGATTGGCAAGATGAAAGTCCATTTGAAGATGTTATCGAGGATCTTTATGATGTATTCGGGGAAGCCGTGCGATCGCGCCTCACTCCCGCAAACCAGACCTCGATCTCCAATCATGGTAAGTTAGGTCACTAATTGTAAGGTGCATCCGCGAAGCAAGACGCACCAACCATTTACTAAACCCCAAATTTTATTTCACGAAAACAATCACTTTTCAGCGATGGGTAGGGTGCATCAGCGACAGCAAGATGCACCACACCTGACTACCCAACCCAATTCCCTTGGCTGAGGAGATTTTCCCGTCTCGACCAAGAGACAAGGTATGCCTTGTCTATACTCGGTTTGCTGGCGATCGCGTTAACAGGGTCTGCGATCGCGAAACGACAAAAACAGTTTACAATTCTTAAATTGTTGCCAGTATCGAAGACAAGGAGAAAATAAAAACATGACTGGATTACAAAACATGGCGATCGGGGCGGGATGTTTTGCGATCGCGTTTATTTTCAGCAGTTTGGTAGAATATTGGTTACATCGATTGATGCACTATTCTCGACCCATTGGCAAACGCCATCGGGATCATCACAAGCGCAATGAAGGTCAGGGAGTCTTGTGGGAGTTCAGGGATTATGTCAAAGGCGCAATTGTCGCCATGTGCTTGCCCTTTTTAATTTCGCTTCCCGTCGGACTGGGTTGGTTCTCGGGCGCTCTCGTTTATGCGGCTTTTTCTGCCTATGCCCATCAATTACAACACGAAAACCCGACTAAATGTTTCTGGATGAAAATGCCCGTTCATTACGTCCATCACAAGTACAATCAATGGCATCATAATTTTGGTTTGGGTGTCGATTGGTGGGATTATGTTTTTGGCACTTACAAGGCAACGGATTGGCTGACTGATGAAGAATTAAACCAACCCGAAAAGAGTTATTGGCAATTGCGTTGGCGGTAAATTCTTCGGCGTTCGGAAGGATCGATAATCCCCCAATTTTGGGGGAGTTTATCATTACAGAAAACCCTAAAACTAACATGAAGTACAACAATCTCGGCGACAGCGATTTAAGAGTATCGGAAATCTGTTTGGGAACGATGACCTACGGACAGCAGAATACGATGCAAGAGGCTCATCAGCAACTCGATTATGCCAGAGAACGAGGCATTAATTTTATCGATACTGCCGAGATGTATCCGACACCGATGAATGCCAAAACTCAAGGAAAAACAGAAGAATATGTAGGAGAATGGTTGAAAAAACAGCAACGCGATCGCATTATTCTGGCGACCAAAGTATCCGGTTACGCCCCTCAATTATCGTGGATTCGCGGAGGCAAAAATAGACTCGATCGCGCCAATATCGAACAAGCGATCGATGAGAGTTTAAAGCGTCTCAAAACTGATTATATCGATCTCTATCAAATTCACTGGCCCGATCGCTACGTTCCTCTCTTTGGTCGCGGAACTTACGATATTAGTAACGAACGGGAAACCGTTCCCATTCAAGAACAATTAGAAGTCTTTGCCGATTTAATGAAAGCAGGCAAAATTCGCTATCTCGGGCTCAGTAATGAAACCCCTTGGGGAGTTTGCGAATTTTCCCATTTAGCCCGGAAATTTGGCTTGCCAAAAGTCATCTCGATTCAAAATGCCTATAATTTAACCAATCGCGTTTTTGAAATTTATCTTTCCGAAGCCTGTCATCTCAATCAGATTGGTTTATTAGCTTACAGTCCTTTGGCTTTTGGGCATTTAACCGGAAAATATTTGCAGGAAATACCCGACAATTCTCGGCTGAGTTTATTCCCCGGATTTGATGCGCGCTATCAGAAACCCAATCGGATCGAAGCGGTAACCAGTTATGTCGAGATTGCGCGCCAATACAATTTAAGTCCGGCACAAATGGCGCTGGCTTTCGTGCGATCGCGTTGGTTTGTGACCAGTACGATTATCGGTGCAACAACGATGAAACAATTACAAGAAAATATTGATAGTATTGATATTGAATTAAGTCAAGAGATTGTCACAGAAATTGATAAAATTCAGACTCGATACCCCAACCCAACCCCTTGACAATGAACAATTATCAATTATCAATTATCAATGAAGGCGATCGCTAATTCTAACTATGAATATCAAGTGGGGGGAACGCTACCTGGTGATGCACGAACTTACGTTCTTCGTCAAGCGGATCGCCAACTTTATAACCATCTCAAAGCGGGAGAATTTTGCTATGTTTTGAACTCCAGACAGATGGGAAAATCAAGTCTGCGGGTTCGCACGATGCAGCAGTTGCAAGAAGAAGGACTTCTTTGTGCGGATATCGATCTGACTTTAATCGGTACCCAACAAGTCACGCCAGAAGAATGGTATGGTGGTATTTTAAGCTGTTTGACCGAGTGGTTCGAGTTAGAAATTAATGCAGGGGAATGGTGGCACGAACGAGATCCCATTCCTCCCGTACAGCGATTGGATCGATTTATAGAGACTGTTTTACTCCCACAAACTCACCAAAAAATTGTTATTTTTATTGATGAGATTGATAATGTTTTAGGTTTAGATTTTAAAGACGATTTCTTTGCCTTTATTCGTGCCTGTTATAATAAAAGAGCCGATCGTTCCGAATACAATCGCTTAACATTTTGTTTGTTAGGGGTTGCCAAACCGACCGATCTCATTCAAGATCGATATCGAACGCCTTTTAATATTGGTTATGGCGTTGAATTACGAGGATTTACTTGGGAAGAAGCTAACGCTTTGAGTAACGGTTTAGTCGATATTGTTCCCTATCCTCACCTTGCCCTAAAAACAATTCTCAATTGGACGGGAGGACAACCTTTTTTAACGCAAAAACTTTGTAAATTATTACAAGCTCATGGGGGGAGTGCTTGTGGGGAATTTAGCGAAGAACAACAAATCGAATGGATCGATCGCGCGATTCAAACTCATCTCATTCATTCTTGGGAAACTCGAGACGCACAAGAACATTTTAACACGATTCGCCGCCGTCTTCTCAACAATTCTAAATACAGTCGAACGTTAATTTCTCTCTACGGGCAAATTTTACAGGGGGAAGAGATTGCCTGCGATCGCAGCCCAGAAAAGCTAGATTTACGATTATCGGGTTTGGTGGTGGAACGAGAGGGAAAATTACAAGTTTATAATCTGATTTATGCGGCTATTTTTAATTTGGATTGGGTGACGCAAATCTTAGCACAACTCTGTCCCTATGGCGAACAATTAGAAGCATGGTTGGTTTCTAATTGTCAAGAAAATTCTCATCTTTTACGAGGGAAAAACTTGCAAGATGCCCTCGCCTGGGCTGGCGATCGCAGTTTGAGCGATCGCGATTACCAATTTTTAACAGCAAGTCAAGTTTTAGAGCGTCAAGAAGTCCAAAATGCTTTAGAAGCATCCAAACAAGAATCTATCGCGATCGCGCAAAGTTTGGTGGGTAAAATCAATAATCCTCTCATCGTGCTCAAAGTGATTTTATCTTGGACGAATGGACAACCCAATTTAACCCAAAATCTCTGTAAATTTGTGCTGCTTCATCCCGATTTATTAGCACGAGGCGATACGATCGAGCAAATTAATGAGATCGTGCGATCGCAATTCCTCGAAACTTGGGAAAACAGCAGCGAAGAGCTCAGTCAACCCTTAAGAACCTTGCGCGATCGCTGGCTCTCTGACTCGGAAAACGCGATCGAAAACTTAAAATTTTATCGTCAGATTTTAGAGAATTCAACCGTTGACAAACCCGAAAAAATCACCCCGTTAATTGACTTAGGATTGGTGCTGCGGGAAAGCGATCGCTTTATCATCGCCAATTCTCTTTATCAAAAAGCATTTAATCTCCAATGGACGGATCGACAACTCAATTTGCTCGAGCGGGGATTAACGCGAGAAAAGCGCCTTAAAGCCCTTAAAGCAGCAACATGGGGACTACTTTCGGCAATTTTTTTGGCTTTGGGTGCTACTTTAATCTTAACTTGGTCTACCCTAACCGAAGTTTCCGAGCATTCCATTCCCCTAGCGACCATTCCCCAACCGGAAAATCCCTTAATTTTAGCGGGAATTTTACTGAGTTTGATTGTCATTTATTTAATTTCCAAAATTGGAGGCGAACTGGCAAAATGGCTGGGCTTTCCTTCCGTTTTGGGAGAATTAATTGGTGGCGTTCTCATTGGTGGAAGCGGATTGCATTTACTCGTTTTTCCAGAAATTGGGGTAGATTATTCCTTTTCGGAAATTATGACCTTTCTTTCTGCCACCACTTCTATGAGTGCGACCACAGCTGAAACCGTGTTTGAAGGGCAAAGTCAGGTCATTTCTATCTTAGCAAATTTTGGGGTTATTATCCTTCTTTTTGAAATTGGTTTGCAATCCGATTTGAATGAATTATTAAAGGTTGGTTTCAAATCTCTCACCGTTGCCTTTGTTGGCGTAATTTTACCCTTTACGGCGGGAACGTTGGGATTAATCTCTTTATTTCACGTTCCCCTCATTCCAGCCTTATTTGCCGGCGCTGCTTTAACGGCAACCAGTATCGGTATTACTTCTCGCGTTTTGTCAGAATTAAAACTGCGAGATCCATCAGCGATCCCCGGGCGCGATCGCAATGGAAATGTTCTCAATTCCCCGGAAGGACAAATTATTTTAGGTGCGGCAGTTTTAGATGATATTTTAGCAATTATTATCTTGGCCGTCATTAGCAGCTTGGCAAAGACGGGTTATCTCGAACTCGGACATTTAATCTATCTCATTCTCGGCGCATTTGCTTTTTTGGTCGGCGCTGTTTTATTCGGTCGTTTATTTAATAATCTTTTAGTTACCCTTGCCGATCGCCTCAGCACTCGCGGTCAATTAGTCATTCCTACGCTAACGTTTGCCCTGATTTTAGCCTATATTGCACAACTCTTAGAATTAGAACCCATTCTCGGGGCATTTACGGCAGGATTAGTCTTTAAAGAAACCAGTCAGGGAGAAACGTTACAAAAGCAAATTGCCCCCATTGCCGATCTCCTCATTCCCGTCTTTTTTGTGACCATTGGGGCTAAAACCAATTTTTTGGTTTTATTGCCTAATTATCCCGATAACGATCGCCGCTTGCTCATGGCAGTATTTTTAATTTTAGTCGCTGTTTTAGGTAAACTGATCGCGGGCTTTACGGTTTGGCAAGAATCCCCCATCAATCGCTTAGCGATCGGCATTAGCATGATGCCCCGAGGAGAGGTAGGATTGGTGTTTGTGGGGTTGGGTTCTGCCGTGGGAGTGCTATCCGAATCTTTAGAAACCGCCATTGTTTTAATGGTCATTGTCACCACTTTTTTAATGCCGTTTTGGTTGCGTTTAATTTGGAATGGCAATTGAGAGTTGACAATTGGTAAGGATTCAGAGCACCCCCGCATCTCCAACCCAGAGAGAAGTGGGTTTTGCGCGGGAGATCGATAAAATTTGTTAGGGTGAATAATGCGGACGCATAAAATTTAAGGAGGGCTGTACCTTGGCTGTTGCAATTGAATCGCTTCTGACCCCAGAAATCGAAAAACCCGCCCGCTATCTCGGCAACGAACTGGGTTCGGTTCATAAGCCTTGGGATAGCGCGATCGTGCGGTGGACGCTGACTTATCCGGAAGTTTACGAGGTGGGCGCGTCGAATTTGGGGCATATTATTCTCTACAATATTTTGAATGCCACCCCCGACCAACTTTGCGATCGCGCCTATCTTCCCGCTCCGGATTTGGCGCAAAAACTCCGCACCACCCAAACCCCCTTATTCGCCCTAGAATCCCGCCGTCCCCTCACGAATTTTGATATTTTGGGGTTTAGTCTCAGCTACGAACTCGGGGCGACCAATATCCTCGAAATGCTAGATCTCGCGGACATTCCTTTAACGTGGAAAGAGAGGGAAAACAGCAATTTCCCTTTGATTTTTGCCGGGGGACAAACTGCCACCTCAAACCCCGAACCTTACGCGGATTTCTTTGATTTTATGGCCTTGGGAGATGGCGAGGACGTTCTCCCGGAAATTGGCGTCGCGATCGCCAAGGGCAAACGCGCGGGACTTTCTCGCCCTGAATTACTTTTTGAACTAACAAAAGTTTCCGGGGTTTACGTTCCCTGTTTTTACGATATGGCGGAAGACGGTTCTATCCACCCCAACCGTCCCGACGTTCCCCCTCGCATATTGCGCCGCGTCGCCACCCCCATGCCGGAACATTCCATCGGACTCGTCCCCTATACCGAAACCGTCCACGATCGCCTAACTGTGGAAATTCGTCGGGGATGCACCCGGGGCTGTCGTTTCTGTCAACCGGGAATGCTCACCCGTCCCGCCCGCGATGTGGAACCGGAAAAGGTGGTGAATGCGATCGAAAAAGGAATGCGAGAAACGGGTTATAATGAGTTTTCCTTACTCTCTCTTTCTTGTTCCGACTATCTATCCCTGCCCGCCGTAGGGATGGAAATTAAAAACCGCCTCAAAGATGAAAATATCACCCTCTCCCTCCCCAGTCAGCGCGTCGATCGCTTTGATGAAAATATCGCCAACATTCTCGGCGGCACGCGCCCCATCAGCCTCACTTTCGCCCCGGAAGCTGGGACGCAACGAATGCGAGATGTCATTAACAAAGGATTGACGAATGAAGAACTCTTGCGAGGAATTAAAACCGCCGTCGAACAGGGTTGGGATCGGGTCAAACTTTACTTTATGATTGGCTTACCGGGAGAGACAGACGTTGATGTATTGGGTATAGCCGAGACCCTGCGTTGGTTGCGACGAGAATGTTTCATCAAAGGACGCAAGCGCCTCAATTTTACCGTCACCATCTCCAATTTTACCCCCAAACCCCATACCCCCTTTCAATGGCATTCCGTCTCGACGGCGGAATTTATTCGCAAAAAAGAACTCTTATGGAAGGAACTCAAAGCCGTCAAAGGCGTTAAGGCCAATTTTACCGACGCGCGTATCTCTGCAATGGAAGACTTTTTAGGAAGAGGCGATCGCAGACTGGCGGCGGTGGTGCGTCGTGCTTGGGAGTTGGGTGCTGGGATGGATGCGTGGATGGAAAGTTTGGATCGCGCTTATGGGGCGTGGGAACAAGCGATCGCGGATTCGGATCTCACGTGGAAATACCGCCAGATCGAGGAAGGGGAATGGAATGTCATGGAATCCCAAAATACTCGCCTCGACAGCAAGCGTAAACGTCCCCAATATTCTTGGGACGATCGCTTAAATTCTCGCCTTCCTTGGGATCATATAAATACGGGAATTGATAAGAATTGGTTGAAGGCAGATTTACAACAGGCATTAGAAGCAACAACTGTGCCAGATTGTGCTTTTGACGGCTGTTCCGCCTGCGGCATTTGTGGAGACAATTTCGGTCATAATGTGGTATTTGAACCGCCAGAAATTCCCGAATTTAAAGGGCATTTTAAACCCAATTCAGAGCGGGTGCAACGCTTCCGAGTTCGCTTGGGGAAAGTCGGAGAATTGCGCTTATTAAGTCATTTAGATTTAGTCCGTCTTTTCGATCGCGTGGTGCGTCGCGCCGCCTTACCGATTTCCTTCACGGGAGGCTATCATCCGGGCCCGAGAATTTCCATCGCCAGTGCTTTATCTTTGGGTATGACGAGTAGCGGAGAAATTGTCGATTTTGAGTTAACAAAGCAGATAGATTTGGAGGAATTCCGCACGAAGTTAATCGAAAAATTACCCACAGAAATGCCCGTTTATTCGGTCGAAGAAATTGATGTTAAATCTCTCTCTGCTAATCGTGCTTTAGAGAAAGCTGAATATGTTCTTGATGTATCTGGAGAGGCAACTTTAGAAGATTGGCAAAGCTGGATTGCTGCAGTGAATGACAGCCAAGAAATCTTATTCCAAAAAACCACAAAATCAGGAAATGTTCGCGAGATTAATTTGTGCGATCGCCTGTTTTCTCTGACTCTTGAAAGTGCCGCCGATCCCGTGCAAGTTCGCTATATTGGCAGTTATAGCAATGATGGTACGATTTTGCGACCGGAACATCTAATTTATATGTTAGAACAGGTTTCTGGAAAAGAGATCGAACTCTTGCACGCCCATCGCGATCGCTTAATTCTTTCGGTTTAAGCATAAAAGAAAAAGCGATCGCCTTGAGAGCGATCGCTAAAAACAATAGATAAGTTAACGGGGAACAAACAGCAAACGAGTTGCACCTTCGCCGCCATCATTATCGCTAACGACCCAATAGCCTGCCTCCATGACTGCCAATCCTTCGACTTTTTCTTCATACCAATCGTTATCGGCAAGCAGGTCGGCAACTAACTCTTTTTCGATGGTTTCTCCATCCGCCAAACCCTTGAGGGAAAAACGATAGATGCGCTTGATACGAACGTTAGAAGCCCCATTTTCACCGCCTTGGTTATCCCGTTCGATCACGAGAAAACTGCCATCGATATCGCGAGAAATTTCGCTCAAACCGACCCAACCGCCAACCTTATTGGTATCGAGGGGATAGTAGTAAAACTTCCAGTCTTTACGATCGACATCGTATTCGCCGATGCGCACCATATTTTCCCCCGTAAACGCCCGTTGAATGGCAACATAAACTTCATCACCGTCAGCACTGGTAGTAACCCCTTCAAAACCGAAGCGAGTAATACTGGCGGCGGCATCTTCGGGTAAGAAAATTTCTTCCTCGACTTCTCCCCGGGCGTTCGTTTTAATCAGAATATTGGGGCTTTCTGTACCCGGTCGATCGTCCCCTTCACTCACCAACCAAAATCCCCCCCGAGGCGCGATCGCAATGCCTTCAAGGTCGTAGCTGACAGGTTGACCCTCTTTAGTGAGAGGAATCGCTTCCTCGATCATTGCCCCCTCCCGTCCGATGGCGATGCGGAAAATCCGCGAGGGTTTCATGGCATTATCGGGGATGGCATAAAGTTGGTCGGGGTTGTTGGGGACGGGCACCAAACCGCTTAAGGCACTAAACGGTAAAGCCACCCGAGGGCTTCTGACAATGGGTTCCCAAAGGATTTCCGCCTCAAAGAAATCAATCGTACCATCATCTTCATTCGCCGTGAGCACGAGATTGCGTTGGGGTAAAGGCAGAACTCCTTCAGGGGCTTTTCCGGTGGGGAGAAAGCTAACTAAGTCCGGACTGCCGATGTTCGTGATATCGTAAATGGCGAGGAAACTGCCCCGTTCGGAAGCAATAAACGCATATTCGCGATCGCCATATTCGGCAACAGCAGCCCCTTCGATTTCAATCCCTCGATTCTCCGATCGCCCTTCGGGATACTGTCCGCGCAAAATCGCTAACTCTTCCAAGCGATCGCCGCTATCGTAGATGACGTTTCCTCGCAGGTCGAAGATCGACCAACCGCGACCCCCACTCCAAATGCCGTCGCCGAAGCGATCGAGGTCCGTATCCCCTTCATTGGCCGTAATAATATAGCGTCCGTCGGCGGTCATGGCAATGGAGTCCGGTTCCCGGCGACCTTCTAAGGGTTGGGAAAAATCAATATTATCTTCTTTGACAATATCGGCGCGATCGTTCAAAGAAGTCCCGGCGGAAAAGATGCGGGTCACTTTTTCCCTGGCAACGTCGAGGATAGCGATCGCGTTGTTTTCTTGCAAGCTAATGGCGGCGGTGCGACCATCTTGACTGATGGTGACGTATTCGGGTTGGGGGTCGCTGGCATAATTTACCCCTTCCACTTCGCTTAAATCCAATTCTACATTATTGACCTTGGAACGTTCCGGCTCGTCATAATCGATGGTGACAAAGTTCACGGATCCCGGACGCTGACCCGGTAAGTTATCTTCGTCTTCTTCGTCTTCAATGGCAATGATTGCTTTTTTGCCGTCGGGGGTAATGGCTAAGTTATCGGGTCCGATCCCGAGGAGGGGGACTAAAGCGGCGATTTCTTGCCGGGGGATATCGATAAAGACAAGCGTTCCCGGTCGTTGGTTGGAAATCGATTCGGTTAAATCTAAGACCGTGACCAAGGCATAGCGACCGTTGGGGGTGACGGCGACGGCAGTCGGCTCGCCAATACTGGAGAGATCGAGGGTATTGATGGGACGGGGATCTCGAGGATTGCGAATATCCAACAAACCTATCGTACCATCTCCCGCATTGGTATAAACGAGGGTATTGCCATTGGGCGTAGCGGAGATAATCTCGGCAACAGCACCGTCAATGGCATAGCGGTTGATAGCAACAAATTCTTTAATCGGGGCGCTATTGACCCCTTCTGCACCCAAGAAAAGGCTGCTAGAAATAGCAGCCGCACTTAACAAAGTCCGAACGTTAAATTTTTTCATCATTGCGATCGCACTCTAATTTTTTGCTCAAAGGATAGACAAACTAGAGGAGACTACCAAAATTAGATTAAGAGGAGATTATCGCAATGAGTCTCAATTTGATTTCGCGACCCTAGGGAGGGGAGTGCCAAGCTAGCCACGGATTTTGGCTTTCTTCTTACGCCCGAGCCAGAAACTGCTCGCCCCGATAACGAGTATCCCGATGATAGAACTGGGTTCGGGGACTGACTGAGTCGATCCATATTGAAGATGATCGACTTCAATCCCGCCACCACCATTGCGGATGAAGATACTTTCAATCGGACCGAGACCCTCAATCCCAAAAAAGTGATCTTCACTGGTGCCTCCATTGAAACTTCTGTCCCCGATTCGGACTGGACCTATCGTACCCAGAGAAATATTGCCCGGACCAAATGCTTCAAACGTGGTGTTCCCTCCGCCGTCCGTCCAAACAATGCCAACAGAATCCGGGAGAGAACCCAATACGCCCGCATCAAAGCTGAAGTTAATTCCCGCATTACCACCAAAGGAAAAGTAGGAATCACCTGCTAGTCCCGAACCATCAATGACTCCGTCATCGGCATCTACCGAGTCGCGACCACCGATAAACTGTTCGCTGGTCACGAATCCAACATCTGCGCTAACTCCCGGAGTGTTAAAGAGACCATCCTCAAAATCTTCTAAGAAGAAGTAGTCGAAGCTATTGCCCGAGAAGGGAC
>JBFRWJ010000298.1:0-7772 GCA_051439525.1 Spirulina sp. | reverse complement strand
ATGTTGTCTCTTTCTTAGATCTGAGCTTGAACTTACCGGGTACGCCGGGTAATACAGCTGACGGTCTCCTTACTTTTGATGTAACCTCGAACGACGGTCTGGACATTACGCAACAAGTTCAAAACTTAATTGCCATCGACATCTCCTTGGGTGGTATTTTCAACACTAATGCTGGTAGCCCAAATAATGAGACCTCTTATGGTCAAGCTATCTTCACCTTACAATACGCTGAAGATGGCATCACGGTTGACAGCTTTCAAACTCGCCTTGCGGCTGGAGAAATCTTTGAGGGCATTACCTTCTCTGGTGCTGCGTTTACCGCAACGGGGATTCCCGAACCCGCGACCGTCTTAGGATTGTTAGCCGTTACCGGACTCGCTGGAACCGCCATCCGCAAGCGCAAAGCTGATGTTTAAGAAACCGCATGACTTCTAAGCCTCGATTCTAGAAACAGGAAACCCAACTTTTTGACAAGGTTGGGTTTTCTCCATTTGGTACCTTCTGCTATACTGACCTTTACATTCCGACACAAATTGCGGGAAATACTGAGAGAAATAAGGGGACGATTGTCAACTGTTAAGAGGCACTTTGCAAAGTGTCACCCAGGGATTGAGAGCAGGGTCGAGAAATCGACATAATCAAGTTGTGTGTGAGGAAAAGCAACAACGAGAAAAGAATCTGGGGTCGAAACACGGCAAGACTCCCAACCTCTTTTCAAGTTGAAATGATGCGTGAGTGACCGGGAGCGACCTCAATTTGAGGTCGCTCCCTATTTATTTTTGCTTGATTTTTGTTCTTGGGCACAGCGATCGCGACCTTTGAGAAAACTCGCGATCGGCATATCCGGTCTCCCGAGCTTCAATTTAGATCAAGCCCGCAGCCCGGAATCCCTTGTAAAGACCGAATGCGACCACGGTCAAAGCCACTAAAATCCCAACATAAGCAACTACAGCCATGAAAAATCTCCTTCTTTCGGCGAATGATAGGGATTATTGTATCGCTTTACCGTCTTTTTTAGCGATCGCTTTCCCCGAATGCTCCTGATTCTCTGGCGATCGCTTTCTCGGAATTTCATAACTTAAAAAATCCTTAGCCAAACAAGTATTGGGAAAAATCGCCTTCGCTTCCTCTAATAAATGTTCGACTTTCACGGCATTTCCGGGGGCGTAACGGGGACTGAAATGGGTCATAATTAACTGCTTCACACCCGCCAATAACGCCACCTGCGCCGCCATGGTAGAAGTCGAATGCAAGCGATCGAAGGCCATTTCTGCATCTTGATGGGCAAAAGTCGTCTCGTGAATCAAAACATCGGCATCTTTCGCCAACTCCACCGCCGCCTCACAAAACACCGTATCCGTACAATAAACGGCTTTCCGTCCCGTTTCTGGGGGGTCGCAAAGATCGGTGCCGCGAATTTTTCGACCGTCGGGAAGGGTAATGGTTTTACCCCGTTTGAGTTCCCCATAAATGGGGCCGAAAGGAATGCCCAAGGCCTTCGCTTCTTCCACCTTAAACCGTCCGGGACGGTCTTTTTCGGCAACGCGATACCCGTAGGCGGGAACCCGATGTTTGAGTTGAAGGCAACTGACGCTAAATTCCTTATCTTCGTATACCAAACCCGGTTGGACGCGATGAATGTTCAAACGCTTGGATAAATCCATATAGGAATATTTAGAACAGGCACGGATGTACTCTTCCAAACCCCCGGGCCCGTAAATATCGATCGCGTGACCGGTGCCGGCCAAACCAATGGTCGCCAACAAACCCATCAACCCAAAAATATGATCCCCGTGCATGTGGGTGACAAAAATACGGCGAATTTGCGAGCTTTTCAGGGGACTGCGCAGGAATTGATGCTGCGTCCCTTCACCGCAGTCAAAAAGCCAAATTTCCGCCCGTTGAGGGAGGCGCAGAGCAACGCCGGACACATTGCGCGATCGCGTTGGCACCCCGGAACTGGTGCCTAAAAAGGTGATTTCCACGAGTCAGGAAGGTTAACAAGAATCGATTAACTTCGTTAACTAGCCTAACGCACAATAATTCTCCAGAGGGGAAACCCTCTATCGAAAGTCGGAATTTTCATCCCCTTCTCATGACCCCAGGACGATAATATAGACATTATTGATTGTTGAACGAAAAGAGACAAAATTCTCGTGCTATCCACACTCATCGCTGATTTCAAGATTATCTTCGATCGCGACCCGGCCGCCCGCAATTGGTTAGAAGTTCTCTTTTGCTATCCGGGGTTACAAGTTCTGTTGTTCCATCGCGTTGCCCATTGGCTGTACCATTTGGGATTGCCTTTCCTGCCGCGTTTTCTCTCCCATATTGCCCGTTTCCTGACCGGAATTGAAATCCATCCGGGAGCTACCATCGGTAAGGGGGTTTGTATCGATCACGGCATGGGCATCGTCATCGGCGAGACCGCCATTATCGGCGATTACTGCCTGATTTATCAAGGGGTGACCTTGGGAGGAACGGGGAAAGAAACGGGAAAACGCCATCCCACCCTCGGGGAAAATGTTGTCGTGGGTGCCGGGGCCAAAGTTTTGGGCAACCTGCAAATTGGCAATAATGTCCGCATTGGTGCGGGATCTGTCGTTTTGCGAGACGTTCCTTCTAATTGTACGGTAGTGGGGATTCCGGGGCGCGTGGTCTATCAGTCCGGGGTGCGTGTCAATCCTTTGGAACACGGGAAGTTACCGGACTCGGAAGCAGCAGTGATTCGCAGTTTGGTCGATCGCATTGAAGCCCTCGAACAAGAGTTAGAAACTTTGAAAGAGCAACAACAAGGAACTCATTCTCTAGTCAGGGCAGTGATTCCAGAAGATTGCGAGCGAGAATTGGTAGAAGCTGGCAAAAGCTGTCAGTTACGCGATCGCGAAATTCGCGAGTTTTTGGATGGTTCGGGAATTTAATCCCAATTCAAAATTATGAATTCAAAGTTCAAAATGTAGAAGTGCTTTTTTTATTGTGAGGTTGGGGGACAGCGAGATTTCTCTTGGTCGATTGGATATGCTGAACTCACTTCAGCATTCCTCGACCGCTCCTCGCCATATCCAAGCAACCCATTGAATTTTGAATTCAAAAAGTTGTTTTTTTCGTAAAAAAGCGTTCTTGTAAGGGATAGATAACCACAATTGAAGCCGAAGCAATATACCAAGCATCCGGATGAATCCAACCCACCGCGATCGCCACTAACATCACCAACGGTTCTATTAAAGATTGTCGCGTAATTTGGGCAATTTCTTCCTCAGAGATCTCCTCCGAGACGAGCTGGCGATCGCGGGTTGCATAGAGCCAATTCAAACAGGAAAATATGCCCGCGAAAAAGACAACTAAACTGTAAACAACTTGAATGAGATAACCTTCGGGATAATAACTCAGAAAGTCATTGGCATAGGGAATCAGAATGATAAACATCAAAGACAATAACTGCAACCAAATATGAATAGGATTCGTTTTCCGATAATACTTAAACTGCTCTAAGTGAGAAATCCAATAGAATGCGATCAAAACAAAAGACGTTAAATAAATTCCCAAAGAAGGCAGTTGTGCCCTTAAAAATCTCAACAGTGCTTTTTGGTTCAAATCTCCCGTCTCTGGGAAATCTAGTGTTAACACCATGATGGTCATGGCTGTGGCAAAAATCAAATCGCAAAGCAGCTCTAAGCGATGGAGGGGGAGGAGAAAATCGTCGCGATCGCCAAACATGATAAATGGGTATCTTTCTTGGGGGAGATGTCAACATCTTCCCATCTGAGTCTACACTCATCGCGACGGGTCGGCAATCTTTTGGATCGAGGGACAACCCCAGACTAGAACGGGTTTGAGGGCGATCGAACATCGACAACAATCATCATTTTGCTTGCTTTTTTTCCAGAATTCTGCTACAAACATCCGCTAAATGTCCAAATTTTTTGGAACAAATTTAAAATCATTCGGATCGAAGACCAAAGCGGTGCAAAAACAAGATTTAGAGGTTATTTTTCCATAACATATGAAAAGAACATTTGCCCTACTCTCCCTCGGACTGGGATTAGCGTTTGCGACCCCTCATTTAGAAGTGGAAGCACGACCCCTCGAATGGTCGAATCCCCATCACAATGAATCTTTAGGCTATGACGAGCAACTCTGGCGCAGTTTCCGAGGTACTGGCGACAAAGCGGCTCTTCTGCAATCCATCGATAACAGCCTGCGCTATTTGAATACATCTAGAGCCGCCCGAGATTACAGTAATTATCCCATTCGCAGCATTACTCGCGCTCGCGTCCGCCGTTCCCTCGTCCGCTTCCGTCAGTTGGTACAACAGTCCCGCAGTCCGGAAGAACTCCAAGCTGCCGTCAAGCGAGAATTTGTCTTCTATCGCTCCACCGGGCGAGACAATCGCGGTACGGTGTATTTTACGGGCTATTACGAACCCATTTATCAAGCCAGCCGCGTCCCGACGGAAGAATACCGCTATCCCCTCTATCGCCGTCCGGGGAACTTGGAGCAATGGCGCACCCCCCACCCCAGTCGGGTTCAGTTGGAAGGAGCGGACGGAACCGGTAAAAATAGTATTTTGCGCGGCTCGGAGTTGGTTTGGTTGCGCGATCGCCTCCAAGCCTTCCTCGTCCACATTCAAGGTTCCGCACGCTTTAAATTGCCAGACGGCAGCATCATGACAGCCACCTATCACGCGAGTACGAAGTATCCTTACGTGAGTGTCGGACAAGCCATGATTCGCGATGGCTTGCATCCTCGGGATGGGTTTACCCTGCCGAAAATGATTAATATCTTCCGTCAGCGTCCCTATTTGCTCGATCGCTACATTCCCCAGAACAACCGTTTTATTTTCTTCCGGGAAACCTACGGCGCGCCAGCACAGGGAAATTTAGAGGTTCCCGTCACTGCCGATCGCTCGATTGCTACGGATAAGAGTTTAATGCCTCCGGGAGCTTTAGCCTTGATTCACACGCAAATTCCCACTCCTGACAGTCAGGGACGGATGCAAGCGCCTCGGGTCAGTCGCTATGTTTTGGATCAAGATTCTGGCAGTGCCATTAAAACGCCGGGTCGCGTAGATGTTTTCATGGGAACGGGAGAAGTTGCGGGTTCCCGGGCGGGTGTAATGGGTTATCGCGGCCAATTATATTACTTGATGCTGAAGGAATAGAAGGCAAAAGCGATCGCGTCGGGTTCTCAGGGGAGGGAGGGGAAGCAATTCCCAAACCTTACCCGATCGGCGGTTCTCTCGCGATCGCGGTGCAGAAGCTCTCGAACGTCCAAAAGAAGATCGGGAGACACGAGAAAAAACGGGAGCTTGGTGGTTTCCCCGTCTCTTTAGAGCGGGGTGGAAAAGTGACGCGGCGGCGGGGCTTTCAAGGTGCGGACGCAGGTTTCGCACGCAGCCCCTTGCTTTAGCCGCCGTCAGAAATGGTGAGGATCGTTGATATAATCCATGATTTTCGTTGTACTAACTTTCCCAGTCGTGTCATAAAAATAACTACGAGTCCACAAGCTAGGAAGTTTGCATAAATGAGAGAATTCTTGACGAAGAATTCGTGAAGAGCGTCCTTTAAAAGCCTTGACAATTTGATGAATAGCAACTTGAGAGCCATGTTCCACTAAAAGGTGAACGTGGTCGGGAGCTATTTCAATAGCTTTAATGAACCAGCCATTTTCACTAGCAACTTCGTGCAAGATAACGGCTAAGCGAGATTTAACATCACCAATCAAGACTTTCTTTCGACGTTTGGGTATCCAGACTAGATGAACGTGGGCTAATCCCACGGAATGATTGCTATGACGGTAAGATTTAGATTCGTCTCTCATTTGTAGATAGCTTGACATCTATCTACAGGATAAAGTATGCTAAAGCCATGAACAAAAAACAAATCAACATTGGCTGTCAACAAAACTTATTGCACCCAGACAAAGAACTATTAGCTATTCTTGAATATCTCTGTGGTGAGGCGAACAAAGTGTTTAACTGTTCGGTTTATTATGCCCGCCAAATTTGGTTCAAGGAAAATCGCTTCGTGGGAAAAGGAGAGCTTTGTCGGCAAATGAAATGGAATCGCCATTTCCGAGCGATGTATGCTTCAAGCGCCCAACAAATTTGTAATGGTGTAGTTGAGGCGTTTGCCAGTTTTCGCTCACTTCTGAAGTTATTTGGAGACAAGAAATTAGAGAACCAACCTAAGCCTCCTAAATATCGAAAAAAGGGTTTATTTACCGTTTCCTATCCAAAAAGATGGTTAAAGCTAAATGAGCAAGGAATTAGAGTTCCTCTGGGAAAAAGTGTGAAAGCATGGTTTGGGTTGGAGGAGTTTTATCTTCCCATGCCTTCTAATTTAGGCTGGAACAACATTAAGGAGATTCGCATTCTTCCGCGTCACGGCTGCTTTTATGCAGAATATGTTTATCAAAGAAAACCTCACGCGACCCAGACAGATTCTCAAAAAGTCTTAGGGATTGACCACGGCTTAGATAATTGGTTGACCTGCGTGACGAACGTGGGAACGAGCTTCATTATTGATGGTAAACGTCTGAAATCAGTTAACCAATGGTATAACAAACAAATTGCCACGATTAAGGAAGGAAGACCCCAAGGATTCTGGTCAAACAGACTGTCTCGCATTACTGAAAAACGCAATCGACAAATGCGAGATTCGGTCAATAAAGCAGCCCGTATCGTCATTAACTATTGTCTAGAAAATGGTATCGGTGTGATTGTTTTTGGTTGGAATAAAGGACAAAAAGACGGGATTAATATTGGCTCTAAGAACAATCAAAAGTTTGTTCAAATTCAGACAGCAAAACTTAAGGAGCGAATTCAGGAACTTTGTGAGTTTTATGGAATTCATTTTCTAGAATCCGAAGAATCCTATACCTCTCAAGCCAGTTTTCTTGATGACGACATTCTTCCTGTTTACGGTGAAAAACCCGAGTATTGGAAACCATCAGGAAAGCGAATTAAAAGAGGATTGTATCGCTCCGGGAATGGCAGTTTAATTAATGCCGACTGTAATGGTGCGGCAAATATTTTACGAAAAGTAGCGGCAACTTTAGGATTGTGTCTTAAAGGAGTCAGTAGCGGCGCTTTGACTACGCCTGTAAGAGTCCATTACTGGACTGCTTCCGAATCCCCGTCTCTTTAGAGGGGGGAGGGTCAAGAAAAAGGGCGCGACCAACGCCCCATCTGTGAAAAATTTTCAAGGTTTTTATTTTAACATGACTGGTGCAATCCTTCAACTCCCCCCTACGAACTCCGCCAATTCGGAACTCTCGCTGCGATCGAGCAAATAATTTATTAGACTGAAATTAGGACGGATTCTACTGTATCGGATTTCTCTCGAGTCTGCCTTAACCTGCTTTGGCCTGTATTGAATCCCATATCGAGCATCTGTCATCATACAAATATCGATTCAGTTGACTTGTAGTGTTACAAGACCAGCAGAGTTTTCGCATTCGTAAGGAGAAGAAGATGGATGCGTTACATCGTCAAGGCGAAATTATTGCCGATCGCTATCAAATTGTCACTCCCCTAGGACAAGGAGGAATGGGGACGACTTACGCTGCGGTCGATCGCGAAAATCATCAGCGCGTTGCCATTAAAGCTGTTTCTCTGCGTCAGGTGCGAGATTGGAAAGTCCTCGAATTGTTCGAGAGAGAAGCCAAAGTCCTCGCCACCCTGAAACATCCAGCGATTCCCAAATACCTGAATTACTTCCACTGCGACACGGAAAGCGATCGCTATTTCTACCTCGTTCAAGAGTTAGTCG
>JBFRWJ010000297.1:0-5150 GCA_051439525.1 Spirulina sp. | reverse complement strand
GTTGATATATAACTCCGGTTCGGGGTAGTCAATCTCGAGTTCGTAGCTGCGATTTGCCGCTTGCAGGTGAATGAGGCGTTGCAGTTCGCCAAACACTTCCGTCAAGGGAAAGGGATGAATTTCTACCCGGGTGAAACCGTATTCAACTTTAGAGACGTAGATAATATCATCGAGGAGTTTAATCAACTTCAAGGCAGCTTCGTGAGCCTGCTTGACAAATTCTCGTTCCTCCTCGGGACTCTCGCACAAGTCGGCAAGAATTAACTGATGCAGTCCGAGAAGGCTGTTTAAAGGCGATCGCAATTCGTGAGACGTTCGCGCGAGAAAACCGGATTTAAACAGACCGATTTGGGCTGCCATTTGATAAGCCAGTTTGGTTTGCTCCAGTTCCGTCTTTAAAGTTTCCAATTCCTCACTCATGCTTTATTTTTCCTTGATGACAATACTGCCCCGACGGAGAATTTCCCACCCCTCTCTCGTCCATTTTGCCACAGTTGAGGGTAGCCCACTGCCCACTCTAACATCGACAGGGAGATTGTCACCACTGAGAACGGCAATTTCGGGAAAAGCCACCGCGATCGCCGTCATGGTTTCTAACGGCGGTTCGCCGGAACGGTTGGCGCTCGTGGTGGCTAAGGGCCCGGTTTGGGTTAAAATTTCTCGGGCGAGGGGGAGATCGGGAACGCGGATGCCAAGGGTGGTGCGATCGCGGGGATTCATCCCTTCGGGAACGGCAGCAGAAGCGGGTAAAACGAGGGTGAGCGCCCCTGGCCAGTATTCTTCAGCGATCTGCTGCCAAATCGCCATTTCTGCGGGAGTGCCTTGAATATAGGGCTGTAAGTCCGGAAACCCTGCCCCCATCAAAATTAACGGTTTTTCTAAAGAACGTCCCTTGAGGGTAAAAATCGCAGCAGCGCGATCGGGACGCACGGCTAAAGCAGGAACGGTATCGGTGGGAAAACTCACCACCCCTCCAGCTTTGGCAACTTCAATTAATTCTTGTGGACTGGCTTTCATCTCATCCTTCATCAATCTTGTAGCGTGGAGACTCTCGTTAAACTCAAGGGAGTTAACAGCGAGAGGAAACGCGACCTCCACATAGAGGTACAATAACGTTGGATGAAATGCGAAAACCATGCAGTCGTCCTTTGCACCTTGAAAACTGAAGATAGGGGGTTTCGCAGAGAAATGTTTCTGCGAGTAAAATCTTCAAACAGCAAGTACAAGTCTTGTATTAGACTCCGTACCGATGGGCTGTCGGAATCGGCTCTCTTGGTCAGCATTCCCTTGGCGAATGCGATTCGCCGGGGTCTGACCGCTTCTCTGTAATGGGAAAAAAAGTCTGTGGACTCTGTATAAGACGGGGACATAGCTACTAAGTAGTGGTGGTGTACGCAACGGTGATTGAAGCAGAAACCTAAATCGTGAGGTTTAGGAATCTCCTGCTAGAATCTTGGATTTAGCGGTGAGAGCAGGTCAATGTCGGTAGGCAAGGGCAAAGCGATCGATTTTAGCAAAATCGGGAACAATGCGAATATCCCGGTAACTCCCGCGAGCTCCGAGGAGATGCGCGACGGTTTCCCCTTGTCCCTCCATCATTTCGATCGCCCACAGTCCCCCCGAATGCAGATAATTGGGGGCAGTTTCCACTAAATCGCGGATGGCATCGAGACCGTCGCTTCCTCCATCTAGAGCCAGCCTGGGTTCGTGTCGGCACACTTCCGGTTGCAGTTGGGGAATGAGAGCAGAGGGAATATAAGGCGGATTGGAAACCATACCGCTTATTTTACCCGCCCATGCCTCGAGAGGTTGCCACCAAGATCCCCGATAAAATTTTATTTGCCCTTCAAGAGAGAGTCTCTTGGCATTTTCTCGGGCGATTTCTAGGCTTTCGGCACTCAAATCGATCGCATGAATCGTCGCTTGCGGCAAACATTCGGCTAATCCGCAGGCGATCGCGCCGCTTCCCGTACCCAAATCCACCCAATGTCCCCTTGCCAGTTGGGGGTTTTGCGCCACGGCTTCGACAACGAGATCGATAAGGATTTCCGTTTCCGGACGGGGAATGAGCACCTCGGGGGAAACTTTCAGAGTAAAGTGTCGCCAATGGGTTTGACCGACGAGGTGTTGGAGGGGGACGCGATCGCTAAGGCGAAGCTGCCAGAGTCGGTCTAACTCTGACAGCGAAATGTTGGATTCGATCGGCGATCGCGTTTTCTCGGTTTCCCAATATCGGGTCAAGCGATCCAAACCCAAAAGTTCTCGTAACAGCCAATCGACTTCTTCAGGAGGAAGCTTGGCCGCGATCGCCTGTTGTTTGGCCTGTTTTTGCCATTCTTGCAAGGCTTGACCCGATATTGCCACAAAATTTAATTCTTCATTTTGAACTGGACTGACTATCTTTGCCCGCGCAGCTCGTTAATATACTCGAGGGAGGCTTGGGTGGGAATGAGAACGATTTTTTCGAGTTCTGCATTGTCGTTCTGTTCTAACGTTTGAATCACGCCTTCTAGGGGAACTGCCTGAATTTGGACGGTATTGGCAAGAGAAGGCTGTTGTGCTTTAAACCGTTCTACCATTTGTTCGAGGCGTTCTTTTTCAAAAAAGAAGGGAATTACCTGTTCTTCGTTTTGCTGAAGAGTTAAATAGCCGCCTTCGTCTCCACCTTTGGCCACAAAGAGCGGAACGCCTTGGAAGTCTCCTGATTGGAGTTGTTCGGCGAGTTCGACTTGGCGATTGGTGGGTACGTAGGTAAAGTTTACTCCCTCTTGTTGACTATTGCGGCGATCGAGTTGGTAAATATCTCCCAGAGAAACGGGAATAATTTGCAATTTATCGCCTAAATTGGGATTTTCTTGTTTGAGACGGTTGATAAATGCTTCGGCATCGATGGGATTGATGAAAACCCCGGCAACGCTAGCATTATCGGTATCGGAAGGGTTTTGCTGGTTGGGAATTCTGGCCACTAAGGGCGCGCCATTTTCATCGGCAACGGCAAACACGGGCACGGTTTTCAGGCGTTCTATAATTTGCGCTTCGGTTAAAGCCAAAACTTTTGCTGCACCTGCGAACCAACTGCTCGAAAGGGTGATTCCTGCAACACCCAACGCTAAACACCAACGAACCAGAGATTTCATTTTCATTGTAATTGACCTCAAAACTTTACCGGACTGTTGTACCTAAAAAATGACAGTAGATTTTTTAAGCAGAAAATGATTAAACTGTCAAGCGCGATCGCTTCGCAGCTTATCAAATCCAAACCATTCACGCCTCGATCCCCGATTGGGTAAAAATTTGTAAATTTTTTTATCTAAGATACCCCAATTGTAAACACTTGTGAATTTTTTGGACGGGAATTCGAGATAAGGAGTTCCCCAAGGAAGGAGGAAGGATGAAGGAGGAAGGATGAAGGATGAACTCCAATCCCTAAACCCTGTAGCATGGATAGAGGTTAAATACAGTAGACGGCGCGAGGCGGAATGCTTGGCAATGAGGAGAGGGACATGACGCTACAACTTCGCAAGCCCATTTTGGTGGGCGGCATGGCTTTATCGTTTGGCTTGTGGTTATGGTGGAATATTCGCGATACGGCTATGGAGATCGGCGAATTGAGTTTGGTGGGGACGATCGCGATCGGGGGAAGTTTTTGGTGGTTGAAATATCAATGGGGAAAAAGGTCATCACAATTTAGGATTCCCACTTCCCCGAACCGAGAAGAAGTGGAAGCCGCGATCGCGCAAACTCGCGACTGTCTTGCGACCCTGCAAGCCGAAGACCCCGATGGCAAGAATTCCGATCTCGAAGCGCAACTCCATCGCCTGCCCGAGCAACTCGCCCGAGAAGAAATTAACATCGCGATCGCGGGAGAAAAACTCACGGGAAAAACTTGCTTGCAAAAAATCCTCATCCCTTTAATGTGGGAAAAGGTGACTTGGCAAGAAATTTCTACGCCTTTCCCCAACCCGACCGATGAGGAGCAAAGCCGCTTGCAGGCTGCGGATGCGGTATTATGGTTGGTCACGGGCGATCTGACGGATTCGCAATTGCAGGTCTTACAAGGGCACAGAAGTGCCAATCAGCGTATCTTATTGTTACTGAATAAAAGCGATCGCTATCTTCCTGAAGAACGAGAAACGATCTGGCAGCAGTTACATCAACATATTTTGGGAATTTTACCCCCAGAAGATGTCATTTCGATTTTAGCGGCTCCCGCTCCCCTCAAAGTCCGCCAACATCAAGCCGATGGGACGATTGAAGAATGGGAAGAAGCCCAAAAACCCGATATTCAAGCCTTGCGCGATCGTCTCGATTTTATCCTCACAGAAGAACGAGAAGAATTAGTGTGGGGGACGACATGGCGAGAAGCACAAACCCTACAACAACTCATTCAAACGAGACTCAATGACATTCGCCGCGATCGCGCCCTTCCCATTGTCGAACGCTATCAATGGATTGCGGCGGCGGCAGCCTTTGCCAACCCCGTTGCTGCCTTGGATTTATTAGCAACCGCCGCCGTTAGCGGGCAAATGCTGATGGATTTGGGGGCAATTTATCAACAAAAATTATCGTTGTCCTTGGGAAAAAATACTGCCGGCGCGATCGGGCAACTGATGGTCAAATTGGGCATTGTCGAACTTTCCACCCAAGCGATCGGACATTTTCTTAAAAGTAATGCTATCACCTATGTAGCCGGGGGAGTCGTGCAGGGCATTAGTGCCGCTTATTTAACCCGTTTGGCCGGATTGAGTCTCATTGAATATTTCCAAGATTGCGCGATCGAACCCACGGTTGAAGGGAATTTGAATTGGGAACGATTGACGCAAAAACTAACAGCCGTTTTCGAGCAAAATCAAAGAACGGACTTTTTACAAGATTTTACCCGACAAGCGATCGCGCGCCTCGGCACTCAAACCGGGGTAACTTGAATTTTACCGCCAGAACCGGCGATCGCGTCGCCAGAAAATGCGTGAATTCATGCAATCAAAGGAACGATCGAGATAAACGATGAATTGCGATCGCGAACCGTTAATACCGATAACTCCCCTTATCGGAATTACAAACAATCTCCTTATCATTGTTCGCTATTCACTGCAATGACTGGCTTCCCAACCCAAAATTAAGGCTTTACGATCGCAACCCCATCGATACCC
>JBFRWJ010000296.1:0-6651 GCA_051439525.1 Spirulina sp. | reverse complement strand
GTATATGGGACTGAGAATTCCCCAGAAAATGTTTATCATTTACGATACCCAAACAATTAAAGATATAGAAGTGCACATCGGTGTAGCCACAAAAAATATGAAACTCATTAAAGGAGTTGATGAATTTGTAAAGTATTTAGAAAAATAGTTACATCCGAGAACATTAAAAGTATCCAAACTAAGCAACTTAAGAACAATGACAGAATCTCAAGACAAGCCAAGCGATCGCGCCTCTAAAATTATTAGACATTTAAAGAAAATTAATGAAGAAAATTCCCGGGTTTTCAGTCAATCTCAAGAAGATCGTTCGACGCTCTCGCCTCTATTAGATCGGCTCAAACTACAAGAAGAAGTAGCAACCTTATATGTTTTATTGCCTAAAATTAGAAAACTTTTAGTTAAAATTGAGAATGAAGAAGAAGCGAGCGATCGCCAAAGCAAAAGAGCCAGAAAAAACAAAACCAGAAAAGACGAGCTAGAGATTTTACTGCAACATACCGAAAATGCGATCGAACTGTTAACTTACGAACATCCCAGTGTTTACTTAGCACGAGAGATTAGAATTAATATTCAAAAAACTCTCAATTTTTACAATCGCGGACGAATTCCGAGCTTTTTTCTCAATAAATGGGTAGATTTTTGTAATGCAAAATCCGATCCCTTAAAAGTTTTCGTGGGACTCATGATTTCCACACCCATTTTTTTAGCTCTGTTTGTGATGGCTGTATATTTTCTCGCGATTACTCAAAATCGTTTAAAGATTCAGCTTGAAAATACCAGACAGAGATTGGGAGTTGTGAGTCAATCTCAAGACGATCCTGAAACTGAAAATCAAGCAAGTAGAATTCTAGGGTCTCAAGTTCAAGATCGCATTCAATCTAAAATTCAACAAGCTTTAAGTGATTCTCAGATCGATCTCAAAGGATTGAGTAACAATGCCAAAAATCTGATTCGAGAAGAAATTGAAAAGAGAAAATTAATGCAATTAGAGGCAAGTCAAAAAGATTATTCTTTACTTGTCTTTTTGCTCTTAGTTTCTTCTTTTGGTGCGTTTGGCAGCATTATCAGCCTTTTTACCAGAATCAATGACTTTGAAGAAAAAGAATATTCCGACCCCTTAATTTTACTCCTTACCGGTGCATTCAAACCCTTAATTGGCGCTATATTTGGCGTGTTACTCTGTGCGGTTTTGAAATCAGGAATTTTAACCGTACAAATCAATCCCGCACCCGATCAACATCGAAGCGATGAGCTATTTTTCTGCTCTCTTGCCTTTGTTATCGGTTTCAGCGAACGTTTAGCCAAAGACGTAATTAAAAGAACAGAAAATACGTTACTCGGAAATACCGAACAACAGCCGAGTCGTTCAACTCGTTCGGAAAATCGCCAAGATGAAGGGCAAGAAAATTAGTTATCAGTCACCAGTCACCAGTCACCAGTCACCAGTTAGGGAAGAGGGGGAATTTTACCAATTCCCATTACCAATTCCCCATTACAACTTGACCTCAATATCGACCCCTGCGGGTAAATCCAATTTCATCAGCGCATCAATGGTCTTAGAAGAAGGCTGATAAATATCGATAATCCGTCGGTGGGTGCGGGTCTCGAAATGCTCCCGGGAGTCCTTGTCAACGTGAGGCGATCGCAGCAAACAATAAATCTTGCGCTTGGTGGGTAAAGGAATGGGGCCGATCGCCGTGGCATTCGTCCGGTTGGCAGTATCGACGATCTTCTCGCAGGAGGTATCCAGCAAGCGGCGATCGAAGGCTTTCAGGCGAATGCGGATTTTTTGCTGTTGAATCGTAGCCATGGTTCGTCTTGTATTGCAATCAATGAAAACTTCAGAGTAAAAGAGCAGAAAGGCTGAACCTCTCTGCTCCTGCTTAAATTGAGTCGAGTCTATTCGAGAATCTTAGAAACGACACCCGCACCGATGGTACGACCGCCTTCGCGAATCGCAAAGCGCATCCCTTGTTCGATCGCGATGGGACAGATCAAAGAGACCGTCATTTTGATGCGATCGCCAGGCATCACCATTTCTGCCGCACTGCCATCATCGGCAGTAAATTGGTCGATCGTGCCAGTCACATCCGTGGTGCGAATGTAGAACTGAGGACGATAGCCGGAAAAGAAGGGAGTATGGCGACCGCCTTCTTCTTTTTTGAGGACGTAAACCTCTCCCTCAAATTTGGTGTGAGGGGTAATCGAACCGGGTTTAGCCAAAACCATCCCCCGTTCGATATCTTCCTTGTTAATTCCTCGCAGGAGAACGCCAACGTTATCTCCTGCCAGTCCTTCATCCAAGGTTTTTTGGAACATTTCCACCCCGGTTACGGTGGTACTGCGGGTATCCCGGATACCAATGATTTCGATGGTTTCCCCCACTTTCACCTTACCCCGTTCGATCCGCCCCGTCGCCACGGTTCCGCGACCGGTAATAGAGAACACGTCTTCTACTGCCATTAAGAAAGGCTTGTCAATTTCCCGCTCGGGGGTGGGAATGGCTTCATCGACGTTATCCATGAGAGCAAGAATTTTATCCACCCAGTTATCATCTCCTTTCTTGCTCTCGGGCTTTGCCGTTAAAGCCTCTACTGCCTTCAGTGCAGAACCCGTGACGATGGGGATGTCATCTCCGGGGAAATCGTACTCGCTCAAAAGTTCGCGAACTTCCAATTCCACCAATTCCAACAGTTCTTCGTCGTCTACCTGGTCTTCTTTATTTAAGAAAACCACGAGGTGAGGAACGCCGACTTGTCGTGCTAAGAGAATGTGTTCCCGGGTTTGGGGCATGGGACCGTCTGCTGCGGAAACCACTAGGATTGCACCGTCCATTTGCGCGGCTCCGGTGATCATGTTCTTGACATAGTCAGCGTGACCGGGACAATCCACGTGAGCGTAGTGGCGGTTTTCCGTTTCATACTCCACGTGAGCGGTATTAATGGTAATGCCCCGTGCCTTTTCTTCCGGTGCCGCATCAATATCTTCATAGTTCCTGGCCTTGGCTTTCCCCTGTGCCGCGAGAGACATGGTAATCGCTGCGGTCAAGGTGGTTTTGCCGTGGTCTACGTGACCGATGGTGCCGATGTTGGCGTGGTCTTTGTTGCGTTCAAACTTTGCGCGTGCCATTGCTTCGTTTTTCCTTATCTCTAATTTGCGTTCCCTTGGTTTTTAGCAATGATGGCTTCAGCCACATTACGAGGAACTTCCTCATAATTGCCGAATTCCATTGAAAAGATACCGCGTCCTTGGGTTTTAGAACGGATATCGGTGGCGTAACCGAACATTTCTGCCAAAGGAACTTTAGCAGCGACGGTGGATACGCCGGCTTCAGAGTTCATCCCCTCGATTTGACCCCGACGGGAGTTGAGGTCGCCCATGACATCCCCGAGAAATTCTTCGGGAACTTCGACCTCGACTTTCATGATCGGCTCGAGGATAATGGGGCTGGCTTTCTGCACGGCATTCCGCATTCCCATGGAACCGGCAATTTTGAAAGCCATCTCTGAAGAATCGACTTCGTGGTAAGAACCATCCGTCAGGGTGACTTTAACGTCAATGAGGGGATACCCAGCGAGAACACCCGTTTCGCAAGATTCTTTCATGCCTTGCTCTACGGAGGGAATGTATTCTTTGGGGATTTTTCCGCCCACAATTTTCGAGACAAACTCGAAACCCGTTCCGGCTTCTGCTGGTTCTAAGTTCAAGACCACATGACCGTATTGACCTTTACCGCCACTTTGACGAATGAATTTACCTTCGACTTTATCAACGGATTTTTTGATGGTCTCTCGATAAGCCACTTGAGGCTGTCCCACGTTGGCTTCAACTTTGAATTCCCGTAACATCCGGTCTACCAGAATTTCTAAGTGCAGTTCGCCCATCCCGGCAATTACGGTTTGATTGGTTTCGGGATCGGTGCTGACACGGAAGGTTGGATCTTCGTCGGACAAGGATTGTAGGGCTTTGCCAAGTTTGTCCATATCCTGTTTGGTTTTGGGTTCTACCGCAACAGAAATTACGGGTTCGGGAATGAACAACGATTCCAAAACGATCGGTTGGTTTTCATCGCATAAGGTATCTCCGGTGATGGCATCCTTGAGACCGATCGCAGCACCCAAATCTCCCGCTTGCAATTCGTCTACTTCAATGCGCTCGTTAGATTTGAGGATGATTAACCGAGAAACTCGCTCTTTTTTCTCTTTGGTGGAGTTATAGACGTAGCTTCCTTTTTTGAGAATGCCGGAATAAACTCGCAGGAAGGTCAAACGACCGTAGGGATCTGCCATGATCTTGAAGGCGAGGGCGGAGAAAGGTTCTTCGTCACTCGCTTTACGGTCGGCTTCGGTACCGTCCGGCAGGATTCCTTTAATGGCAGGAACGTCAATGGGAGCGGGCAAATAATCCACCACGGCATCGAGGAGAAGTTGCACGCCTTTGTTTTTAAAGGCAGAGCCGCATAACATGGGCATAATCGAGCCGTCGATGGTGCCTTTGCGCAGGGCGGTGCGAATTTCTTCTTCGCTGAGGTCTTCTTCCTCAAAATATTTTTCTAGCAGTGCTTCATCGGTTTCTGCTACAGCTTCGACCAATTTGGCGCGAAATTCTTCTGCTTGTTCTCGGACGTCTTCGGGAATCTCGGCATCTTCAATTTCCGTGCCGATATCGTTGGTGTAAATTTTGGCTCGCATCCGTACCAGATCGACAATGCCGCGAAACTCTCCTTCGCTGCCAATGGGGATCTGAATGGGAACCGCCGGTGCCCGCAGGCGATCGGTCACCTGTTCGTAAACTTTGAAGAAGTTGGCTCCCGTGCGATCCATCTTATTGACAAACGCAATGCGGGGCACTTTATAGCGATCGGCTTGCCGCCAAACGGTCTCGGATTGGGGTTGAACGCCTCCCACAGAGCAGAAAACCGCAATTACGCCGTCGAGAACGCGCATGGATCGTTCGACTTCAATGGTGAAGTCTACGTGACCGGGGGTATCGATGATGTTAATGCGATGTTCTCGCCAATTGGTGCTAATGGCGGCGGCGGTGATGGTAATGCCTCGTTCTCGTTCTTGCGCCATCCAATCCGTAACCGCATTGCCGTCGTGAACTTCGCCAATTTTATGAACGATACCGGAATAAAACAAGATGCGTTCGGTAGTAGTGGTTTTACCGGCATCAATGTGCGCCGCGATACCAATATTGCGAACTTTCTCTAGCGGGATAGTTCGTCCCACATTGACCTCCTTAGTCTGTGCCGAGTGAATGGCTTTGTTACTTTTTTTGTACGTTATTTACAATTCTATAACTTTTTTAAACCCTTTCTGAAGAAGGTGGTAATGAGATTTTTCCTCATTTCACCGAATGCGATCGCATCTCTCCCACTTTCTTCAATTGAGTCTCGTTAAGTCTCGATTGTTAAGTCTCGATTGTTGAGTCTCGATTTTAGTAGCGATAATGGGCAAAGGCTTTATTGGCTTCCGCCATGCGGTGGGTTTCTTCCCGCTTGCGAATGGCCCCCCCGGTCTCGTTTGCCGCATCCATAATTTCATTGGCCAATTTAATGGACATACTTTTCCCCGATCGCGCCCGGGCGAATCTTGACAGCCAGCGCAAGGCCAAGGTCGTGCCGCGATTGGGTCTAACTTCCATGGGAACTTGGTACGTCGCGCCGCCCACCCGTCTGGCCTTTACTTCTACCAAAGGCGTTAAATTGCGGATAGCCGTCTCAAAAACCTCTAAAGGCTCATTCCCCGTGCGCTCCCCAACAATCTTCAGGGCATCGTAAACGATTCGAGACGCTAAAGACTTTTTACCGTGACTCATGATCCGTTGGATAGTCATGCTGAGCAAACGGCTATTGTAAACGGGATCGGGAGGAGTAGGACGTTTTTTGACAACTCGGCGACGAGACATTTTTGACTTTATCCTTCTATTGACTTGATGAGATAGTTAAGTGATTTGTGGTGTTCCCATAAATCGAATTCACGAATTGGGATATCTTTTAAGTATTTCCACAAACCATAAGTTTTTTTGACATGAAGACGAACTTTTAAATTTTCAACAAAACCATTGCCAATCTTAAGTTTTAGCGATTTTGTATTTAGTGAGTTAGGGATAATCTAGAATTTATATTCGAGATTATTCTTTCGGGCGCTTCGTTCCGTATTTAGAACGTCCCTGACGGCGATCTTTGACGCCGGTCGTGTCTAGGGTTCCGCGAATGATATGATAGCGAACTCCGGGTAAATCTTTAACCCGTCCGCCTCGAATTAAAACAACAGAGTGTTCTTGGAGATTGTGACCGATCCCCGGAATATAAGCCGTCACCTCAAATCCAGAGGTTAAACGAACCCGAGCGACCTTGCGCAGCGCCGAATTCGGTTTTTTGGGCGTTGTCGTATATACTCTCGTGCAAACCCCGCGACGTTGGGGACATTCCTTTAAGGCTGGCGATTTGGTTTTCTTTTTGGCAACCGAGCGTTCGGTGCGAATGAGTTGCTGAATGGTTGGCATGAGCTATGGGTAAACCCTTATTTTTCGTTGATTTTCAGATTGCGTGACAGTCTCCCATAATAGCCAAAATTAACAAGGCATGTCAAGGCTTTTTTTGAAGTTGGAAGTCAGGAACAATTTCATCCTTCATCCTTCATCCTT
>JBFRWJ010000295.1:0-6133 GCA_051439525.1 Spirulina sp. | reverse complement strand
CGTAATCTTGCTATAAATTCCCCAAGGCGGTTGTTTTAAACATTCAACTTTTGCTGTTGTTCCGGGAAGTGCGATCGCAGATAATGACGTTCCAATCGGCGTGCCAATATCTACTCCGCGATGAATAATACAGCCTTGAATCTTTTTCTCGTCAATATATTCTGGGGTTTTATTCAGGCAATCGGGATGGCTGCGTTTCCCCGTACTGGGATGTGCCGATCGCGTGCGATAGGTATCGGTAACAATATAAGTTTGTTTCCCCTTACCGCGAATTTTATTCTTTCTTTTCGGTGTTATCGCTAATACCGAACTACCAAAAAAGTTTTGTAAATTATTCGGTCTACTAACAGAGTTTAATTGATTTTGCGGGACGGCTTCAGGACTCTTGTTAGAGGGGAATGTTTGAGGATAATTCCGACGATTGACCAAAGGATAAACGATCGTAATATAGGCAACTCCCGCCACTAAAATACTCAGCAAAATCAAAATCGTTCGTCGAGATTCTTTGGCTCGTTGTTCGGATAATAAACTATCAATTTTAATTTCCATTCTTTCCAACTTATCTTGGAATTTACAGAATTTTCTGCCGATACGCTTGTCAGTTTCATAAAGCAACTGAAGGACTTGTTTTCGGTTTTCAAAATTGACTCTTTCAAAGCGTTCTTGCAAGCGATCGTATTTCCGTTCGAGTCGTTCTATTTGTCTAAAAACTTGTTGGGAATAGGGCAAAGGCAAAGGAGTTTGACGCTGCGTTTTTTGTTGTTGTTGCGTGCGATCGCTAAATGAATTGTTGGCGCGATCGCTCTCCTCTTCCTCAAGAATATCGGCATCAATGATTTCCTCAAAAGCAGATTGAAAATGGTCGTCATAAGGTTCTGCTTTTTGCTCATTATAAGTTGCAGGATTTTGATAATTAGAGGATTTCATGGTTTTACTCATTTTTCTGAAAGATTTCATCTAAAAGTTAGTAAAAATAATGACAAATTCTCGTATTTTATCTTGTTGCAAAGCATCGATCTCTCATGTTTTGGCAATCTCCCCGAAAGAGAGAATGTCACTACACTTCTAGTATAGTTCATTTGAACTGTTTTAACAAGTCATTCTGGAAATCTGTCAATTGCTGACTCTGCTTGCCTTAAGAGCGATCGCGACTCAGCCACGATCGTTATACTACACTATAATACACAAAATTGCCTTCCTTGAGAGGAAAATTTTCCGGCGAAGGGGAAAGAGGGGTGTAGTACACCAACCCAGCCATTCCCGCGATCGCTAAAAATATTAATAAAAATCTCACTAAAAATGGTGGAGAAATACAGATTGACTCCACCTTTTTAATCTTAAATTATTCGAGTAAATTTGATAGATAAATTGCCAGACTGACTCAATTTACCAATCAAATTTACCAATCAAAATGTCTGTGTTTGTCATAAGGATCGCCGGAAAAAGGTTGCACGCCAATTGCAGGGTACATATCATGGGTTGGACTGAGCATGCGAGCCACTGCTTCGGAGATGAATTGGCTGACTTCAGAAACCATTTTACCAATCTTCATAATCCTGACCTCTAGAGAAAATTGATTTATTAAGTAGAAATACCCAATTGGGATTTCTACCTCTATTATCAGGGTTTGCTCATAATTTTGCTCTCCCAGTCCTCAATCTCGCAATGATTATTTAAATAGATTTGCAATACTTTGCTTAGGGCAACAATAATTCAAAAGGGCTGTAGTTTTTCTCTAAGTTTTGCTGCGATTTGTATCGAAATTGTCGAGAACCGTGCGCGATCGCAGCAAGGATTGGGGTTAATTCGTTAAGTTTTGTACTCTATCTCCTATTTTAAGGCTTCCGGTGCTTCGAGGAATAGCATTTTCGCCGAACATAATTCCGGCTTTGCCAAAACGTCGAAATGTCCCCAACGTTTTTAACGGTTCGCGTAGTACATTGCGTTGTGCGGTCATTTGATCGGTAGTGGTGACAACGCAGCGAGCGCAGGGTTTCACCAAGTCAAAAACCACTTCCCCGATTTGCAAGACTTTCCATTCATCTTCAAGGAAAGGGCGATCGCTGTCAATGACAATATTGGGACGAAAGCGATTCATGGGGACGGTTTGCGAGCGATCGGGATATGCGATTTCCAATCGGCGGTTTAATTCGGCCAAAGATGCGGTATTTGTAATTAAGAAAGGATAGCCATCGGCAAAACTCACAGGCGCATTTTCTCCGGTGGTATAGTTGGGATTAACGGGACGAATATGGCGAGGGGATTGTCTGACCAAGCGCAAGGGTTGAGGCGTTTTTAAGACCGATTGCAACCAATTGGCAACCGGATCTCCTTGGTCGATCGCGATAAGGCGATCGCGCCATATTTCCACCTCAATTTCCTCTCCCGTTAGGTTTGTCATCCATTCGATTGACGGGTAAGATGGTGCGGATAATGAGATTGTTTCTCTTTCAATTTGCACTTCAATTAATGCCAGTTGGGGATATTGACGCTGGGTGAGGAACTTACCCAAATCATCAGTTATCATAAATTCTCGATCCCAGAGAAATCCCTTGGGAGTTACTTCCGCAGTTTTCAAAGAAATACCGCGACAGGCTTTAATCGGATAAATGGCGAGTTCGCAAACGTGCATGGATATAAATATTGATAGTTATTGATAGTTGAAAATAATTGTTTCCCCGTTCCCTAGATCCCATCGGGGGGGATCGGTAATGCGCCAGTAGATGCCGCTATCTTGACCGATATCGTACTGTCCGTCTGGATGAAGGCGATCGAGCAGAATACTTTGGGGGTGTTCTTGGAAATTCTTCACGAAAGTACCGTCCTCACAGGGGAGTTGAGTATGGTCGGGTAATGTTGAAATTGGGCTAATCGTCATGGCTCTACAAAGATATGGGGATTTTATTATCTTAAGACTAAAATAAAGGAGATTTATCCTTTATAATATAAAACACTGTTGCTTTGCCAAAATAGAATGGAATTGATAGAATATTTACGCGATCGCGGATTAGAAAATCTATGTCATCAATATTATATCAAAGCCAATCGCCATCATCAATATCCTAATTTGGTCTGTTTGAAATACTCGCAAATCGATTCCCCGATGGAAGAGACAATCGTGCAGGAATCTCGGGGCATTATTTTAAATGAGAAAGAAAATTGGGAAATTGTCTCTTATTCCTACAATAAATTTTTTAACTACGGCGAACCCAATGCTGTCGAGATTGATTGGCATAATGCAACAGTTTACGATAAATTAGATGGCTCTTTGATGGTACTCTATTTTTATAATGGCGAGTGGCGGGTACAATCGAGCGGAACGCCAGATGCAACAGGACAAGTGAATGGATTTCCCTTTACATTTGCCGAATTGTTTTGGAAAGTATGGCACGAATTAGGCTACTCTTTACCCAAAGAAACGGAATATTGTTTCAGTTTTGAATTAATGACCCCTTATAATCGGATTGTGGTCAAGCAAGACTCGAATCGACTCGCATTACACGGCGTTCGCAATGTTAAAACGCTGAGGGAAGAAGATCCGAAAACTTGGACGGATCGCTATGGTTGGGAGTTTGTGAAAACCTATTCATTAGGAATTTGGTCGGAAATTCTCGAAGCGGCAAAACACTTAGATCCGATGGATTCTGAAGGTTATGTCGTCTGCGATCGCGCTTTTCGTCGGGTGAAAGTCAAATCGCCGGATTATGTCGCGATCGCACATTTCCGTCAAGGATTTTCCACCCGACAAATGCTGGATATTATTCTCAAGCATGAAGGGGATGAATTTCTCTCCTATTATCCCGAATGGACTGAGCTGTATCGGCAGATGCAGCAAAAATATGATAACTTTGTCAAGAAAGTAGAGAGAGAATACGATCGCTATAAGGATATTCCCAACCAGAAAGATTTTGCTTTAAGCATTAAACATCTGTCTTACTCGGGCATTCTGTTTGCTTTGCGATCGGGAAAATCTGCTAGCATTCGAGAATCGTTACAAAAAACATCTCTCCCCAAAGTCGAACAACTATTAGAAATTGAAAACATTTATCTAGGAGTTTGAACATGAAAAAAGTCTTGATTTTAATTGGTTTGCCTGCTTCGGGAAAATCGACTTATGCGAAAGAATTATTATTAGAGCATCCCGGCCGTTGGGTGAGAACGAATAAGGATTTATTGCGAGAAATGGCTCACGCTTCTTATTGGTCGCCCAAAAATGAAAGATTCATTGTTAAGTTAAGAGATGAAATTATTTTGCTGGCATTAGAAGCTGGAAAACACGTCATTGTAGACGATACAAACTTCGGACCCCATGTAGAACATATTAAGAATTTAGTCAAAGGAAAAGCAGTGGTTGAAGTGGATGATTCTTTTTTAAAAGTTCCCGTTGAGGAGTGCATTCGTCGGGATTTAGAACGACCGCGATCGGTAGGGAAAGATGTAATTATGAAAATGTATAATCGCTATATTCGCACCCGTCCCCAAGTCCCCGATCGCGATCCCGATCTTCCCGATGCCGTGATGGTTGATATGGATGGAACGTTAGCGATTATTGGCGATCGCAGTCCTTACGATGCTTCCAAATGCGGCGAAGATCGACCCAATCCCCCCGTCCTAGATACGGTTTTGAAATGGCAAAAAGATACTAAAATTATTATTATCTCCGGTCGCACGGATGACGGAAAAGTTCAAACCGAAGAATGGTTAAAAAGATATGGAGTGAACTATGGAGAAATTTATATGCGGAAACAAGGTGACCAGCGAAAAGACTCAATTATTAAAGAAGAAATTTATCGTCAAAATATTGAAGGAAAATATAATATTCGTTTCATTTTAGACGATCGGAATCAAGTGGTAGAAATGTGGCGAAGTTTGGGATTAACAGTCTTTCAAGTTGCAGAAGGTGATTTTTAAATTCAACTTTTGAGACTTTCCTACTTATTTGCGATCGCTTCAACTCACCCAGCCTCATTCAGTTAGTTTGAAGAACATTGAAAGCCGCTACTTTTAGCAATTTGCAAAATCGGCGATCTTTTGGTACGATCTACATGGTTGGGTTGCAAAATCTGTCTGTTAATCCTCTATGCCGCTTCGTTTACGAGATCGTTCTAATGCGTTGATGAATATGAAAAATGTAGCAATTATTGGTTGCGGTTATGTGGGAAGCGAAGTGGCACGTCATTGGCAAGCGCAAGGGTTTACCGTGACGGTGACGACAACGCAACCCGATCGCATTGCTCGACTCGAAGCGATCGCCGATCGAGTTTTCGTCGTCAAAGGTGACGATCCTGAAGGATTAAAAACTGTTTTGCGAGATCAAGAAGTTGTCCTGTTGAGTATTGGTGCAAAAGGACGAGAAGAAGTAATCTATCGCAATACTTATTTAAAATCCGCACAAAATCTTGTTAATCTCTTGCCAGAAATACCAGAAATTCGGCAAATTATTTATACGGGAGTTTACTCGATTTATGGCGATCGCAATGGCACTTTAGTCGATGAATCGTTTCCGGTTTCCCCAACTTCCATTCAAGGTCAAATTCTCTGGGAAACTGAAAAGGTATTACTCGCTGCTGCAACGGAAGCGTGCAAAATTTGTATTTTTCGCTTGGGGGGAATTTACGGAGGCGATCGCGAACTTGCGAAGATTTTTAAACGTTTTGCCGGTCAAACCCTTGCAGGAACAGGTAAAAATATTTCTAATTGGGTACATTTGGAAGATATTGTCAGCGCGATCGATTTTGTTCGCGCCAAACGATTGGGAGGGATTTATAATTTAGTTTGTCACGAACAAATCCCCCGACGAGAACTGCTCGATCGCGTCTGTCGCACTCATCATTTACCCGCGATCGCCTGGGATGGAAAAGAGATCTCTTATCCTTATAACGTTCGCATTTCAACACGGAAGCTCGAAGACGCTGGTTTTCAATTTCTCTATCCCCAGTTGCTCATTTGAGCGAGTTTTATTCGATTTCTGCCTCAACTTCTTCTATAACGCTTATCGTGCAGCAAGTTCGATATTATTAAAGTTCTCCCGATCGATTTGAAAGTCTTGTGGAGATAAAGTGAAGGGATCTGACGCAATCGCACCCGTTATACCTTCAATTTTCTTTTTTTCAGAAACTGCATGGGAATTTTG
>JBFRWJ010000294.1:0-19468 GCA_051439525.1 Spirulina sp. | reverse complement strand
CTTTTTACCCGCAAAATATCCATAATAGCAGTAAGTTTGTGCCGACCAAGCCGCAAATTCTAGATCTCCTGTTTCTAAGCCATCCTGATAACATCTCAAAAGCGGTTGTAAGGTTTGGTTGAGATGTTCTTTCCAATGCTGGGTCATGCAGTGAAACAGATAATGGGTTCTCGCTCTCAATTCCACAAATCCTAAAGAATCTAATAATTGACATGCGAGTTTGCCAAATTGATAACCCGATTCAATATCTCCAATTCCACCGCAAAGAATAAACCCATAAGCAGAATAACCATAAATTGACTGGGGAGAGTTTCCCGATTTAATTGAGAGTTCGAGTAACTTAAAAATCAATACGGGAACGAGATTGGGACGGGCAACATAAGCCGCCGAACCCGAACTTAATATGACTCCCAGTTGAGCCAAAATAAACGGCTCTTTCACAAGTGAAAATTCCTCAAATCTTGGCTTTTTCAAGAGTATTAGTTTTGTTTTAATAAATCCGAAAAAAATAGATATTTTTTTCGGATTTTTCGGTAATTTTATGCCTAGTTTCTCAGCAATCTCGATCGCATTATCAATCGCTTCTAAAAGACGATTTTGTGCGGTGAGGGCTTGGGTTCTCAGTTCGTACACTTTAACCGTATCTAAGACTTGTTTGGCATTGTAGATAACAATTTCTGTCAGCTCGTACTGTCGTTCAAAATCTCCTTGTAAATAAGCAACTTCTGCTGACAATTCATAAAGTTCTAAGGTCAAAGTGTAATCCTGATTCCAAGTATTTTTAGGAAGCAGCGATCGCCCGGTATCTAAATATTCTCGTGCAATGCCATAGGCTGTTGATTTTAGTGCTTTTTTCCCAGCTTCCACGTTCAATTGAGCAATCTCGATTTTTTCTGTTTCGCGATCGAGTAAAGACAGACCCATATTGAGTTGATTGACGATATCAAACAGATACTGTTCTAAATTTTCTTGAGTTTTTATCGATTGACGTAAAAAGCGACCGATTTGTAAGTGAATCGTCTTTCTCTCATCGACTTCAATTGAAGTATAAGCAGCTTGTTGAACGCGATCGTGTAAAAACTTAAACTCAATATTTTCCAAGCGATCGATTCTACTATTATCGATCGCTAATAAATCGATATTCTTGTTCGACGAAAAGATAAAACCTTCTTGTAAAGCCGGAACTAAGCCAGAAATAATATCTTCAGAAAAATCTTGACAAACTTCCTTCAATATTGCTAAATTAAAATGATTGCCAATACAAGCAGAAAGTTGTAATATTTTTCGAGCTTGAAGGGGGAGTTTGGCGATCTTTTCGATCGTCAGATCGACCACGTTAGCAGCGATCTCCATGTCTTCTATTTCTTGGATATCCCACATCCATTGGGGTTGACTATGAGAATCTTCAGATTGTAGTTTGAGCAAGTTTTCTTGTTCTATGGTTTTAAGAAACTCATTGACAAAAAAAGGATTACCATCCGTTTTATAGAGAATTAATTCAGCTAAAGACTCAACAGAGTCTCTATTTTTCAGTAAAGTGTCGCCGAGCAAAGCACCGAGAGAATCCAAGGTTAAAGGGAGTAAAGAAATTTCCTCGATTGCAATCTTATTGCGCTTTAATTCTGCCAAGGCGATCGCTAAAGGATGGCTGGCATTAACTTCATTATCCCGATAGGCTGCAATGAGGAATAAACCCCGAACATTCATCTCGGTCAGAACGGTCTGAATTAATGTTAAACTTGAAGTGTCAGCCCATTGCAAATCGTCTAAAAAAAGAACGAGAGGACGCTCTGAAGATGCGAGAGCGCGAATAAAATTCGCAAAGACCAGACGGAAACGATTTTGCGAAGCGATCGCGTCTAACTTGGGAATTTCCGGTTGCGTCCCTAGAATTGATTCTAACTCGGGAATCAATTCGATGATGACCCGTCCATTCCGTCCTAAAGCTGTTTGCAAGTGCTCTTGCCACTGCTTTAAATTGCTCTCGTCCTCGGCTAAAATTTGGCGCATTAAATTGCGAAATGCACTGGCGATCGCCGAGTAAGGAAGATTGCGCTGGAGTTGGTCGAATTTTCCCGTAATAAAATAGCCGCGACGCGCTGTAATGGGTTTATATAGCTCTCCCACCAATGCCGATTTTCCCACTCCAGAATAACCGCAAACTAACATAAACGTTTGAACTTGTATGCCCCGGGCAACACGATCGAAAGCGGCGAGTAAAGAAGCTAATTCCCTTTCGCGTCCGTAGAGCTTCTGGGGAATAATTAATCCTTCGCCAATATCGCGAGTTCCCAGAGAGAAAGGATGAATCACACGCGATCGCTGCCAGTCTTGCCAGCATCGCTCTAAATCCATTTTTAAGCCCCAAGCGCTTTGGTAGCGATCTTCGGCATTTTTCGCCATCAATTTCAGGATAATATTTGCTAAAACCTTGGGAAACGAAGCCGGAAAAGGAGGGGGAGATTTCGCCAGATGAGCATGAATGAGCGCTAAAGGATCGTCACTTGAAAACGGGGGTTGCCCGGCGAGAATTTCGTATAATGTAATCCCCAGAGAATAAAAATCGGTACGATAGTCTACAATCCGATTCATGCGTCCGGTTTGCTCGGGAGAGAGATAAGCTAAAGTCCCTTGAATGCTTTGCACCTGTTCCGGGGATACTCGAGTTTGATGCAAACGAGTAGCAATGCCAAAATCGATGAGCTTGACTTGTCCTGTATCGGCATTAACAATCAAATTAGCGGGATTAATATCCCGGTGAATAATTTTTGCCCCGTGAACTTGACCTAAAATTTCTGCAACTTGCATGGCAAGATCGAGAAAACGTTCTAAATTTTCTTGCCAGAGATTATTGGGGTGAATGAATTCTTTGAGCGATCGCCCGCCAAAATCTTCTAAAATGAGAACTAGCGTACCGAGATACTCTTCTAACCCATAAACTCGAACAATTCCTTGAGTATTAAAGGTTTTGAGAATCTCGTACTCCTGTCGAAAACGCGCGATCGCGATAGAGGAGGGATAATCGGGTTTGAGTTTCTTGAAAATAACGGGTTGATTATCTGCATTACGAATGCCCCGACAAATTTCGGAATGATTGGTTTCGCAAATTGGAGAGAGAATCCGATAACCGAAAAGGGCAAACATAGAGTGAACCAGTACGAGACGAGAGAGCAAAATACAAAAAACAGGGGGAATTGGGAAACGTAGAGTTTCAAGCAATCGCCCAATTCTTCATTATTGTACTCGTTCCTTCTCGTATTATGCCCAACTCCTCATCGGTACAACGAGGCTGCTCGGAAACCCAACGATCGCACCGATTTCTCTTTATCTCTATCTCGAGGTGCATTTTCTCTCGGGATGGACGAGAAATCGAATCAGCGATCGCTCTCCTATCTCTTTGCCAATGTGGAGGCCAATCCCCTCGTCTATGGGATAATTGAAAATGCACCTCTCCTCAAACTCTAATGCACTGATGGCGGACAAACTCAAACCCGACTGGGCTGGCGAAGATATCCTCTCTCGATTTGTCAATCTTTTGATCCAGACCCAACCCATTTATAACATCATGAAACGCCAAGCACGGCAAGTTTTCATCAAAACTGCTGAACAAAATGGCATTTCTTGGCGAGACACTTATCGGGAACTCGATCGCTCTCCTGTCAAAAGCCTTCTCTCCGAAACAACTAACCCCAATCTCACTTATCCCGACTACTACTGCGTTCCCTTCCATGCCTACGATGAAGGCAATCTCTGTTGGGATGCCGCCTTTGAAGCCGAATCCGCCACTAAAGCAGTAGGATTGCGGGTATGGAAAGGAGAAAATTTAACTTGGCAAGAAGCCGAAAACCGCATGCGAGGGAACTTTCACAAAATTATCGGGGAATATAGTCCCCCGATTGTCCGAGATGTTCTCGATGTCGGCTGCTCCGTAGGAATTTCCACCCACACGCTACACCATTACTACAGCCAGCGCCAACAAGACCCCGTGCGTACCGTCGGTTTGGATTTATCTCCTTATATGCTCTCCGTCGCCAAGATCCGCGATACCCAAGGCGAGATCGATCGCTGGATTCATGGGAATGCTGAAAAAACTGATTTTAGCGAGGGCAGTTTTGATATCGTTACCCTACAATTTCTCCTGCACGAGTTACCCCATGATGCCAGTCAAGCCATTTTTCAGGAAATGCTGCGAATTTTGCGACCCGGGGGCATTTTGGGCATTATCGATAATAATCCTCAATCTCCCGTCATTCAAAACTTACCCCCCGCTCTCTTTGTCCTCATGAAAAGTACCGAACCCTGGAGCGATGAATTTTATACTTTCGATGTAGAAGCGACCTTAAAAGAAGTCGGTTTCGAGTATCATCTTACAGCAGCTAGCGATCCTCGCCATCGCACGATTATCGCCAGCAAGCCTCATTGAGAACTGAGGCTAATTTTACCCCGTTTGACGGAACGCAGAATGCGATCGACCGTGAGTCTTTCATCTTCGTCTAAATCTTCTTTGAGGGTTGCCGCCATTAAACCATAGCGATCGCCAAGGGTCAAAACCCCCGTATCGGCAACAGAAGCAACAATCTCAGAAATAGCACCGGGAAGAAGTTCGACGTGGTTAAACATGATTCGTTTGGGGTTTTTCTTATCGACAATTTCATCATCTCTCGTTTTTTCTGCGATCGGGGTGATACTCCTCTTCACAAACCTGAGAATGCGATCGGGTTTTCCGATGACGGAAAATACGGAGAGGATGCGATCGCGGTAAATACATAAGCCGATCGCGATCGCATCCTTTCTCGACGACAAAAATCCCCTAACAACTTTGCCGTGTTAGGGGAAAACAGAGTAAGAGGAAGTCTAAAAAATTCAAAAACTGGGAATGTTGGCGTTTAAGCTGTAGCGAGTTGGATGCGTCCGCGTTTGATGGCTCTGAGGAGGCGATCGATCGCTCTTCTGTCTTCTTCGTTGAGGTCTTCGGTTAAGGTGGCTGCCATTAAGCCGTAGCGGTCGCAAAGCGTTAAAATACCATTTTCGCTAGCAGTGGCGAAGATTTCTGAGAGAGCATCGGGGAGGAGAGCGAGTTGGTTAAACATGATGTTTGGGGGTGACTTCCTTATCGACAATTTCATCATCCCCCTTTTTTTTGAGATGGGAAGCGATCGCTCTCCTAACAATCCTAAGAATGCGATCGGGTTTTTGGATGATGGAAAATACGGAAAGGATGCGATCGCGATCGTTTATCCCACGCGATCGTGCTTGGGGGGAACGGCTAAAATCCAAGCCAGTGCAATGCCTTTAATCATGCCTCCCATACCGCCACTCGCCGAGGCGAGTACGAGCCAACTCCCGATATCTCCAAGATTATTGAAGCGACTGAAGATGAATCCCATCGTGTAGAGCATAAACCAACTGACACTACACATCCACCCGACTCCACTGGCAAGAATCCACCAATATGCCTTCTTACTGTAGGGTCTGAGAACGAACCATTGCAAAAGCCCCACGATCGCTCCTCCGACAAAGGTTGCTATGGGTAAACCCAATACGTCCGAAAAAGTCCCCGTCCAGAAGACAAAAAGGGATAAACTCCAGAATGCGCAAAAAAGTCCTAAAATTGACCCGACTACCGTTGCGGGAATCCACCAAACTCCACGGTGAATTCTCCGACGCAATACCGCCCATTGCATTAATCCCAAGGGTAAAAAGGTTAGAATGGGCAATATCACCCAAATTAATATCCCCATCGCCGTTGGAGAACCCCATTCCGGGGGAATGAATGCGAGCAGTCCCCACCCACTCCAACCCAGAGGTAGCGAGAGACTGGTGGCGAGAATCCACTGTACCCATAGGGGGATGGGTTGTAATTTATGGCTCATAGTCGTCGTGATTTTCTTACAACATGACAGCCTGCGATCGGGTTCATTTTCTGGAGTGTGCCACTTTGGAGAACAGCACGAGTCAATATAAGTGGTAAGTCCCACTCTGCAAGGGATTGTACGATGCGATCGCTTCTCCACAGGTTTTTAAAAACTCGATCGCGTTTCGAGATTGGCGATATAATACTAAAATACTCTTCATGGCGCGATCGCGTTGCGAAAATATGGCTAGTCAACCGAATTAGCCCTTTGTACTCGTCCGAGTCTTGATTTTTGCTGTGCCAGTTTCCATTATCAAATCTCTTGCATATCACCAAACTGTTTGAACACCCGAATTGTGAATTTTTGAGTCGCGAGTGACAAGCGGTAATTGGAGATAAAAAGCTGTTGCGGCAATAATGCGATCGGGCATATCGGGAACAATGCTTCTATCGATCTGTCGTATAGCTAAACTAATATCCAGATCGACAGGAATGATAGTAATCGCTGAATTTTCTGTAGCGATCGCTGCCATCAATCGACTCAGCACAGTTTCCAGCAAACGACCTTTATCAATCAGGTAGCATATTTCCACAATTGAGATAGCAGACAAGTAAATGGTATTCCCTTCAACAATTGCTTGCTCTAGAGTGTTAAGTGCCAACTCTGATAATCGTTCTGGTTCTAAAATATACCAGATCAATGTGTGAGTATCTGCAACAACGGCACTCATAGTTCGATCTCCCTTGGGAAATTACCCCACATTTCCTTACGGGCTTCAGCAATATCCTCTTCTGTAATATGAATATTTAGATCGGCACACAATCCTTTGAGGCTATGTCGAGGATGTTTCGGGGTTACTTTCTGCCGCAAATATTGGGCAAAATCTAGAACTTCCTGTTGTTTATCCGGTGGAAGTTCCTGCAAAGTTTCCAAGACGGCTTGTTCTAGTGTCATTTATTTAACCTCCAATTTAATAACTGGATTTTAGCATGATATCCAGATCCGATAAGGATTAAAATCCCTGTCTCTTTAATTCTCAGATATGCAAATCCTACCTAGAATTGCTTTATCAAAATTTAAAGCATTCCAGATAGGACTTACAAAAACTCCTAGGGAGATTGGTTAAATAAAAATGTCCTGAATCTGTCCTATCAGTATCTTGAAAGGTAAGGTTTCAGTCCCTAAAAGGGATTGTGCTAGGAAAGCAGTAATGGCGAAATATCCCATCACTGCTTTGTTTTATTTTAACTAAGCGTTGTAAATCGTGAGGTTTTAAACATCAGTGATTTTCCATCACGAGTAACCTTTATCTCTAGCTGTTCGATCCGTCTGAATTTGTTTGAAATTTTACACTCTGGACAGATAAACGACAAAATTTTATAAACAAACTTTGCTTTCAGAATTCGGATGTAAGTTTTAAAGTCTGAGGGATTCTCGGAAATCTTACTTTCGGATACAGATAAAACAGAATCAGGGGTTTGATATTGATAGCTATCCATAGATAACCTCCTTTGTCTTGTTCATTGAAATCTCCTAATCAATGATATTTACACAACAAGCATAGCACATCCAAGTTACAAATTGTCAGAATTTACATAAACTTTACCCATACCCAAACGAGTTTTCCTCCCCGTCCCCGAAAACCGAGCATATTGAACGAGTAAATGTGCCACATTTGCCAGCAGAGGATCCGTACGAGTCAAGATTTGTAAAGTCACATCTCCAACAAAACCGATCGCATAACCTCGAGGCAATTGATAAGGTCGGGTGATAATGTTATGTTTTTTCAGGGCGATAGAACTGCTTAAATAACTGATTAATTCATCACTCCCTAAATAAACCGGAGCAAAATGATTCCAACGCTTTAACCAACTTTGAAACATGGAAGCGGGAATGGGTAACGGTAAATCCAGCTTTTGAGTAGCAAATGCTGTCGGGGTCAAAAATTGTAAGGAAAACTCGCGGATGGGTTCGGGATCGTTGGCGACTAAAGTGGCGTATAATTCCTCATAACTGGTCTTTTCGTCAATGCGATCGCAAACCCGAAAAGTAGCCCCCAAAAAGGACAATTTTCCCGCAAGATCGAGAGATGCGATCGCTTTACTGCTCTGTTCGGATAAACCGCACAGAGAGAATTGATAGGTTTCCTCCGAACTGAGACTCACAAAATTACCCGCTCCTTCATGTCGTCCCAATAACCCCGCAAAAGTCGTACTGGGAATCCGTTCCGTTCCTAACGAAAGATTTATCCGTTGATGTAATTCTTTACCCAATGCGAGAGAATAGGAACGAGGTAAAGTAACCGTTTCATGAGGAATAATGTGCCAAGTCGAAGAAATTAACATCGATTTTTTTAGAGTTTTTTCAAAATTACCCAACCCAAGGGAAAGCGAATGTCTCCTTGCTTATCCATCACCGTGCGACGAGACTTGGGAGCCTCAAAATTTGGGGCTTTTATCCCGCAAGTATCGCGAATTTCCGAGCGTAATTCCTCAGCAAACAAACTATTAACCGTTGTCCCTAACATCCCAGTTCCCCAACCCAAACGAAGACTGTAGGGACAACCCGGTTTTGAATAGTAGCCATCCCAAACCAGATCGAAATCGAGGTTTTGATTATTGTAACGATTGTTTCCTATATTTTCCCAATATTTTACCTCATTATGCCACTGTTCTCGAGCAAAATCTTTACAGATGTTTAAAAGTTCATCGAGATTCTTAAAAGGTAACTGCATCCCCTGTTTGTGCTGAAACCAGCTTAACATTTCAGTATCTAGAGTTAGCGTAAACTCCGTGCGGACATTGTAGACGAGTTCGGCATAAATTGACGCTCTAGATTTTGCTTTTCCATCGGGAAAATGACTCGATACGACTACTTCACTCACGACAGGAATGTTAAACTCTTGCTTTTTTCCTTTCTTGTTTGTTAAGGTTTTCTTTGATAAAGGTTGGGAATCGGTAACGTGGAGCGATCGCATAAAATCTGTATTCGGACCGATCCTTAAAGATGGTGAATATTGTTGATATTTCAGGGAAAAATCTTCAAAGAGATCGCTCATCAATAAGCGATCGTCGGCAAATTTCTGTTTAAATCGACTTTGTAACTCTCCAGAATCGAGTTTTTGTCGTAATTTCCTTTCAATTTCACTGACTCGAACGGGTGTTTTATATTGTTGGGAATTTTTCAGGAGATAATAAGCGATCGCGGTGCGAATTGCACCTTTAATCGAACTTCCCGGAATATAGAGCTTTCCGAACCCATTGCGAATCATCGGACGCAAATCGGTAATCTTTCCTTCAACCCAATTACGACTGCTCAAATAAGAAGGAAAAATCGGTTGTCCCGATGGGTTTTTGATTTTATACCAATGGTCACCGAAAGCATTTTCTAAAATATCGGCGATCGGTTCTCGATCTTCAATTGCGCTGATATAATCGTTCAAGTGTCCCCGTCGATATAACTCTCTTGCTAAGGCTTCGCGATCGGGCAAATAAACGCGATTTGGAGTCGCTACATACTCAAAAGGACTCAATTGCGAAACTTCCGAACCAATGTGCAGCATTCGACTGGTAAGCCGAATTTTAGCAGTTTCGTAAACTGTGGGTTTCGTAATTGCGGGTAATTCTGAAGATATCATTTAGTTTTCAGAGGAATTGACGATAATGGGTAGACTCAAACTAATGCCACTGCGATAGACTTGATGACCTCCTTTAAAATCTAATGGGGTGACATCTGCAAGACGACCTTTTGGCTTAAAAGGAAAAACAGAACCTTCTGCAAACATCCGAACCTTTTTGCGTCGCTTTTGAAAGCCAGAAGGAGAAGAAGAAATCCAACCCCCGCGAGGGATGACGTTATACCTTGTTAGGTCATTGTTAATTTCATCCTGAAGATTTTCGGGTTTATCCCACAATAAACTCAACAAAGTGTAAGAAGCATTAGGAGCAGAGAAATTGATTATTTTTTGCCAATCTGGATGTAATTCCAACCATTCTAACGTAAATAGTCCTGCACCACTCGATCGCTCTCCCCCCAGTCCCTCATCTGCTAATAATTTTAAAACAGCTTGCAGTTTTTGCTCGAGTTCGGGATCGTTTTCTGGAAAGTAAAGTAAAAAATAAAGACCCGAATGACTTTGAATTTTGTGTTCAAATTGGACAAAACCTGTATGATAAAAATTGGTTGCACTGGTCATGCGATCGATCGCAACTTTAGGATGTCTTGCTGTTTTATAGGTTTCTCCATAACTAAAAACACCAGCTTTCTCAAGAGAACCTTCAATTTTGTCAGTTTTGTCTTTTTTACTTTGAGCCTCTAATTCTCTGCGATCGCTTTCCTTAAATCCATCTCCTTGATACCAGCGTTTCCAAATCTTGAGAGGTAAATAATTCAGCTTTTTATACACTTTGGTGAATGCAAGATCGTCTCCGATAGGGTATTTATTCGGAAATGCTAGCGGTTTGGGTAAATAATAGATGTAATTCCCCTTATTCTGTTTATCTTGTAAATAGCGATAAATAAATGTCGAACTATGGCAAAAAGGAGGTTCGGGCTTTTGATTAAAATCCGCTAATAATTGCTCCACATCATCTTTACCATACAAGCGAGCATAGACGCTAATCAAAGCACTAAATAGAGTATCCGAGCGCACTCGTTCGCTGGTTTCCTCTAAACCAATCCCAATTTCTCCAAAATGGGCAATATTCCGACCGAAATTAAGGCGAATCAGTTTCCAATTACTCATTTTCTCCCTCCAATAAGCCAGTGATTTCACCAAAACGATTTAACAATTCTGATGTATTTTTAATAGGTTCATCAGATGCAGAAGTGAGGGCGTTACTTGCAGAAGCGATCTTATTTTTGTAATAGTCAATCGAGCGATATTCGGCTTGAAAATTCTCAAAACTTACTTTACCATAACCCCGCGATCCATGACCTCCAAGTGCATCATCTTCAAGGATAGCTAATGCGATCGCAAGATTTTCTAAGTCTTCTTTCGCTTGCTCGATATTCTCAACCGTGTACACCATTTCAAAGTTAAACTTAGCACCCGCAGGAACTCGCTCGAGTTGACGAGGATTTGCAGCCGAAGTAATGCGATCGATCCCATTTTCAAACTTCCATTCTGTCATATTGAGTCCGGTGTCAATATTTTCTAACTTCTGAATTGAATCATCTGTTAAATGACAATCCCGTACAATTAAACGTGATGGGTGATTTCTTCCTTTCGTTTTCGTGTAGATTTCGCCAGCGATTTCAATAGTTCCTTTCTTATCTAAACCTGATGCTTCAACAACTTCTGGCTTTAAACAGCATTTATCCCCTGTCGAACCAAAAACGCGACTGAGAGGACAATATTTTGCACCTTGAAAGGGAACAAATTTGTTACCCGGAAGCATTGTATATCCATCCTCAAGATCGTCACTTTCATAGCGAAAAGTACCGGATCCACCTGCACGATTTAACGGCTTTCTCAACCATCTTTCAAGAATTGCTCGCATCTTTCCCTTGATCGATGAACCAGGAAGATAAGGCTGTTTGGTGATTGGATCGCGAATCACGGGTTTATCAATACCACCAATATCGAGCGATTCACCTCCTCCACCAATGTGTAAACCCGTTTTCACAACTAAATTACTCGTAATAACAAGTTTACCCAATAATGGTTTTTGAGGGCGATCGGTGACATTAGGATCGGTGACATTAGACATAGTTAGTCTCCTCCTTCTGATTTGTGGTAAGCAATAATGGATTCAATGAATTGAACAAGTCGTTTAAAATCTTCAAGACTGTGAACTTTATCGATCGCAGCTGATATCACCCGATTTAAAGGCTTAATTGCTCGTTTTTGTCGTGCTTCAGCATAAGCCAATTTTGGTTTTAATAAAACAATATCGGCTTCAATATCCTTGAAAATAGCTTTGTCTCTTTCTTTTGGGCTTAAGCTATCTTTCTGATCGTTACTCCTTGCTGATTGCGCTTTAATACGATTGATAGCATCTAAAAATTTACGAATTTGATTAGTTTTTAATCGTTGTTCGTTGAGATGCTTACCTAGTTTTTGAGCATCAGTAACCATTTGGCGAATTTCATAACTGGCAAAAGAGTTGAAAGCCTTCGATTGGATATGTTGTTCAATTTCTTGGCTAATGTCTGGAGCTGGCATTTTCCTATTTTAGTACAGTACAAGAGTTAATGAAATTTCCGCGATCGCGAATCTTCTACCCATCATCATAAAAGGAGCATTCTTGAAATACAATTGCGATCTGTCTAATTTTCATGGCTCTATTCCTCATTAGACGATTTACGATTTAAAAGTTCTATCCAAGTCGCTATAGCCCGAAAATAGGGTGCATTATAGGGATTCTTCAGGGAAGTTATCAGCGAACGATTTTTTCTGAATCTCTGAGGAAGTCGAGATAAAGTATAAGCGACTCTGGGAAGATGTAAGAAATAGCGACAATCCTTAACACGATCCGAATCCTTAGCAAACTTTTCTTCGGCTTCTTTAATTGCTTTTTCTTGCAAATCAGCAGTATTCAAAAGATTGCGGACGAAACTGCGAGGATAATCGGTTTCTCCATCATTAAGTTTTGTTACAAAAGGCAATATACCGAGAAGTTCTGGTTGACTTTCAGGTTCAAGATAACCGAGTATTTCTCGATCGAGAACTTCATGTTTATCATTATAACCCAACCATTCTCCCCATTTAAAGGTTTGACCAAATAAACCTAAACTATCTTTTCCATTTCCTTTAGCCCTTTCTTCCATGTCTCCCGATTCACTCGCAGCTTGATAGAGAGGATATTTAATTGTAGCTAAGCTAACTCCTCCAGATAATGTAATACTGGGATTGTGTCCCGTATATGCTCGAAAACTCTGGTAAATATCAAAGGAAAATTCCACAACTTCATCCCACGCACCGCTAATAAACAGATCGTCACCTCCAGCATAAATGAAGAGTAAATTTTGTCTTGAGAATTTCTCTTGATTTAAAATTTTCTCATTGTCTGAATCTTTCTCGAGGTTAGTCAGCCTTTTAAAATCAGAAGTATTGTCTTTGCGGTTTTCTGCTAAGCTGTTTAGATAAACTTTGAAAAAATAAGTCATCATTCGTGATAAACCTGCAAGTCTTGGTAAGTTCAAATCTTTGCCCAATCCTTTAGCAAAAATCTGTCCTAGGTTATCTACATCCATTCTGACATAGCCTACACGATCGATTCCAGTTGCTTTTTTAGCAAATTCATTAGCTCGCATTGTCATCCCAGATTCTTCGCTACTTTCTTGAGAATATTGTCCTAAGAAGAAAGAAACGGGATTTTTATAAAATCGGAATTTATAAGAGTTAACATCCCAATTATTAACCAAGAAAACAGTATCATTATCTTGGTTAATCGATTTTTTATTCAAAGAAAAATAATAGTAGAATTTTTGGATTTCCATGCCGTTGCTAAATTCAAAAGCTAGAAGTTCTTCTTCTAAACCTTTCTTTTTTTCAGTCGAGCGAATAATTGTTTTGACTTTCAGCAATTTTGCACCCAATTCATACATTCTATGACAAACTGGACAGGCATCTGTTTCAGAGTCTGTAGGTAAACTGCTTAATTCATTCGTATCATCTCGATGACAAACTTTACAAGTATTGCTAAAACTATCTTGAACTTTGAGAAGTTTATGAAACTGATTTAGATCGTCAGAAAACTTTTGTTGTTTTTGAACTGCTAATTTTCGTGGAACTTTTTTCCAAACTTCAGATAAACAGCTATCTTTAACCTCTTCAGTTTTAAAACTAACTGCATCGAGTGCAAGGAAAACTTGTCCTTGAAATTCATCAAATAACCAAGCATTAAATTTATTTTTTACAGCTAAAACTTGTTTTGTAACTTGTTCTTCATTTCCAGAAGCAAGGATGTATAAATTTCCCCCACCTGCATAAATCACGCTAGTACGAGGGAGTTTTAGCTCGGCTAAAAGCTGCTGAACAACTTCCTCAGTCACGAGTTCTAGATAGAAACTTCTTGCACGGAGAGATTTGAGCGCACCATCGGAAGAAATGGTGTAAATAAAGTTCTGAATACCCGACAAGTCACCTGCAACCAAATGGAGTTGTTTTGCGTCTGGATCGTCTGCTAATGCAGCAGCAAGTGCAGCAGTCGATCGCACGCGATCGCAAAAAGCAATGTCCTCCTCTCCAAAGCTAATAAATGACCCATATTTTTCAACAATAAGCGTTAACAGTGATAAATTCTGCCAATCTTCACCTGCTAATTCAAGAGCCTCAATTTTCCGTTTGGTATCTTCCAGAAATTTGCTTAAATTGGTCGGGCGATCGCTGATAGGATAAGGCACTAAAGGACATAAGTCAGAATTGTCAGATTTGATACTCTGAATCGGCCAATAATGTGTTTTTGTTTGTCGTCGCTCTTCCTGAATTTCTACTTTATCAAAAAGTAGATGTAGTGGTTTAAACTCTCGGTTTTTCGGCCAATCTAGTATTTTTTTGGCACGAGCGATCGGAGAATCTTTAACCTGATCTGAGTCGGGATCTTGTTGCAGTAGCATTTTTACGGCTTCTTCTAGCACTTGTAATGCTGCTTGATGGGATGATATTTTTGATTGATTCATGGTTTTAATAGACTATCCTAGCGTTTCTGTTTTAAAAATTTTTTGAGCTTCTTGTATATATTGGTTTGCATTTTGGATTGCTGTAGAATAACTCGTTCTCTTTTTGTCAAATGAAGCATGAGCAATTGCTTTACGAACTGGATTGATTTTAAAGTATAGTTGTGAAAGAGATGAGGAATTATTTTCATGCAGCCAATCTTTCATTTCATCTCGTTCATCTTTGTTGGTAAAATTCTTGTTATAAATTTCACAAAGATAAGTCAAGATAGCTTCCTCTAGAGTAATATATCCTGTAGCATAGCGTTTATTTTTGAAATACCATTTTGCTAATTTTAACTGAAAATCACTTTCTTTGGTTGAAGTGTTGGTTTTGTCAGAAAACTGACTCACAAATTTATCGAGGATATTTTTCAGATATTTAAAAGGGCTAGATTCTTGTTTTTTTAAGGTTTGTCTCAGCTTATTCGCACGTTGTTGTATGGTCGGCAAATAATTAATATTTATTGCATCCGAGAGATTGCGAATATCTCGAGCTAGTTCGCTTTCGTCTTGTCGATCGAGGAGTTGAGCAATTAAATACCCATTGCCGAATTCTTTTAAGCTATATGCTCCCTTGATCCATTGTGTCAAATCAAACAAGGATTGTAAGTTAACAATCGGAGCGTATTTAAGCTCTCTAATAATATCTAGCATTCCGTAATAAATCCCTTTGATTTTAATGTTTCGCTCTGATGTCAAATCATTGAGAAAAGTTAAAACCAAAAACAAAAATAGGGACAAAGAACGAAATGAATGGGTAATATCAATATAAAGTTCATCGCCATCCTCAAGATAATTTACAATCTGCATAATCTTGTCGAGATTTTCTTGCAATTCCGATTCTGTGATTCCATATTTTATCAAGATACACTGAGAGCGATCGCCGAGTGCTAACTCAAGCCGACTTAAATCCAGAACATTGAGAGGACTTGTATAATCTAAGTTCTTGATGGTTTCACCGAGCATCAAATAGTAGTCTTCATCTAACTCTAGATTTTTTTCCTTACAAAATGAGTAATAGACTTCCTCCCACATTGATTTCACTGTACCCAAGAAAATGATTCCATCCAGTTTTAAATGTTCGTAAAGAACCGATGCGATAAAACTTTGCGAATATTCTTGATTATCTATTTTATACTTCGCCTTTCGATATTCACGTTTAGCTGAACTGTTTTCAGGAAAAAAACCCGCTCCTAAAGATGAAATTAAGATTTTAGCCATTTTACAATTCTCCAACTAATACATTGATAAAAACAAGTAATAATTTATGTTGATTCCACCACACTCAAAACCCGATCGCGCAGCACATCCGGCACCCGACACCCGGGCTGCCACTTTCCTGCGATAATTTCGAGGTAAGGTTCCGTGCATAATACCTCCAAACGCTCCTCCCAAACACTGTGAATCACTGCTAAAGGGTGCAACTCAGCAAATAAGTTTTGCCAAATTGGGATTTCCTCTTGATACCGACTGATAATGATGGAATGAGTGCATTGTGCGACAACGGGACGCTTTTCCGGTTGGGGTTTTCCTCCCACATCCACCAGCACTAAATCTCGGACGCTCCGGATATTCGCGATCGCGTTACCATGATACTTAAAATATTCAGGAATCAAGCGATCGCTTTCCTCATGCAAATGTAACCTGTAAGTATTGGCATTGACTAACTGCTTTGCCAGTTTCGCATCGGGAGTCTCGTAAGTATGGAGTCCTTCTCCATCCCAATTTGCCCGATGTAGGTAAGACTTCAGATCGGAACGCCAATCCAAAAGCATTCGCGATAGAGCATAGGATAGGTGACTTTTGCCACTATCGGGAGGACCGCCAATGACGATCGCCGGACAAGGTTCGTTATTGAGTTGCAGGACGATCTCATCTCCCGGTCGAAAAGTCTCTACTCGACTGCTAATTATAATAGCACGTTTAGTCCAAATATTGTAATGTGCGATCCAAAGAAAATCGCGACAGAGAACGCTTAAACGAGCATAGAGCCAATTGGGAGCCTGTCCGAAGAGAATGACACCTCGATCGCGATCGAGATTCTCGGGTAAAGCAACCCGTTTCAATACCTCAACCCCAAGTTTTGGCACTTGTAAAGCGATCGTGAGGGTTTGATAAGTTTGCCCCTCTTCCCCCAATAATTCGACAACTTGGAATTCAACTTGACTTGGCATAGTCCCAATAGTAGCCATCATCATACTACCACTAATCGCGAGAGAGAACTTCATCCGGTAGGGTCACCTTAAAAATTTGGCTGACTTGAATATCGGGTGCATGGGTAGCAATAACTACCGCACCCAATCTAGGATCGTAACAGCCCGTCCAAGCTGCCGGGTGGCATTCGTGAACCAAATAGCCGTAAAGCCAAATCGGTCCTTTGCCTTCGAGGACAATGCCTTGGGAATAATCGATCGCTTTGGGGAGTTTCAGTCCCTTGAGATCCTCCGGTTTGATAATGCCATTGGGGGTGGCCAGCTCAAAATGGAGATGTTGATAAGACAGCCCGCATTCGGTTTGATGAGGAATGAGATGAAATTGGACGGCAGTCATGACAAATCTGAAAGTGAGTAATTTCAGAATAACATGGGTTGGAAATAGCGGCTTCCAAACTTTTGGATGGGATGAGCGATCGCGAACTTTCCCCAAACTCCATTGGAACGATAGACTTCCAACAGGAATTAAGATAGGGTTGTAGCGCCCGAGGCAATCGTGAACGATCGGGAAATTTTGACAATACCGCCGCAAATTGAATTATTGCAATGGTTGGCACGGGGGTCTCTCAAACAAAATCTAGCACGCGCCTTGCGGTTGTGGGTTGGATTGAGGTTGCTCTATGGGGACAGGGAAATTCGTTTGGATTTGCCCCACCCCTTCACCTTTCCCGATTGGCGAGATGCCCTGTTTACCGACGATCATCCCACATCCGATCGCATTCCCACCCCCCATTCTCCCGATTGTCCCTGTCAGCGATCGACGCGAGAATGGCTGCAAATGGGGATCGATTTCGATTTCGAGGCATGGCAGCGATCGCTCTGGGAACACCTAAAAATCACCCCAGATGCCCTCGAGGATATCCTCGATCGCCCTCTTTTTGCCGTCACTCGTCGCTCTTTGCAAACCGATCTCTATCACTTGCACGAGCTGGATTGGTTGCAGCGCGACAAACGTTGTTATTCTTTGGTTACAAAATGGCCCGATTATGCCACCTTCAGGGAAATGCCAGTCCCGATCGCTCATTCCTTATCCTTATCGAATCTGGATCTCTACGCGATCGCCGCCAATTTAACCCCAACCACCGACGAACCCTGCCGTTTTTTCTTCCATCTCGATTATGTGGTGGGAAAAAACGACATCGATCGCGTTGAAGATTTGTGCGTGCAACTCAAGGAACTCTGGCGGCAAACGCCCATCCCTCCCATCCGCCTAACTTATATCAGTGCCAAGTTGCAGAAAACCATCGATCGCGTCGTCTATCCCGTTTGCATCTATTACACCTATCGCGCCCTTTATCTCTGTACCTATGGGGAAACGCCCAAATTTGACGGCAATTGGTGTCATTATCGCTTGGATCGAATTACTCGGATCGTCCCCCTCACATGGCAGGATTCAGATTTGCCCCTGCTGTTGCGCGATGCCTGTAAAAAGGGGAATTTACCCGCCCCCGAGCAAGTTGAAAGCGCCTTTTTGGACGCATGGGGGTTTTATTTTTATAACCCCGCAGAGATGCTGATCTTGCGCTTCGAGGAACGATTTCACGACGATTACATTAAAAGGAGCCAACGTCACAACACTTTTGAACGTCTCTCCTATGAGGACGCTCGCCAATATATTCTCCAGCACTGTCGCGATCGCCTCCGACGGCAATATTACCAAACCCTCTTGGCAACGCGATCGCCCCGAGATGCCTATTACCGAGCCCTGTATCGCGTGGATGACGTGAATATCCTGCATCGCTTGCGATCTTGGCGACCCAAAGCAGAGGTATTGTGGCCTTGGGATCTGCGCGAACAAATGCGAGAGGAAGTCAACCAAGAAATTCACTTTTATCCCGACCCCGAAGACCTATGATTTTAAGCGAACAATTTACCGATGCCCTAACCTATGCTTGCCAGTTACATCGCCACCAAACCCGAAAAGCGGACGGCACGCCCTATATTGCCCATTTAATGAGCGTTGCAGCCTTAGTTCTCGAAGATGGGGGAAGCGAGACAGAAGCCATTGCAGCACTGTTGCACGATGCCGTCGAAGACCAAGGAGGAGAAACGACCCGCCAAGCCATTTTAAAACGATTTGGAGCAGAAGTGACAGCGATTGTGGATGGTTGCACCGAATCCATGCAAACCCCCAAACCCCCTTGGCGCGATCGCAAGCATCAATATTTGGAAAATCTGCGTTGCGCCGATGCTTCCGTGGTACGGGTTTCCCTTGCGGACAAGCTCCACAACGCGCGATCGCTCCTCTTTCAACTGCAACGACAGGGAGCAACGGTTTGGCAGCATTTTCACCAACCCCCTCGGGATACTCTCTGGTTTTATCAGGAATTGCTCGCCCTGTATGCCCAACACAGTCAAAGTTCCCAAGTGAAGGAGTTTGCTAGTGTTGTTGATGCGATCGCCCAATTTCCTCTAATTTAATAGTAGAAATTCAAAGCGTTTACGGGTTTTTGCTATGAGCCTTGGGTTAATGAAAGTTCAAAAATTTCAGATTCATAATTCCGGTTTGGCCAGTTCGAGGGCGGCATTATAAATCTGCTCATTCGCCTTGACCGATTGGAAAAAGTCCACGATCGGGCGGGGATAATTAACTCCCAGTCTGACTCCAAGGTTCTTTTGCTCTGCCAAGGATAGTTTCCAAGGTTCGTGGATGCGATCGCCTTCAATTGCCGCGAGTTCCGGCAGCCAATGTTTAATGTACTTTCCTTCGGGATCGTACTGTTTGGACTGTTTGGG
>JBFRWJ010000293.1:0-12561 GCA_051439525.1 Spirulina sp. | reverse complement strand
AAGATCGCCAACGCTATCGGGATGCCTTGGTGAGCTTTCTAAGCCCCTATAAAGACGAATTGGATCGAGACTCTCAAGACCGCCTCGATCGCAACCCCTTGAGAATTTTAGACAGTAAAGACAAGCGCACCCAAGAAATTATCAAAGACGCACCCAGTCTTTTAGATTACTTGGGAGACGAATCTCGCCAGCACTTCGATCGCGTCCAACAAATGTTAAGCGACCTCGAGATTGCCTATCGCCTCAATCCCTTTGTGGTGAGGGGTTTAGACTACTACACCCACACTGCCTTTGAAATTAAAGCCGAAAGTTTGGGCAACGAATCCACTGTATGCGGCGGCGGTCGCTATGATGGGTTGGTATCGGAATTAGGGGGAAAAGAAACTCCCGCCGTCGGTTGGGCTCTGGGTATGGAACGCTTGGTCTTGCTCGTGACACAATTAGAACGAGAGCAAAAACGCCCATTGGACTTTTATTTGGTTTCCCGAGGCGATCGCGCCGAAGCCCAAGCATTAGTTTTAGCGCAAAAGTTGCGTTATTTTGGCTTCAGCGTAGAATTAGACCTAAGCGGTGCTGCTTTTGGAAAACAATTCAAACGCGCCGATCGCAGCAAGGCGACAGCCTGCTTGACAATCGGGGATGCCGAAGCGGAAAATCAAACCGTAAATTTGAAGTGGATGGCCACCCAAGAACAAGAAGCGATCGCGCAAACTCAATTGTTAGCCATGACAGATACCCTCAAAGAAAAGATGAAACGCTAAAAAACATAAAGAGCCAAAAAGTTTTGTCTTGGTCTCTTTCATCCTTCATCCTTTATCAATGGACGCTTGGGAATTTTTATTACAGAAGAAGGGGACTCGCTCTTGGCTTCCTCTCAAACGCAGGAGGCTTAAAATTGAAGCAGGCATCTATCGAATTGTTGCCCAATCTTGCCGTGCTAATGTTGATGTAGAAATCCGCGTCATTCATCGCACCATTGACGAAATTCCCCCCAAGCGGCGATCGCAAAAACGAACGTGTCGCACGTCCAAAGAAGGGTTAATGGTTGCCATTCCTTTTACCTATATTCGCCCCGGTTTTTGGGAATTTCTCTGCACCTGCGAGAAAATGAGCGAAATTCAAGGGAAACCTTGGCAAGAAGTCGTTCAATTAGAAGTAATTCCTGCTAAAGTTACTCAGAAATCCGCTTCCGAGAGTTCGACTTCTCCGAAAGCGAAAAAAAACACAGAAAAAGTAATTCAGGAGGTTGAAAATCAGTCACCCGTTAATCAGTCACCCGTTAATCAGTCACCAGTCACCAGTCATCAGGCATCTGTTAATCAGGCATCAGTGAGAGAAGAGGAGAAGAGGAGAAGAGGAGAAGAGGAGAAGAAAGAAAGACAGGAAAAATCAGCCGATAACCAACAACCAATAACCAATAACCAACAACCAATAACCAATAACCAACAACCAATAACCAATAACCAACAACCAATAACCAATAATGCCCATTCTCTTTTAGAACAATCTATTCAAAGTTTAGAAAAGATTCTCCAACAGGTTAGCGAACCCGAATCGCAACCCAACCCTCAGCCTCAAAAAACTTTACAAACCGAAAAACAGGATTTTCAAACAGAAACAGAAGAATCTATATCTCCTCTTTCTATTGCAACAGAGGAAGATTTAGAAGGGATTAAATTCCCCAATGATTTATCAATCAGTTTGTTGCAAGATCATTTTATCCGACGCAATAATGAACCCTTACTGATTTCCGGTCATGTTAATTCTCTAGATCTAACTCAAACCAGTATTCTCGATTCTGGGTTTGAGGGAGTGTTGCGTTATGAATTGCGCGATCCTCATGGAACAGAATTATTACTTGACGTTCGCCAACCCCTAAGCGATGCTACGATTCCTCTCGTATTCAACTATTTATTAGACATTCCCACTGAGTATGATACTCGCTTGATTTTAGGAGAAGTAATTCTCGAAGTTTTTCTCGATCGCGGGGATGGACGTGCTAAAAAAATGGTTCGTTTGGCCAGTCAAACCTTCTCCATTACCGCAGGGTTGGATGATATGCTAGCAGCGATCGCCAACCCCGTCCAACCTGAAGATTCTGAGGAGGTAAAACGCCTTGGCTCTAATATTTCTGGAGAGCAAGAAAACGAAACGGTTTCAGTAAATTCTGAGTTTCTCGACCTCACCAAGCGCGAACTTGAATCGCGACCCTTTGAACCGATCGAACAGCAAATTTTACCCCCCAAACTATCTCTATCTAAGCCGAAAAAAACGACAAAAACTAAAAATATCAATCTCCCTAATTTTAGTTCCCCTCCGCCAAGAGATTCTGCTTATCACAGTTATCAGGTTTCTTCTGTATCGTCAGATTTTTTGAATTCTCTGACTAAAGAACCTCAGCAAGGAGATAACTCCTCAGAAACAGAAAATGCTGTTTCTAATTCTACCATTTCAGAAAGCGATCGCGCCGATAATTCTCCAGAAGAAAACCCCGACAAAATTGAAGTATCAAAACTAGATAAAGAGAAAATTTCGTTAGATATTTCGCCGAACGATCGACCTCAGAGTGAGGAAAATGAACCTTCAAAAACAGAATATATTGACGAATCTGATGAAACTTCTTTGGAAGAAGAAAAAAAGGATCGTTCGTTTCAAAAATTGCCAATGCAAGGCCGCTTTTGGAAACAAATCAATCTTTTGAAAGTGGATGAAGAAGTCAATGAAGAGTTGGTGGAATGGTTGCAAGCGCATCCAGTGCGATCGCCATTACAAAACACTGAAGAAAATGAGCTTAAAAAGAATGAGTTAGAAGCAACAGCTCAACGTTTAGCAGAGAAAGCCGAAGTCTTACAAGATCTGGCGGAAGAAGAACGTCATGCGGCTTTAGTGGATATTGCTGAAGAGTTAGAGATCAAGGAAGAAACATCCGAAGTCGAGATTTTAGAAAAGTTGGCACGAGAAGCCGAATTTTTGAAAAAGTTAGCAGCAGAAATGGATAATAATTCATCAGAGGAAAAACAAGAAGAAGCAGACATATTAAGAGCACCAGAAATTCCTTCTCCAAATCGAGAAGAAGAGGCAAAAGTTGCCGAAGCTATTGTCGATCGCATTAATCATGAATTTGTGGTCGATGATGAGGAAGACGGGATGGAAGAAGAATTCATTTCGGGGACATTACCCAAGCACGATGCCTCGGGTTTGCCGTATCCAGTCGAAATAAACAATCTGGTTACCTCGCGATCGATGCTGTTTTCTCCATCTGTTGAAAAAAATCGCAAAGAAATGGCAATTTCAGACATCCAACCGATATTTTCTCCTCACAAAACTGGGAATCTCATTACCAAAAAACAGTCTATAGTTCCCCCTCAGTTACGCGAACAAATTCCCGTCCCCACCCCCATTTTAGACGTTCCCGATGGAGAATTATCGGGAGGAGAACTCGTTTTAATTCGAGTCAGATTTCCGTCTTATCCGGGGTCAATTTATGTTAAACTTTGGGTACAAGATCGAGAAACGCGCCAGTTATTAGACGGACCGCGTGCTTTTGTTGATTTTACCGGGAATGACGCGGGAGAATTGGAAACTTTGACTCAATTAATTGTCCCCGTTGGCAGTCTATCCATCCGCATTGAAGCGATCGCAATTGATGTGGAAACTCAAAAGGAAAGTCACAAAGCAATTTGCGATCGCACGGTGATTCCCCCAGAATTTCAACAAAAATCTTTGGAAATGATTTAGTTATTTGTTATTCGTTATTCGTTATTTGTTATTCGTTATTGGAGGAAACAATGGGTAACGCTAAACTAGACAATATTTATAATTTTGTACAGATTTCCGATCGCGTTGCTACGTCAGGACAACCGACAGAAGAACAATTTGAGGAACTTAAAAATGCCGGTTATGATGTTATTGTCAATCTCGCACTTTTGACCTCGACGAATGCGATTCCGAATGAAGCAGAGATTATCGATCGCTGCGGCATAGAATACATTCATATTCCGGTAATTTGGGAAAATCCTACCTTAGAAGATTTTCAAAAATTTGTTGAAGTCATGCAACGCAATTCCGATCGCAAAGTATTGGTACATTGCGCGATGAATATGCGAGTTTCAGCCTTTGTTTATTTGTATCGTCGACTCTGCGATCGTGTAGATGAGAAGGAAGCAAAACAAGTTTTAGAAAAAATTTGGACACCCAATGAAGTTTGGCAAACATTTATGGATCGAGTACAAAAGTCTTTTTCTCTTCAGCAAGGCTAAATTTCTTGGCTCGATCGAATGTAGAGACTGGTGAGTGTTCTTTTACTTGTCAATCAAATAGTTCTGGAAATCCTGAAAAATCTGCATGGCCAACTGCGGACTGGATTTGTTGTTTTTCATGGCATCATTAATACGAACTTTAAATTCATTCGGGATATCGCTACGCTCATTAAGATTGAAAAAAGCCATTGACCAACCTCGGAAAAACCGGGTATCACAGACCTCATCAACTAAAGTCTCAATTTGTGTATGCCGTGGATCGTGACAAATAGTTCTAAATAATCCGTCAACTTCAGCATCATCACCTTCTAAAAGTTGAAGAAAATTCCCCGCAGAGTAAACCAGCGATCCTGTCAGATTTTTACGAGAATTGTTGGCTCTACTTTTTTCCAAAAGTTGTAACATTTCCTCGTTGTCAAAATCATGACAAGCTTTGCTTAAATAAATAATGCGTTTCATGACATTAAAAATGTTGATAACTAAGAATCCACATTCAAGTCGAAAAACTTACCGTATCATCGTTCCAATTGGATTGGATGTAGAGACGCTGAATTCAACGCCTCTACTCTTGATTATTACGCCGGATAAATCCGCAATCTACGATTGGGTTCTTCCCCAAAACTATCGGATTGGAGGCGATAATGTTCCACCAATTCGTGCTGCATCTTGCGAACTTTGGGCGATCGCGGCAACAATTCGACGGGTTGTCCTTTGGGAATGACGATATTTTCCACCGCCAAGCGCGCTTCTTCTAAGGCTTCGAGTTCGTCATCGCTGCCAGTAGAACTAAATAACCGCAGATCCACCGCTTCGGATCCCCCCGCATCGTCCAAACCCAATGCCCGGCGCAACGCCTTGCTAATTTGGGGAATGGTATTGGATTTCACCGCATGAATGGGAATTTGCCGCGCTTTGGCAATCTGTCGCAGCTTGGAATGGTTTTTAATCTGCGATCGCAAGGCCAAAACCGCATCGGCGCTATTCATATCCTTAGTGAGCATTACGGGTAACTTTAACACCTCGATCGCCTGCTCCAATTGCGATCGCCCGATGCCGTAAGGATAGACGGATAAGGGTAAATCTTCCCCATTAGCAGAGGAAACCCCGGCCTTTTCTTCCCAATGGTCTGAGGGCCAAGAGCGAGCGAGCATCCGCTCGAAATCCTCCATCCCCCCTTCTTTTCCCCCCTTGGGAAGGGGGGTTAGGGGGGATGGTAAAGGACGCATCCGTCCGGAAGTTCGCCATCCTCCATCCCCCCTTGTTTTCCCCCCTTGGGAAGGGGGGCTAGGGGGGATGGTATTTTTCGACGAACTCACCACATAGAAAGGCTGTGGCGCAGAATTTTGGACGATTTTAAGTTCTCCGCTTTCATCGAAGGTGCGCTCTTCTGGCAAAGGTTCCCGTCCCCGCAAGAGGCGATCGACGGTATCGGCGACATCGGGATGCACAGTCCAGCGATAGCGCTCTTGCATTTCTACGGCAATTTCAAAGGTTGGCGGGGCTTTTCGCTCTAACACGGTCTTTTGCGACCCCCTGCGCCGCGCTTCGTCATCCCCCAAAGTCACTGCTTGAATGCCCCCAATCAAATCGGCTAAAGTAGGATTCTTGATCAAATTTTCGATTTGATTGCCGTGGGCGGTTCCCACGAGTTGCACCCCTCGCTCGGCAATGGTCCGCGCCGCTAACGCCTCCAATTCCGTTCCAATCTCGTCAATAACAATCACTTCTGGGGTATGATTTTCTACCGCCTCGATCATCACCTGATGCTGTAATTCCGGCTTGGCCACCTGCATCCGACGAGCACGACCGATCGCGGGGTGAGGAATATCCCCATCCCCGGCAATTTCGTTGGAGGTGTCGATAATCACCACTCGTTTTGTCAGTTCGTCCGCAAGAACTCGCGCGATCTCCCGCAAAGCTGTCGTTTTCCCGACCCCCGGACGACCTAACAGCAAAATCGATTGCCCGGTTTCCACGAGATCGCGAATGAGTCCGATGGTTCCAAATACTGCCCGTCCCACGCGACAGGTTAAACCGATAATCTCCCCTCGACGGTTGCGAATGGCACTAATGCGGTGCAGGGTACGTTCGAGTCCCGCCCGATTGTCGCCGCCAAAATGCCCCACCCGTTCGATGCTATACTGTAAATCCTCTCGGCTGATGGGATTTTGGCTCAGATATTCCGCATCATTGGGAAAGCGGACTTCCGGTAAGCGTCCCAAATCCAACACGACTTCTATAGCCTTATTTTTGTCGGCATGATTTTCTAAGGCCGCGCGAATCGTTGGCGGAAGAACGGCAAGAAGGCGATCGAGATCGTCGGTAACTTCCGTTCTCGTTTTCGGGTTGCCCTCGGGTTGCGTTGGGTTAAACGCGGTGTCTGGAGAAGACGATAAATTTGTTTTGCTTAAAAGGCGATCGCTTGCGTTCCCGTAGGATGTATCGTTATTAAGGTTTGTCATAATCACTCGAGAAAATTGACACGGGGGAATAAAGAGGAAATATTCCCGATTTCAAGCCTCTACCCTAAGCCAGAGGCATTGTTCATTGTTCATTGTCATTGTTCATTGGTCATTGGTTATTGAAAAAGGGTTTAATGGGCGCGATCGCTTCGCGAGCGAGGGCGACGGTTGCCCAGAGCAGCTCGGGATAGCGTTCGAGTTGGGGTTTGTTCCCATCGGCAAGACTTCGTGCTTCCAAGCGATCGAGGAGGGGAGCGAGTTGTTGGCGAGCGTAGCTTCCATAAGCAACCCCGGCCACTCGACCCGCAAGACCGTTTTTTTGTAGCACAGATGCCGTATGTTGATTGGTTCCTCCTGCCAGTTGGACATAACCCGGAAGTCCGGAATTGAGAACTTTTTGGGCGAGTTTAACCGCAGCATGGGTCGTACTCTTCCCCAAATCTCCACTCATGGGACGACCGTCAGTTTGCCAAATTAGGGGACAGGGTAAGGGGGAAATTAATTCGTACAGGGACGCGAGATAATCGAGCAAGTCCGGACTATCCGGACAGCTAATCGAGAGGAGTTTCAGGCGATCGCCAATGGGGGCGATCGCGCTCCACAGTCGCTGAAAATGCTTGAAGTTTCCTGCCCGAGTGTGAATTTCAATCCCATCGATTCCTTGTTGTAAAACCAACGGGACGATCGTTTCGGGGGTCGAAACGCGAGACCTTGCAAAAATCAAGGTTTCGGGACAGGCCGACAAGCAGCGACCGCAACCATAGCAGCGCGCGTCAATCACCCCCGATGCCGCTGCCGTGAAGGCGATTGCATCGGTGGGACAAACTTTCTCGCAGGGTGCGGGACAGTTTGATGGACATTGAGTTGCATCAAATTCTGCTTTGCGGAAGTGGGGATCTTCACCATCATTGAGACTGACCATCAACCAAGGCATTTCGGAAGGATGAAGGATGAAAGATGAAGGAATTTCGGAAGGATGAAGGATGAAGGATGAAGGATGAATTTTCTTCTCTTTCACTGTTCCCTGTTCCCTGTTCCCTGTTCCTTGTTCTCTGTTCCCTTGTTTCGCTTCGTCAGCAATTTGTTGGGCGATCGCGAAGGCCGCTTTGACCGCCTCAATGACTGCCGGATCGGCTGCCACGTCGATACAATCGACTCCCGCCAAGGTATAGGCTAAAGCGAGAGAGCGTATCGCCGGGAGATGTTGAAAACTGGCTCCGCAGATTAATTTAAACCAGCGACCCGACTGTAAAGAATCCAAGGGAGAGTACAGTTCAATCACCCCTCTATGCTAAGTCCTCGACTGCACAAATTGCGATCGAATTTTCTCAATTTTTCCCTACACCCTATATCTAGGGTTGCTTTCCCGGACTAACGCTTTGTCTGGTATCTTGTCGGGAATTCAGGGGATGCGATCGTGTTCAGTTTCATTTCCTCAATCATTAAATTTAGCAATACTACAAACATAACACAAAATCAGGCAAAAACAAAAAGTAACTGATACATAAATTTATAAATATGTCAAGAGTATCAATGCTCAAAATTTCGCTCCAACATTAATCATTGTTCATTGAAAAAACGGAGAGGGAGGGATTCGAACCCTCGTAGACGTTGCCGTTCCAGTGTTGCGTCACAAAGCGCTAAAATCTTTTTTAGACAAGGTTTTTTTGTGTCGGGTATAGACAAATTTTCTATTTTCTACCATTTTTTCTACCATTTTGCTGTATGATAGTGCTAATGATTCAACCGTTAGTCGCTAAGGAACATTTGAACTATGTACGCAAAAAATGATTTTCGGTATCTTTCGATACTTTCTCAAAAAAAAGGAGGTAAAAATTATTACGCAGTGCGATTGCGGGGAAATAATTTGAATCGCAAAACTATGTCAGTAGGGACTGATATCGCGATGGCATACAATCTCGCGTCGGAGATAGACGAAGAAATTAATTGTTGTATCGTTAATGAGTCGCCAATTGACTTAGACAAACTTAAAAGCATTGCGGATAAAGCAAAGCAAGCGAAAAAACAAAAAGGACAATTGATTCGGTTAGTTGAGAAAGATAGCATAATATCTTTGTGGAATAAATACGTTTCTTTTCACATCAATTTAGGAAAATGGGAAGAGACATATATTTTTACTCATGTTCAAACAATTACTAATTTGTTAAAAAAATGCCCGTATCAAAAACTAGAAGAAAAAACTGATTTGATTGACTGGTTATTTTCTGATGAAAAGCGCAGTCCAGCAACGTCAAAGTCGCGATTAAAATTGATTGTCGCAGCAATTGACTGGAATAGTAAAACAGGGAATATTCCTCGAAAATGGGGAATTGAGTATCGCGATATGTTGGAATCTATTAAGTTAGGTAAAACCCAACAAACTAAGATTGTATCGCATGAGGACGATATCCAGATTTTTTCATTGAAAGAAGTTTATGATATTTTGGATGCACTCAAAAATGAAACTCATTGTCGTTTTGCTAATAAACATCGTCAATATTACAAATATGTTTATTTTTTGTGGTTAACAGGATGCCGTCCTAGTGAAGCCGTTGCTTTGAAATGGGATAACGTAGACATTAAAAGAAAGCGAATTATTTTCTGTGAAGGTCAAGTTATTGCGTCAGGACGCACGGTTAAAAAACAAGGGACTAAAACAGTCCCAAGTCGCTTTTTTCCTATTAATGCAGAGTTACATGATTTATTGTCTAGTATTCCAGACAAAACGGGATACGTTTTTAAAAACCTAAAAGGGAAATCAATATCTCAGCAGGCACTTGTCGGAGTTTGGAAGCGATTGCTAGAATCCATGAACATTCCATATCGTATTCCATATCAATTACGTCACACAATGATTAGTTATCACGCAAACAATGATTATCCCATCCATAAACTAGCTGAATTGGTAGGAAACAGTGAAAAAACTATCAAAGATCATTATCTCAAATTAGAAATTGAACGAATTGTTTTACCTGAAGTTTTAAAACCGACTGACGAATAACGGCGATCGCCATTGTGTAACTTGGTTGATTCGTACAGCGTACACAACGAAACGATAAGGGTCGATTTGAGGCTGGCTACTATTTTATGTTTTTGCGCCACGGAAAGAGGCAAACTATGGACGATTAACAGTAAATTCGTATCAAAATGAGTTTTCTGCCGTTTCTACCATTTTTTCTACCATTCCCTTTTTTGGATGAAGAAAACTTGAAACAGAGAAACCTTTGAAGTCTTGAGATATCAACGGTTTAAACGGAGAGGGAGGGATTCGAACCCTCGAATACGTTGCCGTATTACAGCATTTCCAGTGCTGCGCCTTCAACCACTCGGCCACCTCTCCAAAAGGTGTCACAATTTCCTACTATAGCAAGTCTCGCCAAATTTGACAACTTCTACCCATTCGCAATTGGGAAACCCTTGCTAATTTCCGGTTAAATCCGTTAACGAACCCTGCTCATTCCCCAGCATTGCTATAGTAGGAAAATGACCTCGACCCAATCCTTGCGATGGATAGCCTCAAACAGCTTCGCATTCCGGCGATCGCCAAATTATGGGAGCGTATCGAGAGCCTCCCCCAACCCAAAACCGAAGAGTCCATTGGGTTAAGAATTTTCGTGCAGATTTTAGTCGCGATCGGGATTGTCGCCACAGATATTGCTGCCAATACGAGGATGAGTGTTTGGGCAATTCCCCTTAGTTTTGCGGGGGGAGGCTACAGTTGGTATCGGCGCAAAAAACACAATATTGCCATGAAATTTATCATTGCCATGGGGATGTTGGGGGCTTTGATCTATTTCTTGGGGAACTTACTGGCCAATTTGAACGATACCCGTCTCGTCCTCGCCGAACTGTTGATCCAATTGCAAATCCTTCATAGCTTTGACCTGCCGCGCCGTAAGGATTTAGGCTATTCGATGGTCATCGGATTGATTCTGTTGGGGGTAGCGGGAACTTTAAGTGAAACCCTTGCGTTTGCGCCTTTTCCCATCTTATTTTTAGCGATCGCCCTTCCCGTCCTCGTCCTCGATTATCGCTCTCGCCTCGGTTTCGAGGGCATTCGCAGGCGAAGGAGAGGGGAAGAAGGAGAGAAGAGAGGAAATGGGGCAAAATTGCCTTTTTCTGTGACCCGTCTCGTGTCCTTCTTGGCGATCGTTCTCGTTGTGGGTTTGGTGATTTTTGCCTTTATGCCCCGCTTTCCGGGTTATCAACTGCAAACCTTTCCCGTCACCTCTTCCGTTGAATTTGACAACGAGCGATTTACCGATTTCAATCGCAGAATTTTTAATCCGGGGGTGAGAAGCGGACAAGACGAAGAAGAAGAAGCGAGTGGAGAAGGAGCAGGAGAAAACGGAGAGGCGATCGCAGATGATTCTCTCTATTACGGTTTTCAGTCGCAAATCGATCAAAGTTTGAGCGATGGTGGTTTCTCAACCTCAAAAGTAGTTTTGCGGGTGCGATCGCAAGCCCCCGGATTTTGGCGCGTGTTAGCCTTCGATCGCTATACGGGAAAGGGATGGGAGATCTCTCGGGACGAGAACCTGTTGACCGTCCGTCGTCCTGCTTGGACCTATCGCTTTTATCTGGCAGCCCCTTATTCCAGTAGAACGCGATCGATTATTCAAACTTATACCGTTGTCGATGACCTGCCCAATCTCGTTCCGGCTTTAAGTCAGGCTCGTGCCTTATATTTCCCCACCCCTGAAGTGGCCCTCGATCCCGAAGGCGGCATTCGCGCCCCTGTTATTTTGAGCGAAGATTTAACCTATACTGTTGTTTCCGACGTTCCCATCCGCGATCGCACCCAACTCGGGCAAGCCTCAACCGACTATCCCGATAACATTACCAAGTACTATCTCCAACTTCCCCCAGATCTTCGCGACAAAATTCGCCAACAGGCTGAAAAACTGCTCTCCAAAGCGGCCAAACCCATTACCAATCCCTATGAAAAAGCCCTGTTTCTCGCTCAAGCCTTAAAGCAAAATTATGCCGTCCGCTCTGACTTTCAACTCGCGGAAGGGGCAGATCTGGCGGAAACGTTCCTGTTTGAATTTCAAGGGGGCTATCCGGATCATTTTGCCACGGCTTTGACCCTCATGTTGCGTTCTTTGGGCATTCCGGCTCGTTTAAGCGTCGGATTTGCCACGGGTCAATTTAATCCCTTTACCGGATTTTACTTGGTGCGCAATACCGATGCTCATGCCCTGACGGAAGTCTATTTTCCCGAACGCGGTTGGTTTGCTTTCGATCCCCGTCCCGGTCGCGAGATCGTCCCCCCTTCTTTTGAAGAAAACGAAACCTTTGGGGTCTTGAGACAATTTTGGCATTGGGTTGCGGGTTGGTTGCCTTCTCCAGTGACTGGATTTCTGAATTATATTTTCACGAAAAGTCTGGAAGCGATCGCTTGGGTGGCCTCGCAAATTTGGCGATTTATCTCGGGGAGCGCGATCGGTTTCTTTAGTGGTCTAGTTGGCGCGATCGCCCTTGCCTTCTTCAGTTGGCTGGCTGCGTCGCGCCTGCGATCGTTGTATCGGTGGCGAAATTTGGCCAAGTTAGCACCCATGGAGCGCCTTTATCAACAAATGCTAGGAGTTTTAGCGGCCAAAGGCTATCGCAAACATCCCGCCCAAACGCCGTTAGAATATGCGGCAAGTACCCGGGAACAACTCCAGCAAAAAACGGCAGATATTATTGACGAAATCTCCCGTGCTTATATTCAGTGGCGTTATGGAGAACAAACGCCCAATATTCAACATTTACGAAAACAATTTCATCAGCTTTGGCGAAGGGACAGTCGGAAGTAGGCGTTTACTGTTTACTGTTCACTGTTCACTGTTTACTGT
>JBFRWJ010000292.1:0-20325 GCA_051439525.1 Spirulina sp. | reverse complement strand
GTGTATAAGAGACAGACTCTACAGAATTGGCACTATTCACCTACAGGACGAGGATTTGTTAGCCCCTGCCCTTAAAGAACTTGAGAAAGCCAGAAAGCTCGCCCCCGATTGGGTGTCTGATATCTATGCTGCGATCGCAGAGGTCTACTACAATGCAGTTGCAGAATCATACTACCTGTCAGGTCCAACTTGGGGAGACTATGAGCGGGCATGGGAAAATGCTGAAAGAGCTAGGGATAAATCACCAGATAGTGCTGTTGGATACGTTGCTTTAGGAGCAATTTATGTTCAACAGGAAAAGTGGGAACAAGCAATTAAACAGTATGAGAAAGCCATTGAAATTGAGCCAGATGATACGGATGGCTATCTTGCACTAAGCAACATTTATTCTTCCCAATTTGGAGATGTGGAACGTGCGATCGCCCCGATCGACAAAGTGACTGAAGTCGCTTCCACTGCTAGCGGTTACTATACCATCCTTATTAAGGGAATGGTTTATTCCTCTGTGCGAAGATATCAGCAAGCAATTGAACAGTACGAGAAAGCCAAAGCAGAAGATCCCAATCTGATAGATGCTTATCGTGCATTAGGCGACTTATATCAAAACCAGGGAAAACTATTAAAAGCAGAAGAAGAATACAACAAAGTCATAGAATTAAATCCTGGTGTTGTTGATGGTTATCTAGCTCTGGCCGATCTTTACACAAGCCAGGAAAAGTTAGAGAGTGCCATTGCCTGCTGCCAAAAGGCACTAACTAGGAAAATCAGCAAGGAAAAGTTCCTCTATTTCAGACTTGATAGTATTTATCAGCAACAAGGACGCTTCAAGGAGTTGGAAGAAATTTGGCATCGGCTTGTTCAACTCGATTCTATGGAGGAATACACTCGCCATTGTGTCTTGGGTAATGCCTATTTAGCTGAAGCATGGAAATTTAGAACTAATTTCAATCAAGCGAAGTTTTTGGAAAATACAGTTAATGCTCGTACCCGATTTGAACAAGGGATAGAGAAGGAACCAAAACGAGCTTGGGCATATATATTGTTAGGGGAACTGGCAGTTTTAAGTGGAGATGTAGAAAAGCTTCGGGAATTAGAGAGGCTCGTCAGCGATCGCACCCCATGGGCAACCTATGACTTCTGGGTTGCAATCGGGCAAGCATACTTGAAGAAGTTTCAGGGGAGCGAGGCTGAAGCTTTTCTCAATCGGGCATCAGAACTTTCCCCTCATCGGACAAAAGCGTGGGAGGCTCTGAGTGACTTGTATACCTGGCAGGGAAATCCCACTAGTGTTGCCAGAGTATGGGCTAAACTCGTTCGTATCAATTCCAGTCTGCGTTATCAGGCAAATCTAGCTACTGGCAATGCTTATCAGCAAGTTGCCGACTATAAACGAGCGCGTAGAAAATTTACCAAGGCACAGCACCAAGAACCAGATACCTCTGATGCTTACAGCTCTTTGGCTCTCCTTGATGAAGCTGAAAGTAAATGGGATGAGGCGATCGCGAATTATCGCGCATTAGAAAAGTTTGCCAACTTGTTAGCATCCGACTATGTCACAATTGCACGCATACAAAGAGAACAAGCAAAATACAAAGAGGCAGAGACGGCAGCACGAACTGCAATTCTTACTAATCCCGAACAATCAGATGGCTACATTGTACTGGGTCGAATCGGGGTAAATGAAAATAACGAGGAACTGATTCAAGAGGCCAGAACTCGATTGAACTCCATCATCCACGATCAACCCTATGATATCAATAAGCTTTACGAGTTTGATTATAATCTAGCAGAGGTTTACAATTCTATGGGAGCTTATCCTAAGGCTCAATCCATCTACAACTCATGTATAGAACAAGCACCTGAAAGAGCAGATGCCTACATTGGACTTGGAATGCTGCTGTTAGGCCAAGAAGAATATGATCCTGCTAGAGAGAACCTGCTCAAAGCCAAGAGAATTGATAGTACAAATATAGAAGTTTATAGCGCACTCAGTCAGTTGTTCTATGAACAGGGGGACGTACAGGGAGTTAAGGATGCGCAGCAGCAGTTAACTGCGTTGATGCCAGCTCAGCGATACAACGAGCATATCTATATCGCCGCTGCCTATGAAAAGGCATATGAAACCAAGAAGTCAGCCGACCTCGCAGAACAAGCAGAACAGCAGTATCGAGCTGCGATCAAATTATCCCCGTGGTGTCCAGAGGCTTACATTGGTCTTGGCTTACTTTTCACTGAACTGAATCGGCATAAAGAGGCTGAAAAGGTTTTTCAGCTCGGCAAAGAAGAGGCTGAGATCGACTATAACTATCTGTATTTAGGTCAGTATTATGAAGAAGAAGAAAAATTTCAGAAAGCTCTTAAAGTTTATCAACTGGGTATTACTTATGAATCAGAAGAGTTCAAAGCTGATCTTTACCTCTCTATAGCATTCTTGCTCCATCAAAAGTTAGATCGACTTGCAGATGCAGAAAAGAACTACAGACAGGCAATTGAACTGGCTTCCAATCAATCAACAGCCTATATTTGGTTAATGCAGCTATTAGTGGATCAACAACGGGTTCAAGAAACAATTCAAGTTTGTAAGCAGATGGCTCAGCAACCTGAACTCAAATATGATGCTTATCTCATGCTAGGTGGCATTTTTTCAGAACAGGAGCAATATAGAGAGTCGGAACAAGCTTATCAAAAAGCCAGTGAGATCGATCCACAAAAATCTGATGCCTACCTTAAACTGGCATATTTATATCAGCAGCAACATGAGTTAGATCGAGCAGAAAGTTTCTACCGACTAGCGATTTCAGTAAGTCCCACAGACGCTGATACCTATATAGGTTTAGCACAATTGTTGGTAGAGCAAGGACAAGTGAATGAGGCCATCGAGATATTAAACCAGATGGCTCAGCAACCCGAACTCAAATACAATGCTTACGTCTCTTTGGGCAGCCTTTTGTCAGGACAAGGGCAATATAATGAAGCAGAACGAGCCTATCAACAGGCAATCGAAGCAGATAGCCGACAGATTGACTCCTATTTAGGGCTGGCATCGTTATACCAACAGCAAAATCGTCTGGATGCAGCAGAGCAGCTCATACGCCAAGTATTAGAACTAGAGCCGAAGAACGTTACTGCATTGACATTGCTAGGCTCCTTTTTGGTTAGCCAAGAGCAGTTTGACGAAGCAGAACCCGTTCTGCAAAAAGCGATTCAGAATGACCCAGCTAACGCGGAAGCTTATTTTAACTTAGGACAGATTTATGAACAGCAAAACAAGTTAGATCGAGCTGAGGAAATGTACTCCAAAACTCTTGAGCTGCTTCCTAAGTATGGAGATGCTTATGTAGCCCTTGGCCGGATTTACGGCAAACAACGCAAGATCCAGTCCCTCGATCAAATGGCTCAGCGAATCTTGGAACTGAATCCGAAAGAGCGATACGGGGCTCATCTGGTGGTTGCTCTTGCTTATCAAGAAGCAGGCTACAGTAAACAAGCAGAGGAGACCTATCGACGTGCCATTGTAGAAGGGTCAGAGTTACCTGATGCTTATGTCGGTCTCATGGGTCTGCTGGTTCATCAGAATCGACTAGAGGAAGCGACGCAAGTTTGTCATCAGATGGAGCAGCAAGCTGGACTCGCTTATAATGCTCGCATCTCTCTAGGCAACCTATTTGCAGAAGCGGAAAATTACAACGAAGCAGAACGAGCCTATCAACGCGCTATTAAAACTGCTCCACAGCAACCAGACGCTTACTTGGCACTGGCACATTTATATCAGCAGCAAAATGAGTTAGGTAAAGCAGAAAGTGTTTACCACCAGCTAGTTTCAGTAAATCCAGAACGGGTTGAAGCCTACTTGGGGTTAGGGCAATTTTTGCAAGATCAAGGACGAGTGGATGAGGCCATTCGAGTCTGTACCCAAATGGCTCAGCAGCCTGAACTAAAATACAATGCTTACATCTCTTTAGGCTATCTTCTGTCGGAACAGGAAAGATATAGTGAATCAGAGCGAGCCTATCAACAGGCGATCGAAGCAGATAGCCAACAAGCAGAGACTTATCTAGAACTAGCGGTTTTATACCAACAGCAGAACGAACTCGACAAAGCCGAACAAATCCTATCTCAAGGATTAGAGGCAATCCAGGATTACCCTTATTTTTATTGGTTCTTCGCTCAACTGTGCGATCGACAACAGCAATGGGAAAAAGCTCTTCAGTTCTATTCTGACGCAGCCAAACATCAACCAGATCCTGTTCAAAAATCAGCAATCTATGAAGCGAGGGGGGATTCGTTGATTCAACAAGAGCGTTACTCCGATGCTGAAGAGGCTCTATTACAGGCGTTGAAGTACAACCCATCGAATGCAGGGGCCTGCTTCAGTTTAGGTGAGGTCTATGGACGGCAAAATGAGTTAGATCGAGCTGCAGAAATGTACACAAAGACTATACAGATCGATTCTCAGTATCTTACAGCCTACATGGCACTCTGCCGAGTATACGGAAAGCAAGGAGATGTCGCTGGTATTGGTCGTACTGCCCGCCAGATCGAGTCGTTACAACTAGAAACTGCTGAGCAATATCAGGCAAACTTGGAGATCGCCCAGTCCTATGTCAATGCTCATCTGGAGGAGTGGGCTATTGAACAACTGAGAAAAGCCGTAGAACTCGACCAAAATTTACCAGATGCTCATATTCAATTAGCAGAGATTTTTGTGTCCTTGAAGGAGTGGCCAAAGGCACGTAACGAATACGAAATTGTGGGTCAACTGTCCCCAGAACGGAAGCCAGATGTTTATCTGAAAATCGGTAACCTTTTCGTGCAGGAAGATAAGTTGAAAGAAGCAGAAAATGCCTATCTTCAGGCAATTGAGGCAGATCCAAAGCGGGCCGATGCCTATCTAGCATTGGGACGAGTTTATATGGACTTGAACCGTTGGGAGGAAGCAGAAAAGGCATTTCGTCAGGCAATAAGCCTTGCACCGGAACAACTAGACATAGCACCGAATGCTTATCTGTTGATTGCAGATATCTTGCGTAGTCAAGGCAAAAACAAAGAAATGCAGGAAGCTTGTGCCCATGTTATTTCCTTGGTGCAAGGTGCAGAATCACCTGACTACAATGCTCTGCGTCAGCAAGGCCTAGCCTACTTTATGCAAGGAAACCATACAGAAGCCGAGCTGGCATTGAACAAGGCATTAGAGGCCAATCCAGCAGATGCTCGAGCAAGGTTCTATTTAGCACTTGACCTCCTTTGCTTGGAACAACCCGATCGGGCTGAAGAATTGCTGCAGCAAGGAATTGAGTCAGCACTTAACGAATCGTATTACGAATCAGCCATTAGAGAAGCGAAAGTGCTGGCAGACCAAAGACCTGAAGTTCCCGGGGCAAAAAAAATGCTACAAACACTCATCGAGACCAGCAATTCTCATTAGATCTCTCCGGAAAACCTTATTTGGGTACGACACAATCAGTGTTGCAGCCCCATTTTTCGAAATTGTCGGAGAGGTCTATTTGGAAAAGAAAAGAAGATAAAATTCTTTTGCTTGCCTATTGAGATAAAATGTTAGCGACTGAATTCTCCAGCTTTTCTCGATCTTTAAGAGGCGCTATGAAAACCGGAAAGCCCGATCGCTCGCAGGATACGGACAATCTTCAAGATCCCGAAAAAGCGATCGCGCCCAAACCCGTATTTCTTGACGAAGAAATCATCGACCAAAAAATCAATGATTTTCGTTATCTTTCCAGAAGCAACAATACACTTTGGTTATTGATTTTAGGGATTGCCTTAGTCGTAGGAGGAATGGGACTTTGGGCGCTGTCTCGCCTGCGAGACCCCTCAGTGCAAGAAGTCCAAGCTCCCCCCTCGGAATCTGCCCTGTCCGTTCGAGCGGTGCAAGCCACCCAATCCCCCATTCAAGCTTGGGTCTTTGGGGAAGGATTCAGCCGAGCCGTGCGCTTCAAACACCTGACTTTTAACGCTCGCGGTACGATCACTTATGTCAAGCGCCTTAACGGTCGAGATTTGAGAGAAGGAGACTTGGTGAGAAAAGGCGAACTTTTAGCTCTGGTCGATCGCCGTTCTTCCGATGCGGATCTGCGAGTCATGCGGGCGGGGCTGATCGAAGCACAAACTCAAGTTTCCCAGGCACAAGCCAGCTTTCAACAGGCGATCGACAATAAAACCGAAGCCGATGCGGGATTAGAACAAGCGAAAGCCGGTTTAGTCGAAGCCCGAGCCAATTTGCGCATGACAAAAAACGATCGCGAATTCGCCGAGCGAGAATACCTGCGCCGCCAAGAACTTCACAATGAAGGGGTCATTCCCAAAAGTGAATTGGACAGCTACGAAACCAATTTTAAAAATGCCATCGAAGCGATCGACGGGTCAAGCAGTCAAGTCAAATCCGCCGAAAAACAAGTTGAATCCGCCCTTGCTCAAGTGAATTCTGCCGAAAAACAAGTCGAAGCCAATGCTGCGGCCGTGCAATCGGCGATTTTTGGGGTGGATCGCGCCAAAGCCGAACTGCAAAAAGTACAAGTCGATCGCGAAGATACCGCCATCGTTGCGCCGTTTGATGGCATCATTGCCCATTTAAACATACGCGAGGGGGATTACTGGACTCCCGAAGCCGTACAAGGAGGTTCGAGCTATGAAACCATCATCGAACGCATTCCCATGGTGATCATCGATCCCCGCAGTTTTGAGGTGGAGATCGAGTTGCCCGTATTTCAAGGAGAACAAGTCAGACCGGGACAGCTTGCCTATATTATGGGAGATGCGGAACGCACCAACAACGATCGCAGAACCCTGACCAACGACGGCTTGATGCAGCAAGCCAAGGCTTCCGGACGAGTCTTTTCCATCAGTCCCTCGGTTTCTCCGGGGGTGCGATCGGTGAGCGCCATCGTTCGCATCGATCGCGGCAATGCCAAGATGACCAATGGCGAGCGGGTGGGGGTGTGGATCGCCGTGCAAGAAAAACCCGATGCCGTGGTCGTCCCTTGGAATACGCTGGTTTACCGCGATCGCGTTCCTTATTTGTTTGTGGTCAAAGATGGGGGAGACGGTCGGAAAATTGTCGAACAACGACAAGTCCAACAGGGCATTGTCGGACTCACCCTGCAAGAAATCCTCGACAATCTCAAACCGGGAGAATGGGTGGTGACCGAAGGAAAAGAGAATCTCGTCAATGGGGCAACCGTTGAGATGATTACCAGAGAACGAGGAGTCGAGCAATGAGTGAGGAATTTGAAACCCAAGAGGCGATCGAGCCAGAGAAACCCCGACAGCATCGCCCCCCGCGCATCCGCAAGGCTTCGAGGCTCGAGGATTTTCTCTTCCTCAAACAAATTTTTGGTCTCCTGCTGGCAATTCTGCTCTTTATGGGGGGGCTGATCGCCCTGGGCGGTATGGTCAGAGAAGGGGATCCCGAAATCAAACAGGCGATCGCGGACATCACCACGGTTTGGGCGGGTGCCGACCCGGAAACCATTGAAAATCAAATTACCGACAAGCTGGAAAAGGAACTGAAATCCCTGCGGGGTCTGGACGACCTCAGCAGCGCCTCCTTTGACGGGATCTCGAAAATTAGCGTTACCTTCCGGGTGGAAGCCGATGTCAGCGACTCCATCGCCCGGGTGCGCGCCGCCGTGGATAAAGCCAAAGCCGACCTGCCCGATCGCGCCGATCCCCCGAAAATTACAGAAATTTCCTCCCAAGATACCCCCATTCTCACTCTCGGCCTTTACGGCGTCAATCAAACCATTTTGAGCCGGGTTTCCGAAGACATTCAAGACCTGCTCGAAAAAGTGCCGGGGGTGCGGGAGGTGAATTTGGGGGGTCAGCGCAAAGAAGCCATTGAAGTGCAATTGCTCCCCGATCGCCTGCTGGAAATGGGTATTTCTCCCACCCAAGTCGCCAACGCGATCGAGAGGGGCAACTTGGATGTGCCTTGGGATAGCATCGAAAGCGACGAAATTGGCGCTCGGGTGGGCTTTTTCGGTCGCTTTCGCCGACTGGAAGACCTTTTAGCCCTGCCGGTGGCGCGCATTGGCGATCCGGGTTTTGCCGACAATGACGGGCGCGTCGTCACCCTCGAGGAAGTGGCGGAAGTGCGGCGAGATTTGGAACGGGAGAAAACCCGCGCTTATTTAAGTAGCGAGGGCGAACCCTTTGAATCCGTTATTACTCTAGAATTGATTAAGGTTCCCGGCTCCGATGCCATTAAAATTATCGATCGCGCTCTAGCCGCCCTCGAGGAAGCGAAAAACGACCCCGATATCTGGCCGAAGGGGATGGAATATCGCGTGGTTCTCACCCAAGCCGATGAAATCCAAGAAGACTTAAATATTGTTGCGACCAATATCATACAAGGATTAATTGGAGTCTTTATCGTCCTGTTTTTTGCCCTGACTTGGCGAGAAGCCCTGATTGCCGGCTTGTCCATTCCTTTGACTTTTTTAGGGGCGCTGGCGATCCTCTTTATGTTGGGACATACGCTCAATAGTTTGGCGCAAACCGGCATGATCCTCGCTTTGGGTTTGTTGGTGGACGTGTTTATCTTGATGATGGAAGGGATGCACGATGGGATTTACGTGGAGGGCTTGTCTTGGCAAAAAGCCGCCTTGAAGACCGTGAGAACCTATTCCCTGCCCGCCTTCTCCGGTCAACTGACGACGATTCTCGCCCTGGCCCCCCTCCTCTTCATTAGCGGCACCATGGGGCAATTTATACGCTTCATTCCCTTCACCACGATCGTGTGCTTGCTCACCAGCTATGTCTTGGCTTTGGCGGTGGATATTCCCCTGTCTTATTATTTATTGGGCAATGTGACGGGAGAGTATAAAAAAACTTTCATTGACAAAATTACGGAAACCGCATCGGAAAAATATGCCCGTTGGACGTTAAATGTGACAGCAGCATCCAAAGGCAGTGCCAGTTTTTGGGTTTTGGGCGCGCTGGCCCTCTTTATTTTTTCCACCATTCTTGTTGGGACGATACCGGGAGAATTATTTCCCAAAGTGGACGGGCGCAGATTGAGCATTAACCTGCGCTTGCCTCCCACCACCACTCTAGATAGTTCCCAAGTCGCGGCTGACGAGCTGGGGGAAATTCTCCGCAGCAAACCTTATTTTGAAAGTGTTATCAAACAAGTGGGATTGCAAAGTAATTTAGTAGTAGAAAGCGGCATTAGACCCAGTGAAGCCGATTATTATGTGGGCTTTTCTGCCGTGTTCGTTCCCCAAGAACAACGAGACAAACGTTCCTATCAATACGCCCGAGAAATCAAGGACGAATTGGCTCGCGTCGTTCGCAACTATCCGGGGACGACGCTGACGGTCAACTACCAAACCCTCGGAGGCGCTGGAGACCCGATCCAATTGCAACTTCGCGGGGCTGATATGGAGGTCTTGCGCCAATTGTCGCGAGAAGCACAATTGGCCTTGCGGCAGATTCCCGGGGCGACGGACGTGCGGGACGACCTCGGCCCGAAAAATCCCGAAATTAAGGTGATTCCCCGACGAGAGACCATGGATTTTTATGGTTTTTCCCCCAATGAATTGGCCGATCAAGGCCGTTACTTGATGACGGATAACGAGATTGGGGATTTTCCCATTGGCGGCGGAGAAGAAGACTTAAAGATCTATCTCAGTACCAAATGGCCGTCTCGCCAAGGGGCGATCGGGGGGCCGACCAATTTAAGCGAAATTTTCCGCATCCGCTTTTTTCAGCCCGATGGGGAAACGGTGATGGGGTCGCAACTGGTGGAGACGCGACGGGGAGAAGCGCCGATTTCCATTACCCATCAGGACGGAGAGCGCACGGTGACGGTTTTGGCGAAAACGGAAGGGCGCACCTTAGAGGAAATTTGGGGGGATTTTCAACCGGCTCTCGATCGCTTGGCGGAAAATTGGCCTTCGGGCTACGACTATAAGTTAGCCGGGGAAGCGGAAACCCAAGCGGAAACTTTTGGCTCGGCGGGACAAATGGCTATTGTGGCGCTGTTTCTCGTTTTTTCCGTCTTGGTAATTCAATTCGGTTCGTTTTTGCAGCCGTTTATTATTATGATGTCAATTCCTTTGGCAGCGATCGGAACCTTTTTGGGCTTTTTCTTCCTACGAACTCCGGTTTCTTTCCCCGCCGTGGTGGGGATGATTTCGCTGACGGGAATTGTGGTTAACGATGCGATCGTCATGGTGGAGATGATGAATCAATATCGCGATCGCGGCGTACCCATCCGGGAGGCGGCGGCTAAGGGGGCGGCGGCGCGGTTGCGACCGATTTTAACCACCAGTATCACGACCATTGTTGGGGTCATTCCTTTGGCTTTGGGGGATCCGGGATGGTATCCCCTCGCCAGCGCGATCGGCTTTGGTTTGGTGGCTTCGACGTTTAATGCCCTCCTCATTATTCCCTGTTTGTATTTGTTGCTCACGCCGCCGAAAAAGGAGGTTTTAAGTAGTGTTGCTAAAAAATGAGGAAAAGATAGATTGAGGGCTTGGAGGCGCGATCGGGAAACCGGAAAACCAGTATTTGCATCCATGCAAACAAAAGCAGCGATCGCATTGTCGCGGACTGGGACGAATACATGAGAACATCAAGGACTTATTCATTGCTCATTGTTCATTGTTCATTGCTCATTGTTCATTGTTCATTGCTCATTATTCAGTTCCTTTTCCAATCAAAAAACTGTCACTCTTATTCTCTAACTCATCTTCGTACAAATCTAAACTATAAATATAGGATTGAAACGATCGATTGGAGTCGTAAAACAATGGCAAAACAAATATTGCAACAAGATCACAGTACGGCGTGGATCATTCAAACTTGGGCTGCTTTTGTCCTTTCTATTTCTGGGATGACTTTGGGTATTCTCAATCTTCCCGTCGATAATTGGATCAAAGGATTTATGGGGATGGGTTTGGCTTTTACTGTAGGCTCGACCTTGAGTATCGCCAAAACAACCCGAGATATTCACGAATCAAAAAAGCTTTCGTCTCGTGTTGATGAAGCTCGAGTGGAACGCATTTTAAGCGAACACAATACCCTATAATCTTTTCGGTTCATTGATATCGGCGATCGCGGGCGGGCATTGCTCGCCTTTTTGATTAAGACGATCGCGTATAACGTTGTCTTCCTGACGGATTTGCATCGATGGTCGAGAAGTCACCGGACTCGGTTCCGATCGCAGCATGGTTTTCCAACTTTTGTCAAAGGAACAAATTGGGCGTGTTATCCTCGCACAAGAAGACGTAATAACTCAGAAATCAGGAGAACCCGGTAATGTCTATTGATGTCTTTATCAGCGTCGGACGGAGTTCAAAACCCGAGCACGATCGATTCATATCAGAAATTGAGCAATTTCTTCGGAACAATGGTGTTAATCCCAGAATTATAGGACGTACTGATTTTGCATCAATTCAACCGCTCAAATTTATCGAACAAGTCATGAATGAATGTTCGGGGACAATTGTCATTGCTTTTGAACGAATCCATATCGATCGAGGTATTGAGCAACGGGGCAGTAATGTGGAAAAACAACTGTCAAATATCACTATTCCCACCGTATGGAATCAGATTGAGCCTGCTATGGCTTATGTGTTAGGACATCCTTTGTTAGTCATTGTTGAAAATGGAATTCGGAGTGAAGGACTGCTTGAAACGGGCTATGATTGGTACGTCCAATGGATAGATATTAATCCTTCGACTCTCCAAAAGAGAGAATTCGTAGGCGTATTTGCTGACTGGAAAAAACGGGTTGATGAATATAAACTGAATGGAAAGAAAGGCTTCTCCAAGAAAAGTAGTTCTTTCGATCCAGAAGATTTAACGATCTCTCAGATCTTGGGTTCGCTGAAGCCTGCACAGCTATGGGCGATTTTCGGGACTATTGTCACCGCGATCGTTGCTATAGCTGGAACTGCATATCAACTGGGAACTCTGAATACAACACCTGCAGAAACAGGGAGCATTCTCGAACATTCTTATCAGATCGGTGAATGAGTTGTAGACAATAAAAAAATACCTCAAGAAATGGCGCGCGAGTTTGGTGTTAGTCGTAACGATTATCCGGTCGATTTCTAGGGAAACAACACCGTCTGGAAACTTTGACATCCGAGAAATTACTGCGAATATTTCCAGAAACCACAGCCAAAGTCGTGATTTTACTCACACCTTAAGGTAGATGAGATCGCTCCGGCAAGCGATAAAATTCACGTCTTTCGCCACTATGCCATCACCCCCAGAGTCAATAGAACCAGTGATGATGGAATTAACAACGAGTTATCTTTAAGATCATGTTGACTCAAATCCAACTCATCCCCGGTGCTATCTCTGAGATTTTTGCGTCCGCGACAGAAACGGGCATTCTCACCCTAGGCGATCGCTATGGTTTAATGGCTGCCGCACTGGATGAAGGTCTCGATGAGGAGGAAAGGCGAGCGGTGAATCGCATTCTTCACTTTGTCCAACAAGGACGCATAACCGTTAACCGTTAACCGTTATCCGTTATCCGTTAACGGTTGGATGCCTCGTTTTGCCAGCAGTGCCGTCCCGAAAGCAGCTTCTAAATGTCGTGACGAAACGGTAGGCACGCCAAGATAGCGGTGTCGGATGAGAGTCCATTGAGGATTTTTCGCACCGCCTCCCGAGGTATAAACCCGTTGGAGCTTTGTTGCACCGAGATCTTGCAATCGTTGATACCCCATCGCTTCGATCCGTGCCATACTTTCCAACAGACCGTGCAAAAAGTCAGCCGCATTATCCGGACGGGGTTCGAGTTGGGGTTCGAGATCGGGGGCGTTAATGGGAAAACGTTCGCCCTTGTGCAAAAGAGGATAATAATGGCAAGGACTCTCGCGATCGCTATCAATTTGCCGACTCAGTTCTCTCAACGTTTCCTCGCTGAAAAAATGCTGCAATACCGCTCCCCCTGTATTGGAAGCGCCCCCCGTCAACCACAAATCCCCCAAACGATGGCTGTAAATCCCCGATCGCGCTTCTTCGACTCGGGTTGCACTTAAAAGTTTTAACACCAACGTCGAGCCGAGGGAAGTCACACCCTCCCCCGGTTGGGTGGCACCGCTCGCCAGAAAAGCGGCAATACTATCCGTCGTCCCCGCGCAAACGACGCAATCTTGGGGCAATCCCCAGCGATCGCGAGCCTCTGCCTTCACTTCTGCCACGGGCGTACCCGGGGCAACCATGCGAGGATATAATCGTTGCAGAGATAACCGCGCCAACCAGTCGGGATAACAGAGGCGCTCTACGTCATAGCCCAACTTCAACCCGTTGTGATAATCGCTGATGCCCGCACGTCCGTGGAGTTGCAACCCCAACCAGTCGGCTTGGTGAAGGAGATAGGCGGCGCGATCGCAAAATCCATATTTATCCCACCACAATAATTTGGCCAAACTCGAGGTCGCACTGCGGACGACACTATCGGGAGGAGAAATGGCAACAACTTGTTCTAACATTTCCCTTCCTCGTCCATCGTTGTAAAGGAGCGGTTCCGCGATCGCTTCGCCCTTCTCATCGCAGAGTAAGAGGGTAGAAGACGTACCATCGATCGCGATCGCGGCGGTTTCCCGGCGAATTGAGGGAGGAATTTGCGCAAAGAGCGCCAATAAGGCTTCTCGCCAAACGGCAACCCAATTGGAACCGTTGCCAAACGCCACCCGCACTTCACTGCATGGGGTTTCTTCTTCATCCATTGCGATCGCTCTTGCTCCCGACGTGCCAAAATCTAGCCCTAAGTAAAACCGCATCTTTTTTTCTCTCCCGATATTCCCCCTTCTGAGCCATCGATTGAGCAATTCACTCAAGGTCTGACACCGGGTGGACAACCCACTACTGCAATGTTATAAGCATTGTTATTGGCTCCACCCACTCGGAAGTTAACTTGATAGGGTTGCTCGCCAGTCGGAGATTGGAAGGGAAGGGTATAGGTGCGGCCTCGTTCCATGGGATAACTGCGATCGTAGACTGTATCGGAACGATTTTGGGGATATTTCAGGTGAATAGAAACTTGATAGTTGGCATCATTTTCTGGAGTCATAATTGCCACATAGAAGTCAAAGGGAGTCCCTGTTGGAACGGCAAAATCAGTATTCCAGTTATTCCGGGTTAGCAGTGTAACCTGAATTTTCTTGCGAATTTGAGTTTGTCCAGTAGAAACTTCCTTGAAGAATTCACAGCCTAATTCTGCGGCTCTTCGTTCGAGTTCTTCTGGCGTTGTCTCTTGGGCGATCGCAGAGGGAACGGTAAGGTTGGATAAACTCAAACCCAGAATACTTACAGCAATTGTTAAGCTGGTAACAGTACGACTCAACATGATTTAAACACTCCCACAAAAGTAAAAATGCGCTTCATTTTGACGAGCATATAGACATCATATCAATTCAACATGATTTCAACACTTGAATAATATCTTAATTTTGGCTTGCTTCTTTGCCAACGATGAATCTATAATATTCCTATGGCTAAAAAATGATGAGTTTGGTTATTTCCCAAAATGAATGGAGAGAAGCCCGAATTTCGTCATGCTGCAACCGATCCCGATAAATGTCGAGAAATGTAAAAGAAGTATGGGTGGAAACTATTGCGCGTCGAACCCACAAAAGGCAAAATTCTCAAAGTCGATTGCGTGTTTGAGGGAGAAACAGAATTCCCGAATTATCACAAGGAGAATTAAGAATGGGTAAGTACATTATTTTTAAAACCGACCCTGCCTCTGCACGAGGATGGGAAGAGCGATCGCTTTCTCATACTGGAGCGCTCACCGATATCATTGCCGAACATTATGACTCATCGGATGCCCCTTTACCCGAACCGGGGTATCGTTTGAGAGAATACCATTGCATTGAAAAATTTGCCTCCGAACAGTTTCCCGATGCCAGTACCCATAGTCGAATTGGAGATTGGGAAGTGGTTCGCACTGAATCCTATATTCCCGAAATACCGGGAGGAAATTTTGAAGCGATCGCGATTTGTTATTGTCAATATTCTCCGGTTACAACCCCTTTAGAACCTTTACCGGAAATTCAAAGCGAATCAGACATTATGGAAGGAGAAGAAGCGATCGCATAACTTAACAACAATTAGAACCAGAACGAATTTTATACTTAGCAATTTCATCGGATATCTATGAAGAATTGTTTTCTGATTTGTTTATCAAACAAGTTGTTGAGAATTATCAAATTAAATTATTAGTTTTTTATCCCACTAAGGAGGAGATTGCATTATGGAAGAACTAAACTATCGCGAATTAATCAAAAAATTAATCGAGAAGCATCAAAGAGATTGGGGTGAAGATGAAACCGTCGAAACTCGCATTATTTTTGATGAGAAATGAGATTCCTATTTATTGATGAACATTGGATGGGAAGACGAACATAGAGTTTTTGAGTATCCTATTTATGTTCATATTAAAAACGGGAAAATTTACGTTGAACGAGATTTTACTGAAGATGGTATCGCTCAAGATTTAGTACTCCTTGGCGTTCCCAAGGAAGATATCGTGCTGGCTTTTCGTTCCCCATTTGTTCGACAATTTAGCGAGTTTTCTGTTGCTTAATCATTTTCTGATTCTGATAATTTTAATTTCTCTAGATCGTCAAAAACTCCTTCTGAATCAATTTCAAAAGAAGTATCTTTTAAACATCCGGATGTCTCTTCAAAAAAATTAGGCGGCCATTTTCGATCCAGTTGGAATTCTTCTAATAGCTCAAAGAATAAGTCTAGGGCTAATTTTTCATCTTGAACTTGGGATAAAATAATACGATGCCATCCTTCTGTTGTGTTCGATTGATATTTCTGTTCGATCCATTTCTGGAATCCGGCAAATTGCTTTTCTTGTTCGGTTAAAGAAATTCCTAAATCACCTCGTGCCATACCGTAACCCATGAGAAATATTCTCAGGCGAGTAATTGAAGGCTGTCCTAAATACATTCCGGGACGTTGTTTAATATTTTGAATTAAACCATCAAAATATTCTAAGTTATTGTTTTGGATTTTAGGGGCTGATTTTAGCATACTTTATAAATGTCAATTGAGCATTTAAAACAATTCTTCAGTAATTGATTGAAATAGTAGACCTCCTCTCAGTTCCAAAAGAAAAGCAACAGAGTATTTCATCTGTTGCTTTTTTAATTTAAAGAAATCCTGTTAGTTTAGAACGAGAAAGTGGTTCTCAAAGTCCCGATGAGATCGTAGTTGCGAACTTCACCTTGATTGGGATTCACTACCCAAATCAGACCCGGAGTCAGGGAGATATTATCCGTGAGCTGTAACTTGTAGAAGCCCTCAACGTGCCAAACATCTCGCTTGAGATCGACGGCATTGTTATCCCAGTTCCCGCGAAGACCGCGCACGCTGGGTTGAATACCGCCGTAAACTCCCAATACATTTCCTTCTTTACCGAGATCCGGGAAAGCAACACCAAGAGACCAAGACCAGATATCGGCATTCCCGGTCTGTAATAGAATGGCACTGGTGTAGGTGAAGCCACCATTAATCACAAATATTTCATTGGGGCGAACCGAAAATTCAAGCCCGTAAGAATTGGTAACGGTGGGAATATTTGCTGAGTTGCCGGAAGTTAAATTAACCCCATCAAAGAGAAACAATGAGGAAGGACTATTGGCTTGGAAACTCCCCACAATCCCATCAGAGCCCCCGTTATCTTGCGCTATACCTTCCCCATAAATGGGACTGCCACCTGCATGATAACCGTGAACGTAAGTCAGGCCCACGCCAAAGGTATCGCTGACATTGGCGTTGAGATGACCCATCAGAGAATAGTCGCCATTAAATACGCCCGCGCCCGCTCCGGGGGTTGCTGCGTTACTGCCGGCAAAATAACCCACTGTAACGGTACTCGGACCGAGAATGCTTTCGATAGGAGTAAAGCCAAAACTCAGGGCCAAACCCGCACCCCCACCAATGCGGAAGATGGAGTTGCGCTGACCGAAAGCAGAAAGAGAACCTTCACCACCGTCAAAGTCTTCAAAGTAGGGGTTTAAGGTCGGGGCAATATCGCTCCATTTCCCGCCCGTTGCTGCAACATAGGCTTGGGAATCGAGATATTGGAAGTAGTAAGCCAACCAATCGACCACAACATCATTGTTGCCTTGGGTACTGGGAACGGTGAAAGTTTGAGAGGCTGAAAAAGAGCCACCCGCACTCACATTGTTTAGCGTACCCGCTACCTGAGTCGTCGTACTGGCAGTGGTTAAATTGCCCGCTCGCAAGCGCGTTGCCAAGCGATCGGTGCCCAAAAAGCTGGTGTTAAATTCTAAGCGAACGCGATCGCCAAAGGCAGCCTCGCTCAGACTCGAGCTGACACCGGAAATATTAGAATCACCACCAAAGTTAGTGGTTAAACCAAAGATGACTTCTCCAGAAAGTTTTGTGGTGGTAGAGAACTGGTGATCTTCGAGGAAGGCAACGCGACCTTCTAGATTGTCAACCCGGGTGCCGAGGGTTGCCAATTCGGCTTCAAATTCTTGGACTAAACGCTGAAGTGCCTCTAAATCTTGACGGGTGACAAAATCAGCAGTCGAAGCCGCGATCAATCGTTCGATTTGTTGCAAGCAAGCGTTTAAACCTGCCGCAAATTCGTAACGAGTTAGAGCGCGATTGCCGCGATAGGTCCCGTTGGGATAACCTTTGAGACAGTCGTATCTCCGAACCAAATCATCTAAGGCTTGATAAGCCCAATCGCTCGGGGATACATCGCTGAAACGAGCTGCTCCGGGAACTCCTTGACCTAGCGCTCCGTTGGTTTCTTCGTTGCTGTACTGATTGACTTGCTCGAGAACTTGGCCATTGCTGGCAGGTGGGTTATAAACTTGAGCAATTTGGGTGGGGGCTGTGGATAACCCTAAGAGTTCTTCGATGTTGGGTTCGTCTTCAGCACGAGCTAATTCTTCTAATTCTTCAGACTCAACCGCAATCGTGGCGCGATCGCCGGGTTCGATCGCCATCTCTTCGATCGCCGTCTCGCGGCTGATATTTTCTGCACTGTTGAATTCAACACTGTTGAACTCAACGGTGGCAAAATCCGCTTCCCCAACTGCTTCTTCACCGACTTCCGGCAGAGTTGAGGAGCCGATCGCTTTCATCCCGAGGGTTTTGGTTTCTCCGGCTTTAGGTGCGATCGCCACTTCTTCGGTTTTGGCGAATTCGGTTTGAAGTTCGAGGGAACTCTCCGTCTTGCTGCTTTCTCGAGAAGTTTCCGGTTCGATCGCGATCGCCGTTGAAGTAGATACAAGAGTTAAAGCCATCCCTAGAATGGCCGGACTCTTTAAGAGCTGTAATTTCCAGAACTGTTTGTCCATGTTTGCCTCGTCCTCACACCTTACGCTTAGGGTGAAATCTGATATTTTAGCCTAGCATTGTATCCGAGAAGATAGACTCGATGGGACTATCTTCTCTTCTGTGGACAATCTTACCAAAAAAAAGAAGTTTAGAACCTCGCTGTTCTACAGTGACAGAGAGAATGTCAACGCAAAACCTTCTAAACCAGTTGGGAAATTGTCACAGCCATGTCAAAGTCCTTGACTGTCAATCCCCCTGCATCGTGACTGGTCATACTGACTGTTACCTTGTTATAAGAAATTTCCAAATCGGGATGGTGTCCTGCTGCTTCGGCAGGTTCGACTAATTTATTAACAAACGCGATCGCTTCGATAAAATCTTTAAATCTAAAGGTTTGTTGAATCGCTTTTCCGTTCTGCTCCCAACCTGTTAGGGTTTTCAGACGTTCTTGAATTTCCGTTTGGCTCAATAATTGTGTCATCTTTTTTATCCCCACAAATGTCCCCACAAAAACTATCCGCTCTTACCTTTTGCATTTCCTTTAGAGGGATGCCGAAATGTAAGAGCGGTCTAGCAAGGGTCTTTTCAGTTAAAGCCTGACTGCCGGAAGAGACTCCAGCTATCAAATGAGAGTTTTTTAGATTTCCACACAAAGTTGGCTTTTCTAAATCACTCGTTTTGATTTCAGAGAATGGCTCCGGCACACAGCCGACTATTGTTAACGAAAAGACCCATAATTTTACTACTACTATCAATCATGGGCATCACCTCCTTGTTTCCTCAACGGTTAAATTTCAAAAGAGCAAAAGATTTAAAGTCTTTAGACTTGTTCTCCAAGATAGCACGTTTCTCAAAAAAGGCAAACCCCCTGTTCAATGAACAATGAACAATGAGCAATGAGCAATGAAGGGGATATCGTCGGAAGCCATAACGAGACCCCCGTTTCAAGGGAGTCTCGTTATGGACAATCTCAATAGAAATTTAAGATTGTTACTGATTTTCCCTTAGAGGGCGTTACCGCGAGGAAGAACTTCTTCAGGGAAGACAAAGTTTTGATGGGGTTGGTCTTGGGGAGCTAACCAAGCTCGCAGACCTTCATTTAACAGGATGTTCTTGGTGTAGAACGTCTCGAATTCGGGGTCTTCTGCTGCCCGAATCTCCTGAGAGACAAAGTCATAGGCTCGCAGGTTCAAGGCTAAACCCACAATCCCGACCGAACTCATCCACAGTCCCGTCACGGGAACGAAGAGCATGAAGAAGTGTAACCAACGCTTGTTGGAAAAGGCAATTCCGAAGATCTGACTCCAGAAACGGTTCGCCGTCACCATGGAGTAGGTTTCTTCCGCTTGGGTGGGATTAAATGCCCGGAATGTCGTGGAGGATTCTCCGTCTTCAAAGAGGGTGTTCTCTACCGTGGCGCCGTGGATGGCGCAGAGGAGCGCTCCCCCAAGGATTCCCGCAACGCCCATCATGTGGAAGGGGTTGAGAGTCCAGTTGTGGAAGCCTTGTAAGAACAAGATGAAACGGAAAATTCCGGCGACCCCGAAGCTGGGAGCGAAGAACCAGCTCGACTGTCCCAAAGGATACATCAGGAAGACGCTGACGAATACCGAGATGGGAGCCGAGAAGGCGATCGCGTTATAAGGACGAATCCCCACCAAACGGGCAATTTCAAACTGACGCAGCATGAAGCCGATCAATCCGAAAGCCCCGTGAAGGGCGACGAAGGTCCAGAGTCCTCCCAACTGACACCAATGGGTAAAGTTCCATTGTGCTTCGGGTCCCCAGAGGAAAATCAGGGAGTGTCCGAGGCTGTTGGGGGGAGAAGAAACCGCAACGGAGAGGAAGTTACAGCCTTCCAAGTAGGAAGATGCCAAACCGTGGGTGTACCAAGATGTGACGAAGGTGGTGCCGGTGAGCCAGCCCCCGAGGGCCAGATAGGCGCAGGGGAACAGGAGCAAACCCGACCAACCGACGAAGACGAAGCGATCGCGTTTGAGCCAGTCATCGAGG
>JBFRWJ010000291.1:0-5588 GCA_051439525.1 Spirulina sp. | reverse complement strand
GATCAAAAGTACAGCTATGAAAAGCAAGCGATGACAACCGCAACCTCCGAGAAAATTTGCTGGACAATCGCCGACTTGGAAAACTTTCCACAAGATGGGAAACGCTAAGACATCATTGCAGGAGAACTTGTCGTGACGAGATCCCCTCATTGGCAACATCAACGAATTTCTGGAAATATCTACACGGCATTAAACGCATGGTCTGAAAAAACGGGTTTGGGAAGTCCTGCGATCGCGCCAGGGGTGATTTTTTCTGAGGTCGATAGCGTGATTCCCGATGTGGTTTGGGTGAGTCGGGAACGATTGTCAGATATTTTAGATGATGCAGGACATCTCATTGATGCACCCGATTTAGCCGTTGAAGTTTTATCAAAAAGTGCGGCCGATCGCCAGCGAGATTATGAGGCAAAATTAAAACTTTATTCGGTTCGAGGGGTGAAAGAATATTGGATATGCGATCGCCAGAAGCGATCGGTGCAGGTTTATCGCCGCGATAATGGCATTTTGAAGTTAGCTGTCACGTTATTTGAACAAGATTCCCTCACCAGTCCCTTGTTACCGGAGTTTGTTTGTTTGGTAGAACGATTTTTTTCTTGAGAGTTCGGATTTTCTTCAAATCAGACTCGCTCGATCCAGTAATTTGGCTCTCTATGACCGTGAGCAACGGCGATGATAAATAACACATCATCAACAACTGCATAAATGAGTTTGTATGGAAATCGCTTAATCGCAAACCGCCTGATTGAAGGTCGCTCTTCCATTCCTAGATTGGGGTATTTTGAGAGAATACTTAAGGCAGACTCTACTTCGCTCCGAAACTGTTCGCCGAGGCCTGAAGCCTGCTCGTCGTAGTAATCAATTGCTTCTTGGTATTCTTTTGCCGCTAGTGGATCGAAAACTGGATTCATGAATTTCTACCCAGTACATCCCTTGCTGGAATTCCTTGAGTCTTACCCGCTTTAAATGCTTCAAGTCGCTTCTGGGCTTCATCGAGCCAGATATTGTCAATATTACTATCTGGACGATCCAGACTTGTCACAATGACATCGAGCAGCCTAGCCCTCTCATTGGGTGGAAGTTGTAAAACACTGTCAACAAGTGCCTTATCCATCTCTAACTCCTAATACTTAACTCAGTATACTAACATCAGCAGAAGAAGGCAATACAGTTCGATCGCTCGCTTGCGATCGCGCCGCTAAGAGTTATTGGAAACGCTGCGATCGTCATATTGCTTAAAAAAGCAACGACTCTCAGAAAAGTGTCTCAAATCAATTCCGAGAGTGAATGACAGCACGATCGCAAATCTTGTATCCTCTTGAATAACAATACCCGTATTTTGAAGTTATGGAAAACCAAAAGGCAAAGTTTTTAATATATGGAGCTTATGGTTATACGGGAAAGCTAATTACAAAGCTGGCCGTTGACAAAGGTTATCGCCCCATTTTAGGAGGAAGAAACTCCGAGCGACTCCGAGAATTAGCCCGAGAATATAAGTTACCTTTTTCTGTTCTTGATTTGAAAAATTCACAGACTCTTACAGAAGCTCTTGCCTCAGTTGACCTAGTCCTCAATCTTGCTGGTCCTTTTTCTGCGACGGCAGAAACAATGGTAAATGCTTGTCTAAAAAACAAAGTGCATTACTTAGATATAACTGGAGAGATTGAAGTATTTGAGTGGGTAGCCAAGCAAGATGCCAAAGCCAAAGAAGCCGAAATTGTGTTAATGCCTGGAGTTGGCTTTGACATTGTTCCCTCAGATTGTCTTGCGGCTTATTTAAAGAACAAAATGCCAAATGCTTCTCATTTGGCATTGGCTATTAAAACAGGCGATCGATTATCTCGTGGAACGACATTGACGATTATAGAAATTATTCAAAAAGGAGGCAGGATTAGAGAAAATGGAAAACTCAAGAAAGTGCCTCTAGGTCACAAAACTAGGAAAATCACTCTTCAAAGAGAAGAAAATATTTGTGTCAGCATTCCGTGGGGAGATGTTTCCACTGCTTATTACAGTACAAAAATTCCCAATATTACCGTTTATACGCCAGTTAATAAAAACAAAATGGGAATGCTCTACTTCGCTAAATATTTTGGAGGGTTATTAGGCTTGTCCCCCATACAATCTTTATTAAAGAGTCAAGTTGAGAGACTTTTTACGGGGCCAAGTCAAGACTATCGAGAAAGGACTACCTGTTACTTGTGGGGCGAGGTAAAAAATGCAGAAGGTCAAACTTTTACTGCTAGATTAGAAACTTCCGAAGGCTATAAACTTACTGCTGAAACAGCTCTGCGATCGGCTATTCGGGTGTTAAATGAAAAAGTAGAACCCGGATTCAAAACTCCTTCTTTAGCTTTTGGAGCAGATTATATTTTGGAGTTTCAAGGAAGTAAGCGAGAGGAGCTTTCCGATTCAGAACGTAGTGAACCCGATGCCGGCGATCGATCGTGCACCTGCCTCGAAGTCGGAGTACGATTAGCAAAGGTTTTTGGATTGCTAAAATGAGGTAGATATCCCCAGAGGTGATGTTCTGGGAACGTTGACTTAGCCTGAATTATTCATAAGAGTAGGAGCAAAACTCCTGAAAGCCTTTTCAATCAAAAGTTTTGGAGATTTTAGGACAACAACAGTCTGTTCTGTCTATCCGTCATTTGTCTAAAATCACAGCACTCTCCTCGACAGAATCATTAATATTTTCTGTAGTTTTAAATTTTTCGTTAGATAATATGATTTAGTCTCTTTAAATATATTCACAAAGAATAGGTATCAACTAATATGTCCGAATTACCAGATTACATTCGTAGGGGAGGCGATCTCGGCTTAAATCCGCCCGCTAGTCTCGAAGATACAAGATCGAAGTTAAAGGTTTACCCTGCTGGCCGGATCGTCCCCTCTACGAACAACTTGTGGAAGGGCAAGTATTGCAAGATAAAGAGATTAATCTCGAATCTTATTGGAATCAATGGGAAGATATAGAAGAAATTCAATTGCACGTAGGAGAAGATTTCGATCGCGTTATCTTTGGTATTTCTTTAGCAGCCATTCCCCATGTCTTTCCTGAAGCCTTAGAAGTTAGCGATCGCTGGCGTGAAATGTGCGCCCGAGTCAAGACCAACCAAACCCAAGCATTGCAGGTTTGGATGAAACCCAACTTGAAAGAATTGGGATGGTATTTACCCAGTCCCATACTCGTTGGCTTCGAGCATCCTTACAACACATGGGCGGATATGACCCACTTACTCGATCGCGAAGATTGGCATGAAGTAGAGCAACCAAGTAGTCTTGCTTACTTTTGCGGTCCATTGATCGACAGTGGAGAACCCCTCGAATTGAGCAATCCCGCTTTTCCTCATCAAGCACAGGAGCAAGCTGGTACAGCCGCAATTGACTGGTTTCGCCAAAATTTTTCCATTCTCTGGCCGAATCTACAACTAACCGAGTCTGGAGAGGAGATTGACTGGTCGCAACTGATTGATTTACAAGAGGGCGATGATTTCGAGAGATTTACCCATCAATATTGCCGAGCCAATGCCGAACCCACAGAGCGGTACGTTTTATCAGTGAAGGGCAGCACTAAATATCGTATTAAAGGAGATGACACGGGATTTAAAAATTTGTATGTCGTTGGAGATTGGACGCTTAACGGGATTAATCTGGGATGTATTGAGTCAGCAGTAGTATCCGGTCGTCAGGTTTCTCGAGCGATCTGCGGTTATCCGAAAGTCATCTTGGGAGAAACTGACTTTGGCAGTTTTCGTTTAAACAATAAGTGAGGAATTGGGGTGGTAACAGCCATATTTACTCGACCCAGAGCGATTTAGGAGAGATAGCTTTCTGGACACAATTCCTCATTTGGTGTTAAACTTGTGTAATATCATCAATTCTAGCGCTATGAGAAGTTGTGAAATATTCCCTCTTACCCCTCCATTCGGCAGAAGTGAACGATGCTAAAAATAGATGGCTACCAAATCCTCACGCAAATTTACGAAAGTAGCAATTCCAGCGTTTATCGGGCTTGGCGAGAACGAGACAACCAACCCGTTATCCTCAAATGCCTCAAAGAAGAATATCCCAACCCGTCCGAACTAACCTGCTACAAACAAGAATATGCAATTGTCCAAAGTTTAAATTTGGATGGGGTGATTAGAGCTTATGAATTAAAACCCTATAAACAGACTTTAGTTATCATTTTTGAGGATTTTGGGGCGGTATCTTTAAAAGATTTGACGAATCAACGCAGAGACGCACATAAGGGTTTGCTCTCCCTACAAGAATTTCTCGGGATGGGAATTCGGATCGCTGAAATTTTAGGTAGCATTCACAAGGAAAATATCATTCACAAAGATATTAACCCTGCCAATATTGTTGTAAATCCAGAAACCGGGCAAATCAAAATAATTGACTTTGGGATTTCCACGATATTCACCCGCGAAGACCCTATCTTGAAAAATCCCAACGTTCTCGAAGGTACCTTGGGCTATATTTCTCCAGAACAAACGGGAAGAATGAACCGTTCCCTCGATTACCGTACCGATTTTTACTCCCTAGGAGTCACTTTCTACGAATTGCTGACCGGACAACTGCCATTTGTCACGACTGACGCCCTAGAATTGGTACATTGTCACATTGCCAAACAGCCTGTTTCTCCTAGTAAAATTAATCCATTAATTCCCAAAGTCTTGTCAGATATCGTCATGAAACTGATGGCCAAAACTGCAGAAGAACGATATCAAAGTGCCTTCGGAATTCAGGCAGATTTAGCTGAATGCTTGTATCAGTTGGAAACCTTGGGAATTCTCTCAAATTTCTCTCTAGGAACTCAAGATATATCAGATCGCTTTCAAATTCCCCAAAAACTTTACGGACGGGAGGAAGAAGTAGAAACCTTACTAACAGCATTCGAGCGAGTCGCAGAAAATCCAGAATCTCATATAGAAATGATGTTGGTAGCGGGCTATTCTGGGATTGGCAAGTCATGCTTGGTCGCGGAAATTCACAAACCCAATACTCGACTGCGGGGCTATTTCATTGAAGGCAAATTCGATCAATTTCAAAGAAGTATTCCTTACTCTGCGATCGTCAGTGCCTTTACAGGATTAATCAGACAACTGTTAAGCGAAACTGAAGATCAAATCGAACAATGGCGAGAAAAACTTTTAGCTGCTGTTGGTGCAAGCGGTCATGTAGTTGTTGATGTTATTCCCGAAGTCGAACTGATTATCGGGCAACAGCCTACCATACCAGAATTAGGGGCAAGCGAGTCACAAAATCGCTTTAATTTGGTCTTCAGTGAATTTATCCGCGCCTTTTGTACCCGAGAGCATCCTTTAGTTATCTTTCTCGATGATTTGCAGTGGGCAGATCCAGCCACCCTTAAGTTGATTGAATTGATAATGACCGATACACAGATGCAATATCTGTTTTTGATTGGAGCCTATCGGGATAATGAAGTCAGTCTCGCTCATCCCTTAATGATGACTCTTGAGGAATTGAGCAAAAATGAAGCAGTAATAAATTATATTACCTTAGAACCTTTAGAAAAAGAAAATATAAGCCAACTTTTGGCAGAAACATTATATAGTGACCTAGAC
>JBFRWJ010000290.1:0-8221 GCA_051439525.1 Spirulina sp. | reverse complement strand
TGCAACCTCAGATCGTAGAAGATCTCGAAACGGCTGTCATGACGGGAAGGGAAACGGAGATAGAAACAGTTGCAGACGATAAATCAATTCTCGTGGCAATTTTCCCGTTTCAGAGTACCTTATTTGGTTCTTCAAATCGGCGCGGTGTAGCTATGTTATTTGTCGATCGCGCCGCAATGGAAAAAAGAGCCAGACAGACTTTTTTATTTTCCACGGCGATTATGACAATGGGGATGGGAGCGATTTTGCTGGTGATGGGATTATCGATCCAAAATACAGTATTGCGTCCTCTGAGAAGTCTCGATCGCGCGGTCGATCGTAGCAAACAAGGCAACAATTTTGCCGTTCCTGCGGATTTAAAAGCCCAAGAATTTGCCTCTTTAGCAATAACTTTTTTAGATGCTTACAATCGCTTGCAAAATGAAATTTACGAACGCCGTCAAGCCGAAACGGCACTTCGCGAAAAATCTCACCAATTAGAACAGGCAATCCTTGAACTTCAACAGACACAATCTCAACTCATTCAAACGGAAAAAATGTCGAGTTTGGGACAATTAGTGGCCGGAATTGCTCACGAAATCAATAATCCCGTCGGTTTCATTGCTGGCAATATTGTTCATGCCAAGCAGTATTTCCACGATTTTCTCCGTTTGTTTGAAACCTACAGGGAATTTTATCCCAATCCCGAGCCAGCAATTCAAGATCTTATGGAAGAAATTGACTTTGATTTTGCCCTGAAAGACTATCAAAGTCTACTCATATCGATGCAAACAGGAACGAATCGCATCCGCGATATCGTTCTGTCTATGCGAAATTTTTCCCGTTTGGACGAAGCGGATATGAAAAAAGCAGATCTTCATGAAGGCATCGACAGTACGCTTCTCATTTTACAACATCGCTTGAAGGCAAAATCCGATCGCGTCGAGATTCAAGTTATCAAAGACTACGATCGCATTCCTCCCATTTACTGCTATCCCAGCCAACTCAATCAAGTTTTTATGAATTTATTGTCTAACGCGATCGATGCTTTAGAAGAACAAGTCCAAACAGAAACCAATTTTTCTCCCCAAATTAACATTCGCACGGAAGTTCGCGATCGGCTCGAGCATTCAAAATCGGTTGTCATTCGCATTGCTGACAATGGTTCGGGGATTTCTCAGGAGACTCAAAAGCGATTGTTTGAACCATTTTTTACCACCAAACCGATTGGGAAAGGAACGGGTTTGGGACTGTCAATTAGCTATAAAATTGTCGTCGATCGCCACAAAGGACGTTTAGTTTGTTCTTCTCAACCCAACAAGGGAACGGAATTTGAAATTGAAATTCCAGCCCATCAAAAAGGATTATTGTGATTTTTTACTTTAGCGAGAAAAACGAATTTCCGGACGCGGCCATTCTCTACTCTTTTCCCCGATCGCTCCCTCATCTCATAATCTCTGCTTATCGGATCGCCAAAATCGTTAAAGTCTTTGCTTGTATTGTAACAAAATGTAACAATTCGTGACATAATCTAGAGAGAAGGGAGAAAATTCCCGAAGATATGCCCAATAAAAACCGAAACAGGACATTTAAAATATGCCTTATACCAAAGAAGAAGGGGGACGGCTCAATAATTTTGCCGCAGAACCCAAAATGTATATCGCCGAACCCCCAACCAAGACCGAACAACGAAACTATATCATTATGGGAGTTGGTGCTTTAGCCTTGGTGAGCGCTGCAATTGCGGTTGTCTTTTACATTTCTTAAGCTATTGCTGTAGAGAGTTAGAGAAAAAAGTTTATTTTTAGAGTTGGATTTAGATGAGCGGTCGCGCGATCGCTCTTTTTATTGCCAGTACATCCGAAAAGCATGAGAAAATAATCTTTAGAGTTTGGGTCAGATGATGTGGCGACATTGGATCGCGATCGCTCTACTGGCGATCGGCTTGGGATTATCGGGTTGTATGGGAGGGAGAGAAAATCTCCAAAGTTATATCGATCTTTCCGATGGCTATCAATTTCGCTATCCTCGGGGTTGGGTGCAAGTAGAAGTTCAAAACGCATCCCCGGGAGTGGATGTCGTCTTTCGAGACTTAATCGAACGCACGGAAAATCTCAGCGTGATTATTAGCGAAATTCCTCGCGATCGCCAGCTTCAAGATTTGGGAACGGCTACGGATGTCGGGTATCGTTTTTTTCAACAACGAAATCAGAGCGATCGCAATGTCAGAGTTGAATTAATAAGCGCTGAAACACTCTTTAAAATAAGGCAAACCTATTATCTCCTCGAATTTGCCGTAACTTTGCCCGATAACCAACACCGTCACGATTTAGCGAGCGTTACCACTCGAGATGGCAAACTCTACACCTTCAACCTCTCAACACCCGAAAAACGCTGGCCAGCCGTGAAACAACAATTCCAAACTATTGCACGCTCTTTTTCAATTATCAATGAACAACTATCAACCAACAAATAACCAACAACCAATAACCAACAACAAACAGCCCTTTATTTTAGCTTCGGCTTCTCCCGCTAGAAAACAATTATTGCAACAAGCGGGGATACAAGCAATCGCTTGCAAGAGCAACTTTGACGAGTCTAGCGTTCAAAGCGACGATCCCGAAGCGTTAACCAATACCCTCGCCCTGTGTAAAGCCGAAATCGTTGCCCAACAATACCCTCATGCTCTCATACTCGGCTGCGATTCCTTGCTATCCGTTGCCGGAGAAATTCACGGAAAACCCGCATCTCCCGCAGAAGCGATCGCTCGGTGGCAACTCATGCGGGGTAAAATCGGGATGCTTTATACCGGACACGCATTACTCGACGGCAGAACGGGCAAGCAAATTGTCAAGTGTGGCATCACAAAAGTTTACTTTGCCGAAATTAGCGATCGCATTATCGAGGCCTACGTCGCTACAGGAGAACCCATGAACTGCGCCGGCTGTTTTGCCATTGACGGACAAGGGGGACTATTCGTAGAAAAACTCGAAGGCTGTCACAGCAATGTTATCGGTTTGAGCCTGCCCCTGCTTCATCAAATGCTCAACGAACTCGGTTACAGCATTGTTGATTTTTGGTGAGAAAGGGAGGAAGTCAATATAATCGACGATCCATTTCATCCTTCACCCTTCATCCTTCACCCTTCATCCTTCATCCTTCATCCTTCTGAAATTCCTCCTTCTGTCCGTGCTAAACTCAAGTCAATCTAATGAATAAAGGGAGGTTTGGGTATGGCAGCCAGCGACGAATTTAGAAAACAACTCAAAGCCGGAAATATCTTTGATGCGCTGACCTTGGCATTGGGAGAAGCGATCGAATTGGAAATTACCACTTGGGTTTCCTCGGACGAGAATCCCCCTGTAACGGCAGATACAGACAAACCCGCTCCGGGTCATCGCATGAAAACTCGGATCAACCTTGTGGATGGCGACATCGATAACGAGATCGGTGCGGAATTCATCGGTGACGGACCCTATACCGAACTGCGAGAATTTCATCTCCAACAAGTTAAAGAAGGACGACACATCATTCAACAAAACTTAGAAAACTTGCAACAAATGTTTGTAATTTTGGCAAGTACCCTCTCTCGTTTGCCAAAAACCTCTCGTCCCCCGATCTTATCTCCCACAGACGAGAGACAAACCCGATAGCCCACCGATCGCGATGCCCCGCGATCGCGATATACCGCCAACACGCGAACGCTAGCAGCCAAAGCAGGGAAAGCAGGTCATGCCGTCAAGCCAAGAATTTAGAGAAGCCCTTCAAGCCGGGAAAATCCAAGAAGCCTTTACGCTGGCTCTCACAGAAGCCGTGGAACTGAAAATTACCACTTGGGTATCCTCATCGGAACCGGAGTCGGAGACCCATTCCGATGGCGATGTCGCGGCTGTGAAGACGACAGCAACAACAGGATCTCCAAGATCGGTAGAAGCAGCTAAACCCGGATATCGCCTTCGCAGCAATATTAACCTCATGCAAGGGGATATTGAAAACGAAATCGGCGATCGCTTCCTTAAGAACAATGCCTATCACGAATTGTTACAATTCCACTTTACGCAAGTGGATAAAGGGCAGCAAATCATCGAGCAAAATATTCAAAGCCTGCAAAAAATTTTCTCTCTGGTGACCTCCCTCAACCAACCCGCACCGGATAACATCCCTGCTTCTCCCCCTGTCGCGATCGCCCCAGAACCGCCCCGATCGGAATCTCCCCCAGTCTCCGAGGGAAAATTAGCAGGGGTCGAGATACCCGAGGAAACCATCCCCCCAGAAGGTGCCGTAACCTCCCAAACCTTAGCATCTGCAGCGATCGCGATGGAGGAAAGCGGACTCAATGAGAATGTCCTGGAAAGCCTCGTAGAAGCAGAAGAACAAATTCAGCAAATGCGATCGGATTCTTGGGAGGAAACCGAGTTAAGCCATATCGTCCAAGATGCGCCTCCCGTCGCGATCGCTCCCGAGACAAATTGGCTGGAAGAAGAGGACATTGCCGAACCCGACACCCCCGCATCCCCTTCTCTTGTCCCCGAGGAGGAAAGCGCGATCGAACCTTCTCTTTCTGAAGAGGAGTTGGAGGACTTCAACGAGCCTCTCGAACTGAGTGAAGATTGGCTGGAAGAAGAAGAATCCCCAACGATCCCGTCCGTTGCAGAAGATTTGTCCTTAACATCGCCACGGCTGGATGAAGAGAAAGAAAGTGAGGCTCTATCGTCGATCGCTTTCCCCATTCCCCAAGAAGAAGAGACTCCACCCGACGACACCCTGCGATCGCCGGAAGAAATCTGGGATGCAGAAGTTGCCGACAATCAAACCGAAGCGTTTATCGATACCCTCTTTAGCAGCGATGATTGGATTGAGGGAGAATTACCCGAGCCCGAAGAAGCATCACCCCTATCGCCAGAAGAAGTGCTTCCGAAGCCTTCAGGGACTTCAGAGCAATTAGAAATTGAAGGTTGGGGAAGCTCTAATCTTCGATTGAACGAACCCTTAATTCCGGAAACGGCGAGGGAGGAAACCCCCAAGACAACGGAAGAGTTGCTCGCACCACCAGAAACTTCCGAACCCGACATCTTTCAGTTTGAAGATCTGACCGAATCGTCCGAGTCTGAGGAAAACTTAGAGTTAGACGATTGGGAATTCTCTTCAGAGGGAACGGAAACAGAGAGTCCGACGGGAGAAAAAGCCCCATCCCCTCGAGAATCCGCGCTTGACGAGCTCGCACCCGAAACAGACCGCGAGAGCCTAGATTTAGAGGATCTGGCATCAGACCTGACTTTAGATTCTCAGCCAACCCGCGAAGCACCCCTGCCATCCCCAAGCCATCCTTTCGAGCCAACTGTTTCCGACTTTGGAGACGTGGAAAGCCCTTGGGACGCTCCCGAACCCGAAATCTCAAATCTAGAAGCATTTTCCCTCGACGAAATAGGAAATGAAGAGGACAATGAGGAGGAAGACGAAGACTGGGGGGATTTTGTCAAATTTGTCGAACAAGATCTGCCTGCTGCTCCAACACCAAACGCTTCCGATCTACCTGAAAAGAACCCGTTGGCGATTGCCTCAGAACAGCGCGCTCCCGAGGACGCGATCGCTTTGGCAGAGGAATGGGACGCATCCTCAGAAATCGATCCCTTTGCAGTTTCTCAGTCGGATACGGAGAGTTATACCTCAATTGTGGAAGAAGATTGGGAAGAATTTGCCATTGAGGAACTCGAACCCTATCCTAAATCTGGGGACTCATCCTTGCCGGATCCGCTTCTCGAAGAAACCTTAGCCACTGCAAGCATTGACGAAATTCTGGGAGATCCTCCCGCATTAATCGATGAGGAGATTTCCGAGTTTTCCGACAACGATGTCGATCTCGCTTGGGATGAAGAGTTATTCGGAGATGAATTTAATTTCGATATTTCTTTATCCGATGAGGCCGATATCCCTTCAAATTTGCTAGGAGTGGAAGCCAAACACGAAACCAATCATAATACTTAAGAAAACGATTCATTCATTATTCAGGAAACATTATGTTTGAAAAACCGCGACGCTCCTATAATCCGAGAACGCGCCAAAATGCTCCCCGAGAGCGACAAACTTCTCGAGAAATGACGGCTCGAGGAGCGATCGAAAAAACGGAAACGACTTCAATCGATCGCGGAGAACAAATGGGAGACGTATTGAAAAATTTTTCCCGTGCGATTGGCGAGGCTTTAGTCGATCTGACTGCCTTAGAAGTCAATACAATGGTCGTGGATCGCATTACCGGAGATAAGTTCGTACCTTGGCAAACCTATCGCAGTATTTACGATCTGAATGATGACGAACTCCGTCGCAAAAAGATGCCCAAACACGATCGCGATCGCTATTTATCCCTACGAAATAAATTAGCCCTCGAGTATGCGTTACTTGCTTCAGAACCCTCATCCTCGCTTTACGACGAACGAATGCTAGAATTTTTGGGCCAGCCTCCCGACAAAATTCCTCTTCCCAATCCCCATCCTCCCGAGTATAACCAATTGGGGAAATCTGAAATTCAGCGCGTGCAAAAATTGCTTGCCAATAGTCGCTTTCTTAGATTTTTGCGCAAGATGGGAGAATTAAAAGCCTGTTGGGATAACCAAGAACTTAAGATCGAACAAATGAAAGAAACTCATCCCGATCTCAAGATTGAAGACTTACAACACGAGATAAATCCTGATATTATCTATGCTCAAACCATCGTGCAATTGGATGGAGATATGATCAATCGTTATGCCAAAGAAATTTTGGATCATCCTCAGCGTGAATTGATTTTAAAGCTGCATCAACAAAGTGTTGAAGCTGGAGAAAAACAATGGCGAGGACTCTTTCAATTCTTCTTAGATTTGGTGCAGCAAGCGATCGCTCAACGGGAAGGCGGATTTTTTGATTTTCTACGCCGATGAACAATGAACAATTACCCATTACCCATTACCCCTTACCCATAATCAATGAACAATGAACAGTGAACGGCGAACAACTCATAACTAAGCACAAACAACCCACAAAAAAAAATAAAAATAGCCTTCATTTAGAACGCTATATTCGCTTTCTCAAGGAACGCAGACCCGATCGCAGGATTGTTTATCATGGCATTCGCTTTCATCTCAATGAGGAGGTTTTATCGCAAATAGAGCAGGCGCGATCCCAAGGTCTCTCTCTTTTTATTAAACCTAAATTCTTGGCAGATTTACGCTATTATCTTTTATTTGATGAATATAGTGGCTTAAGTTGCGGCATTAATGTCTCAACTTATTATTTGGAAGAAAATACAGAACAGACTGTCATGCGCAGTTTGATTTCGATTGATGGAGATATTTTGTATCAAGTCGATCGTCGCTATTTAGAGCAGCCAGACCTTGCGATCGCTTTAACTTCTGCCCACTATTGGTTAATCGAACAATTATTAGGAAAATTGAGGTTAGAAGGAAAATTATTGTTGTTTTGGGTATCTTGGATCTTGTCGTTGGGATTTTCGCTCTATGCCTTCTGGCCTTCCTTTTTAGAATTTTGGCAACAAGATCTTTTAGGGATACTAAAAATGATCGGAATATTTTTATTATTCTCTTTGCCGCTCCAACAAATATTACGCTATCTTGTCGGTTTTATTATGGGTCGAATCTGGAGTTTTCTGCTTCGACAGATGCTCGCGGGAGGATTATCTAAACGCTATCGATTCAAACAGATTATTTTGTGGATTTTAAGACGATTGAGACTATGAGATCGTCTGAATCATTGAGGATTTTTACTTGAGATGACTTATTTGATTATTGGCTATGGCAACTCCTTACGCAGCGATGACGGTGCGGGACAAAAAGTCGCGGAACTCGCGGCCAATTGGAACAGAAAAGACGTGAGATCGCTTCGGGTTCATCAACTGACACCAGAACTCGCCGACGATCTCGCCCGAGCCAGTACCGCGATTTTTGTCGATGCCTTTCCCGTGACTTCGGAAACGTCTTCTCAAGTCCAAACCCAGTCTTTAGAATCCAGCGCGATCGCGTCTTCATTCAATCACAGCAGTACCCCTCAATATCTCCTCGCTCTAACCCGAGAACTGTATCAAATCACCCCAAAATCCTATTGGATTCTCATTCCTGCCATTAACTTCGAGTTTGGCGAAAAGTTCTCTACAATTACAGAACAAGGCATCAAAATTGCACTGAAAAAGATCGAAGAAATAATTATCAGTCACTAGGCAGTGCTTAAGCCGGACGCAGGTTCCGGCTTAAGC
>JBFRWJ010000289.1:0-5889 GCA_051439525.1 Spirulina sp. | reverse complement strand
GAGATCGAGATTTTATCCGCGTCTTGGGAAATGAAAATGTTCAGATACCCTACAATCATGAACGATACGATCGCGACTAATCTTTAAGTTTATAAACTTTACCCTTACTGCCATCATATTCAACGCGATCGCCATCTTTTAACCACCGTGTTACTCCCGGAATAGAGACGATCGCGGGGATTCCCAATTCCCGCGAAACAATCGCCGCATGGGATAAAACGCTTCCCCGTTCGACTAATAAACCCGCAGCAGCAGGAAAGAGAAGAATCCAACCGGGATCGGTACGTTCTGCGACTAAAATCGTACCGGGTTGTAAGGTTGGAGAACGATCGCGATCGAGGACTTGTTGGGGATTTTGAATCACCCGCACCGAACCGCGAACGATCCCCGGAGAACAGCCGATTCCCTGTTGACAATCTTCCGAAGAAGCGGAAACCAAAAGCCGTTCTAAAGGCTGTCCCTTCAGATAGGGAATGCCATAAGTTTCAAAGCGATCGCCCGGGTTTTTCCCGTCTCGATAGCCCTCAAATTCGGCTTTGCGAAGGGCAACCAATCCTTTTAAATTTGTCGAGGTTGCGGTGCCTTCTACCATCCTCATAATTTCTTCAACTTCGAGGTAAAAAATATCCTCGGGACGTTCGAGAAAATCCGCCACAAAAAAGCAGCGTCCCAAGGCTAAAAAGACTTGTCTCGCACGACCAAAAACCCGCGTTCTTTCAAAGCGAAGATTTTCGCGATCGCGCACCCGTTTCCGTGCATTTTTTAAGACCCAATGAAAGATGAATCGTCGGAAGGGGTGCGATCGCAAGGAACGGCGCATTTTTAAAAGATTTGGGTTGGGAGTCGTCGATTTTGTCGGAGGAGAAGGGGGAGATTTGGCGAGAATCCCGATCGCTCTTAATAAAGGTAAAGGATTATCGGCAAGAGTGGGACTTTCTAATTTGAGTTCCTCCAAACAGCGATCGCTAAATCGGATTAAGTAATCTCGATACCGCGATCGAAACTCTGGCATTGTCTCTATTGCCTCTAGAATCGTCTCTAAGCTACCTTGACAGAGGAGTTGAACGAATGAGTCATTTTGGGATGCGATCGCCGCCATTTTCCGCATTCTTCTGGCAGGTTCGGTACTAATAATATTTCCCTGTCCTGCCAGCAAATCGTGTTGCATCGTTCCCGTTTCATCGCTGCACCATTTTGCCGTTAAGCGACGCAACACCCCATAAAAAATCATAGCAAAGAAATCATTAATTAAAGGCGCATCCCAATGGGTTAATAACTCTTGTTCGATCCGACGATAATAAGACACCAACTCATCGGCACTATTCGGTAATTTGTTATGGGTTATTGGTTGTTTGTTATGGGTTATTGGTTGTTTGTTATTAGTTATTGGTTGTTGGTTATTGGTTATTGGTTGTTTGTTGCCTATTTTCTCCAATCGCTTGTAAAATTTCCGGATTTTGTGAGGGAGGAGAAAGTAGTTTTTGAGGAGTCCGATCGCGGTGATAAAAATTCGCCAGCTATCTTGCAGGCGATCGCCCCAGTTACTTTGCTGTAATTCTTGGATAATCTCATCGGGAAGGGATTCTTTGACTCCCATCATTTGTTCCATAAATTGGCGATTGATGCGAAATCCCGGCAGTAAAGCCAGAACGCGATACCAATTCAATAGGTTATAATAAATTCTTCCTTGAATAAAGCCCAACATATTGCTGAATACGCGATCTTTTTGGGCAATAACTTGGGGAGAAACCCCCAATAAAAGGCAAAATTGACGATAAACTTCCCGATAGGCGCGACGGGCAAAAGAAAAAGTGAGAGGTGTTGTCACGCCGTTGTAACTTTCGGCGATATTACTATTGTCCCAGAGATTATAAGTACCTCTCGGTTGAGAGATTTGCGGGAGGGCGGTAATGGGACGAGATTGCAGGATATACAAGCGATCGTTAGCGATCGCCCATTCGATATCTTGAGGACTGCCAAAAATTTGATTGCAGCGACGCACTAATTTAGCAATATCTTTAATTTGTTCGTCATTTAAACTCGGTTTTTCGACTAATTCTTGGGGAACTTCTGCGATCGCGATACCGGGTTCGAGTTCGGATTTCAGTTGATGCTGTTTTTCTTTTTTGGCAATTTGACATTGAATTATTTGCCCTTTCGGATCTAAATAAAAAGTATCTCCATTCCTCTCCCCAGAAACTAAGGAAGTTCCCAAACCATACACCGAACTAATAATTGTTATATTACGCCGTCCCGTTACCGGATCTGCACCGAAAGCAACACCGGAAATTTGGGGCGCGATCGCTTGTTGAATTAATACCGCAGGAGGGGAAGAAATGGGAAAGAATCCTCGCTTTTGGCGATAATTAATAGCAGTTTCGCTAAAAGCGGAACGCCAAACTAGAATGATATTTTCTCCTAAATCTTCCAGGGGAACGCCTAAAATTGTGTTTAATTGTCCGGCAAAAGACGCTTTGGGGGTATCTTCTTCTATTGCGGAAGATCTGACGGCAAATCGTCCCCCATAGGGAAAGCGATCGGCTAAGTTTTGCAGTAATTCTAGTTGTACTCGTTCGCTGAGTTGCAGACTATTTAAAAGTGCTTCTATCTCGCTAAATTTTGCGTTTTTATCGCGGCACAAGTCTTGATAGAGACGATAATTTGGCGAGGATAAACTGTCTGTAAATGCCTCGGGGGTGAGAATGAAACCGGGGGGAGTGAGAAAGCCTTTTTGCTGGAGATGAGCGATCGCGCAGCCTTTGCTTCCCATGATAGATTGCTCGGGTTTATCCCGCAAGGAAACGATATACCTCATAATGCAGGAAAAAAGGAACGACACCCAAACTCAGATAGATCGATAAGGTCCATAATCCAGACATTGTATCAATTAATTTTGCACCTTTGCGGGTGGGACGGTTAAAGAAAACATAAGCAATGCAACTGACTCCCATTCCCAAGACAAAAAGGACAAACCCAAAAGGACGAGAAAAGCCAATTTGTTCGGCGGCAAAATAAGACGTAATCGAACTTAAAAGAATAACAAAACACCATACTAAAACGGCATTGTCGCGCCCCCATAAAACGCTATAAGTTTCTACGCCAACTTCTTCATCTTGAGGGGCGCGAATTTTACGCCCGATTTCGATGACTAATCCCGTACTGCTACTCGCCACTAAAAACCACAATATTTCTAAGGGGGGAGATTCTCCTAAAACTAACCAATCGCAAGCCGTTCCGTATAAACAAATCAATGGTATAATCAAATTGTGGCTAATTAAATACAAAATTGGATTCGTTTTGAGGAAAGATTTAATGAAAAACTCTTGACTCATGAAGAGCATATAAATCCAAACAAATCCTAACAAAATTGCTAAATCTGCACGCAAGGAATAGGCAAGGTATAATTGTACTGCCGCGCTGAGAAGGCCGACGATGCCCAATTCTTTGAGATCGATTAAACCCCGAGGGACGGGACGATAGGGACGATAGCGGCGATCGTCGTCGTAGTCTTTAAATTCATCAATAATTCTCAGTTGCAGAAAGAATAAAAATAAGGAGATAAAAGCAACGAGAAGCGATCGCGAATGAGGAACGCGATCGCGAAGTAAGGCAGAATAACAAACCGTTGCACTACTAAAAACGAGAATCAACATCCCATGCTGGAAAATGGGAAAACGTTCTTGTTGATAAATCCACCATCGTTTTAGCATCATTCTTAGGATTATCCCACATTCTCGCTTGCTAATTGTCGTGCGGCTTCAATTTCTGAATCCTTCCATCCTTCAACCCGCAAGCGACTGCTGATTTGACTGTCGCTGTATCCTTTGCTTTTGGCCAGTTTCATATAGTTTAGCAACGCTTGTTGATTGATGTCATGGGTTGTCGCGATCGCCTCTCGGGGAGTTGCGGGTGCGGATTTAGCGATCGCTCGATAAATGGCGAGGGTTATCCATCCCACCAACCACCAGAGAGGAATCCATATTACCAAACTAACACCCGCCGTACAAATAATCGACAAAGCTAAAATCGAGATCGCGTTGTTAATGCCATTCACGCACAAGACTAAGAAGGTGACGATAAAACCGATGGCAAGTCGAGATAAGAATTTCATAAGCGGTTATCCAAAATAATTTCCCAATAGCGAATAAAGGTAATCACTAATGCCATGTAACAGGGAATGGCAAAGGCAATTTCAATGGGGACCCCTGTAATGGGCATTTGTATGCCCATAAAACTATGGATTGCACTTTCTCCATATACCCGATAACCATTCACGATTAACCATGATTCTAAGGGTAGCGCGATCGCACCGGTAATGCCCAAGGCAATTAAAAAGCGATAGAAAATTGGCAGGTGCAAGAAAAATTTTTCGCCGACGATGGCAGCAACCCCAATAATGAGTACCCATAATCCTGTTAGAATAAAGCTAATATCAAAAAACAGATACGACCACTCGGGTAAATTCTCGTTACTGACCATCGGTTGGATCATCACTTCAAAGAGGAAAACGGCGATAAAGGCAATGAATAAACTCCGCAACCATTTGCGTCGCTTGCTGGGAATTAGGGGTTCTCTGTCGAGGGCAAATTCCCAATATTTATAAAAGCTGATGACTAAACCCGTAAAGACGGGAGTATAGTAAAGCACTTCAATAATGGGAACGCCAAAAATAAAAATACCTGTCATATCTGCCAAGACTTCCGGTGCATAGCTACGAATGCCCAAATTAACGACGATCGCTTCTAAAATGGTGACGGCAAGGGTGAGAATACCGAGGTAGATGAGAAATCGCTTCCATGCTTTCCATTCGCTTAACAAGCGATCGACGAGAAGGGTGACGGTTAAGATTAATCCCGTCCAACCCACAGTTAAAATCCAACTCACATCGAGATATAAATAAGCCCATCCACCCAAGCGATAATTATGCCACATGGGGGCGGTAAAGAGTTCAAAAATTAGCACCCCGATCGCCGTAATGAGAAATCGCGGTAAAATCTTATCTTTAATTTTACTGAGGAAAAAGACAGCGATTCCCGTGCCGACGAGTACCATGATTTCAAAAATAATAATCGGAATCGTCGGCGACTTATCAAAACTACAATGTGCTAAAACTGGGTAAAACATTTTTGTTGTTGGTTATTTGTTATTTGTTATTTGTTGTTGGTTATTTGTTGTTGGGAATGGTTTCCCTATCTCCTCTTCTCTCTTTCTCATTAAAAATTCAGAATCTTTAACTTTGCATCCGCCCCATTTGGCTTGACAAAACTCTGGGAGTGTGGTCAATCTCTCCCAGATTTTCCAGAGGGGTTCTTCTAAAATATTGCCGAATTTGGCGTGATTGAAGTCGCAGGACATGATATCTCCGTAAGGAGAAACATAAAAATAACTGGTGCCGCAAGAACAACCGACACTGCGATGACTGGTAAAATAGGCGAAGAAAACAACCCCCGGATAATTGGCATTTTGATTGTATCGCTTTGCCGATCGCATCATGTCTTCTACCCAGTCGGGATTGTCGATTAAATCCGTCCGATCTTGATATCTTCCCGTAGGTAAGGCATCGAAAACTAAGACTTCGTGCGCGCTGATTTCTTTGGCAAGTTGGACGATGTTTTGGAGTTCTCCTGCTTGGTAGGATTCTGGGGTCATTGTGGTAGAAATTCCCACGGAAAAACCGAGGCGTTTGGCTTTTTCGATACCTGCAATAGCGCGATCGAAGAGTCCTTGTTTTTCGCGGAAAGTATCGTGTTTTTCGCGATCGCTCGAGTCAATGCTAACGTAGATACTGTCTAAATGCGATCGCTTCAGTTCTTTGGCCCGATCTTGGAGATGCCAGCCGTTGGTAAATAAAATGGTGGTTGACAGGTCTTTATCGACACTCTTTAAAAT
>JBFRWJ010000288.1:0-12117 GCA_051439525.1 Spirulina sp. | reverse complement strand
GTGCCTTACACGAACCTTTTGATAAAGTTGAAGCCTTTGCCGTTGGCGGTGCCGATTATATTACCAAACCCTTTCACCTTGAAGAAGTCTTAGTCCGCGTTCAAAGTCAACTGGCGCGTCATTTTTACCTCACTCAAATTCAAAGACTGAATGATGAATTAGAAAAACGAGTTAAAGAGAGAACGCGGGAACTAACCGAGAGCAATCGCGCCTTACAACAAGAAATCGCCGATCGCCAGCAGATCGAAGAGAATTTGTGGGAAAGCGAAGCCAAATTTCGCCAGATCTCCGAACATATTCAAGAAGTTTTTTGGCTGATCCGTTATGATGCCGAGTTGCAAGAGTTTGCGAAAGTCGAATATGTCAGCCCTGCTTTTACCACGATTTGGGGACGAACTTGCGAATCTTTGTACGAAAATCCTTGGGAATGGATCGCAGCCATCCACCCGGACGATCGCCACCGGGTAGAAGTCGCTTTGACCGAGAACGCTCCCAAAGGATCTTTTGAGGAAAAATATCGCGTGGTGCGCCCCGATGGCACGATTCGCTGGATTCGCGATCGCGGCTTTCCCGTGACCGATGAGAAGGGTAGGGTGTACCGAGTGGCAGGGATTGCCGAAGATAGTACCGAGCTCGAACGCGCTGAGGCAACCTCGCACCTTTTAGCTTCCGTGGTAGAGTCTTCCCATGATGCCATTGTCACCCAAAATTTAGAGGGGACGATTACCAGTTGGAATGTCGGCGCGGAAAAATTGTTCGGTTATACCGCAGCCGAAGCCATCGGCCAAAAAATCTCCATGCTCGTACCCCCCGATCGCCTCGAGGAAGAGCCGGCAATTCTCAATCGTTTGAAAAAGGGGGAAGGGGTGGATCGCGTTGAAACCGTTCGCCTGTGCAAAGATAGAACCCCCGTCGATGTATCCGTCACCATTTCCCCATTGAAGGATAGTCGGGGCAAGATCTCGGGGGTTTCCCAAATCATCCGAAATATTAGCGCGCGCAAACGAGCAGAACTCGAGCGCGATCGCTTCTTCAATCTTTCCCCGGATCTCCTGTTCATTGCCAACGGGACGGGAAAATTCAAGCGCCTGAATGCAGCTTGGATGGCATTACTGGATTATACTCCTCACGAACTGCTCGGACAGTCTTGGTGGCATTTCGTTCATCCCGACGATCGGCATCTCGTGCAAAGCGCTCGAGAGCAGTTATACCGAGGAGAAGATGTCAATACCTTAGAAATACGCTGTCGCGGCAAAGATGGCACTTACTATTGGCTGGCATGGAATATTGTTCCCTTCCTCCAAGAAAACTTGCTCTATGGCGCCGGTCGCAATATTTCCCAGCGTAAAGCCTCCGAAGCCCGTTTGGTCTATGAAACCTTACACGATTCTCTCACGGATTTAGCCAACCGCGCCCATTTTATGCAGCAGTTGGAAATCGCATTAAAAAAAGGGAAACGCCAAAGTAATAGTTGCTTTGCCGTATTATTCATCGATTTAGATGATTTTAAACGCATTAACGACACCCTCGGCCACGCGCTCGGCGACGAGCTGCTCGTACAAATCTCCCAAATTCTCCAAACCTCGGTACGAGAGGTGGATTTGGTGGCGCGACTCGGGGGCGATGAGTTTGTCATCTTGTTAGAAGAAGTAGAAGACTGGAAAAACGTTTTCAAAATAGTGGAACGAATTCAGGAGCGGCTCAAATCTTCCTTCCGACTGAACGATCGCGAAGTATTCACCAGTGCGAGTATTGGCATTGTTTTTAGCAAACCCGACTATCAAGATCCGAGCGAGATCCTGCGGGATGCCGATATTGCCATGTATCGGGCCAAAGCCAATGGGAAAGGCTGTTACGAAGTCTTCGATCGCGCCATGTACGCGCAAACCCTTCATTGGGTGGAGTTAGAACGCGCGTTGCGCTACGCGATCGCCAATCGAGAATTACTACTTTACTATCAACCCATTGTTAGCCTGCGGGACAATCTCCAACTCGAAGGGTTTGAAGTTCTGTTGCGCTGGCACCATCCGGAAAAAGGATTAGTTCCCGCGTCCGAGTTTATCCCTATTGCCGAAGAGACGGGACTGATTTGCGCGATCGGAGACTGGGTGTTGCAAGAAGCCTGTTTTCAGTTTCAACAATGGCGCTCCATCCATCCCGATTTTATCGATTTGTATGTCAGCATTAATATTTCCGGTCGGCAATTGCGAGAATCATCTTTACTCGACATTCTCGATCGCGTTCTCCAAGATACGCAAATTCCTCACAATTGTCTCAAGTTAGAAATTACGGAAAGCAGTCTGATTGAAAATACGCAAACTGCGGCTCGGATTTTGCAAGAAATTCAACGGCGAGGCATTGCGATCGGTTTGGACGATTTTGGCACGGGATTTTCTTCTTTGCACTATTTACATCAATTTCCCCTCGATATCCTCAAAATCGATCGCGCCTTTGTGGAAACTCTGCAACAGGGGGTTCGCGAGCGCAGTATTATTCATTCAATTGTGATGTTAGCTCGCGCTCTCGATTTTGCTACCGTTGCCGAAGGGATTGAAACCCAACAACAACTCGAACAACTTCAGAGATTGGGATGCGAATCGGGACAGGGTTACTTTTTCTCGAAGCCCATGTCCCGAGAGCAAATAGAGACGTTGTTGCAGCGAGGGTGTTTTGAAGTTCGAGAGGATTTACCCACGTGTTCCGACAATTGTGGGATGCAATTATGCCGATATTTCGGAGTGCTTTCCGCGATCGCGACCCACTCAGAAAGCGAGTTGATTTCGACAAGGCGATCGTGAGTTTTCTAAAGTTTTGATTCTGCTGGATCGGACACGAGGATTTTGCGATGATTTCGGCATTATTATAGTTGAAATTCCCAGTCTTGGAAACTCATACATATTTTTGAGAATTTGCACTCATGCGTTTATCTCTTTTTCTCCTACTGTATTGGAGAGACGAGCTTATATTCTCAGCGTCATTGGCAGTGGCGAAGCAACTGGGATGGAGAAGGGCGCTACCGAGACGGCGATCGCAACAATAGTCGCAGGGAAAATGCTATCGTGATTGAGTTGGCAAATCGCAATATTACGAATAAATCAATCATGAAACGCAGAACTTTAATTTTAGTATTAACTCTGGCGGCTTCTCTGGGTGCGATATCGGGGTGCGGTCGTTCCGAGGGAGATCTGAATAATGGGGATGAGGCTAGAAAATTAGTGATGGCGACATCTGCCGACTATCCTCCCTATGAGTTCTACGAAACTGCTAAAGGAGGAGATGAACCAGTTGGTTTTGATATTGATATTGCTAAGTACATTACCCAAGAATTAGGCTACGAACTCGAAATTAAGGATATGGATTTTAGTGGAGTCGTTCCGGCTTTACAAGCAAAACGTGCCGATTTTGGCATGGCTGGCATGACTCCTACGGAAGAACGGGAAAAAAGTGTCGATTTTTCCAGTCTTTACTATGATGCCAAGAATATTATCGTTGCCAAGAAAGATTCGGGCATTACCAAATTTGAAGACTTAGTTGGGAAAAAAATTGGCGTGCAGTTAGGTACGACTCAAGAAGCTGCCGTGAAAAAAAGAATCGAAGAGTCGGGAGAAGATTTCACCATTGACAGCCGCAATAAAATCGGTGAAATTATTCAAGAAATAAAGATTGGACGCATTGATGCAACGATTTTAGATAAGACGGTTGCGCAAGCCTATCTGAGAACAAATTCCGATCTCGAATCCCATGTTCTCGAAGACGAAGTGGGAGATACGGGATCGGCGATCGCTTTTCCCAAAGGCTCTGAATTAATCGATGATTTTGAAACCGTGTTGCAACAAATGCGAGATAATGGCGAACTGGATCGCTTGATTACAAAATGGTTTGAAGATTATTACGAACAACAAGAAGGTCAGGACGAATAAGTCCTAAAACCGCGATCGCAGATTAATTTCACCCAAGAGGAATCTAGAGTGACAATGCGATCGCGAGTTTTCCAAGATTGTTCCTCTTTTGAATGATGCACGATATTTTAAGATAAAAAATAATTTCCATAGAAAAATCTGGGGTTTCTCACAGAAACCCCAGATTCCATTCTGACTTAAAAAAGATTAGGATGAGAAAATGCTTTGTTGAATTTAGAGAAAATATTTAAAGTTTTTATACATATTGCAATTGCGATGGATAAAATGCCATTATACTAAGTACAGATAAAGCGAATGCAAGTGCGGTTATCCGTACCTGTATTGTTTTGTATTCTTTGTAAGCCAACTTGCTCAAACTTTACTGTGGTACTTTAGAATTACAAGGAGAAATAAGTAGTATGTGAAAGCATGAGTAGATCCGATCTGCTAATTATTGGTGAAGGAGAACCACAAGATAAAATGTCAATTCCTTTGGCAACTCGATGTGGTAATCGTATCAATAACATACGGCGTAAAGAACGTCCTCCAGAAGCCATGCAAGCAGCAAAACAAATGCACCTCAATACATTTCCTACGATTAAAGTCAGATCTTTAACGGCAGTTTATAACTGTGTTGGCATGGTATTCGCATCTAGGCGTACTTGTATCGATCCTCAATATATTCCACAAATTCTTCAAGAGGATGAATATCATCAGATTGCAGTCCAAGAAGTTACGATTGGAGATATTGTTTTATACAAATCAAAAGGAGAATATACTCATATCGGCATAATATTTGATAAAAGTCCAAACATTCACAAGAAAATGTTTGATATTACTGTTCTCAGCCAATGGGGTGCTGATGGCGAATACATTCACAAATTAACTGAAGTGCCAAATGAATATGGCAAAGCTGAAGAATTTTGGACGGATAGGAGATTAGTATCATGATTCAAAAAACTATGGAAACAATAGAAGGATATGAGTTTGATGCTCTTCTCAATGTGGCCAGTAGCTTCAAAATGTTGAAGAAGATTGCACGCAAACAAACAGCGTTTAAAGACCTCGTTGCTTTCTTGACTGATAGCCCTGAAAATGTTTGGCTGGTTTTAAAAAGAACAGTTGATTTATCGAATCAGCCAATAGACCCGCAATATGAAAATCCTGCCGATATAGCCTTAACTGTTTATTTATTAGCGTTAAGTTTAGTCGATCTAGACATTGCCGAGACAGCATCATCCTTTGTATTGCAGGCTCAAAACTGTTGGTGGTCAGTAAAATTTGCTGCGTGTTTGATGAGTGAAAAAAATGTTAGCGATCGTGTTTCTATTCAGAGTTTTGAGGACTTCAAAGAAAAATTTGCAGATTTATTTGCGAGACAAAATACAAAAGCAAGTTTTTCAAGTGCAAAACCTCAATTTCAGATTAAAACTCATTCAGTTGGTAAAGATATAAATAAAGCAAAAGTCAATGCTCTTAGAAATGTTTACAATATCCAAAGGGATGAATTTATTTTGGATGGGTGTACGACATCATGATTACTTGTAATTGGGCAATACTTTGCCAACAAAGTATTGTTAACGCTGAAACTAACAATATTAGTTTGATGGAAATCTTAGATGAATATTACATTCCCAAGCCACCAGAATCTGAGAGAATTATTTTTTATGATTTTGATTACGAGGTAGTAGTTGAATTGCAACGTGATAGAAATGGGACTGAAGAAAATATTGTTTTTAGACTCGAAATTTTTTCTCCATCTGGAGAGACTTTATTAAAAGGTAAACGTTCTGTGTTTTTCAATAAAAACACGCTAAAAGTAGTTTCAAGATTACGATTGCAAGGTCTTCCCATTCTAAAAGAGGGGTTTTACAAATTTACAATACAACTTCCGAAACAACACGAAGAAGAAACAGTCTGGGAGACTGTTAAGGAAGTTGCTTTGGAAATTAACTATCTCGATGATGAGGACGAGGAAGTGCAAGAAGAAGAAACCGATCGCGAATCCGAATAAATCTACTTTAACAGTGGCGCGATCGCGCAATCTTCAAACTGAGGAAAATCACCGGGACGATCCCCACCAAAACGATCGCCAGTGCGGGTGCGGCAGCTTCCACCAAACGTTCGTCAGAGGCATACTGATAGACTCGTATGGCGAGGGTATCGAAGTTAAAAGGACGAATCACCAAAGTGGCGGGAAGTTCCTTCATTACATCTACAAAAACTAACATCGCTGCCGTTAATAATCCCCCCGACATCAACGGTGCGTGAACTTTAATCAGGGTACTGGCAGGAGAATGACCCAAACTTCTTGCCGCATCGTCCAAACTGGGTTGAATTTTCCCCAAACTGGATTCTACCGTGTTAAAAGATACGGCTAAAAAGCGTACCAAATAGGCAAAAATCAGCGCCGCGATCGTCCCGCTTAATAACAGTCCCGTGGAGATGCCAAAATGCGATCGCATCCAAGCATCAATGGTATTATCAAATCGTCCGATGGGAATGAGAACCCCAACAGCAATCACCGATCCCGGTACCGCATACCCCATCGCTGCCATGCGGACGGAAAAGGACATGGCAAAATTCTTTTGCAACCGTTTCCCATACGCCATGACGAGGGCAATAATCACCCCCAAAACTGCCGTTAAAACCGCCAAAATCAGGCTATGGGATGCCAAATCCCAAAAATTGCGTCCGAGGGTGCTTTCCGGACGATTTAAGGTCATTTCCAACAACACCCCCACCGGCAGCAAAAAGCCGAAAAACACGGGAATGCTACAAGCCATGAAAGCCCCAACTGCACGCATTCCCTCGAGGCGATAGGGTAAAAAGGGTTTGGCATGATTGGCGGTTTGATAGTATCTGGCTTGACGGCGCGATCGCCGCTCTAAAGCCATTAAAACTAACACAAAAGTTAGCAAAACGGCTGCCAATTGGGCCGCCGCCGTATGTTCTCCCATCCCCAACCAAGTGCGGTAAATTCCCGTGGTAAAGGTAGAAATGCCGAAATATTGCACTGTGCCGAAATCATTTAAGGTTTCCATGAGTACCAGCGCTAACCCGGCCATAATGGAAGGACGCGCGAGGGGAAGCGCAACTCTGACAAAACTGCGCCAGGGATTGCATCCCAGAGAGCGACTGGCTTCGAGAGTACAAGTACACTGCTCCAAAAAGGCCACCCGAGCCAGTAAGTACACATAGGGATAGAGGACGAGGACGAGCATGGCGATCGCACCTCCCATGGAACGAACATCGGGAAACCAGTAATCTCCCGCATTGCTCCAACCGAAAATCTGGCGTAAAGTCGTTTGTATGATGCCGTAATAGTCTAAAAATTCGGTATAAACATAAGCCAATAAATAAGCGGGCGTAGCGAGGGGAAACAAAAGCAGCAATTCCAACCAACGACTCCCCGGAAAGCGACACATGGTAACTAACCAAGCCGTCCCAGTGCCTATTGCAAAGGTTCCCAGTCCTACCCCCACCATTAAAATAAAGGAATTCTTGAGATAGTCTGGCAATACAGTGGTCGCTAAATGCTGCCAAATGTCACCCGATTCGGCAAAAATACTCCCGAGTACGACGAAAATGGGGGTACAAATGGGGATGGCGATCGCGGCAACCAGCAGCGTCCAGCCGAAATTTCCCAAAGAAAAGACGTTGCGCGCAAAGCCTTGCAGAGATTTCCGGGTTTTCAAAAAAGGGGAAGATGCGGACAATTTGACCTAGACTCCAAAATCCTTTACAAAGTTCTAATGAGAATAAGTTTCAATTACTTAAATTAAATTTAACCTAGCATATTATCGCCAGAATGGGGAAGTCGTTTAATTACCGATCTATGTCAAACCCAAAATCAACAATTCTGCATCTCGATCGCGTCACCAAGAAATTTGCCACGTTAAAACATCCCGTTGTCAAAAATATTACCCTGCACCTCGATCGTGGGGAAATCTTGACCCTGTTGGGTCCGTCTGGGTGCGGGAAAACGACACTATTGCGCCTCATTGCCGGGTTTGAGGAGTTGGATGAGGGAAAGATCGAAATTGCCGGAAAGGGGGTGTCACAACGCGGTTATTGCCTGCCTCCAGAGCAACGAGGGGTAGGGATGGTCTTTCAAGATTACGCCCTGTTTCCCCATTTGACGGTACGGGATAATATTGCTTTTGGGTTGACCCATAAAGGTGGCAAGTTAACGAGAGACGGGAAGCAGAGGGTCGGAGAAGTGTTAGGATTGGTTGGGTTGAGCGGTTTAGGCGATCGCTATCCCTATCAAATTTCCGGGGGTCAGCAACAGCGCGTGGCTTTAGCGAGGGCGTTGGCTCCCCGTCCCGCACTGGTTTTATTAGACGAGCCTTTGAGTAATTTGGACGTACAAGTGAGATTGCATTTGCGGCAAGAATTGCGCAATATTCTTAAAGCAGCCGGAACTTCGGCAATTTTTGTGACTCACGATCAAGAGGAAGCGCTTTCCATTTCCGATGCCGTGGGGGTGATGCAGGGAGGTTTTTTAGAACAAGTGGGATCCCCGGAAGAGGTTTATTTGCATCCCGCGTCTCGATTTGTCGCCGATTTTGTCACCCAAGCTAATTTTATCCCGGCTTGCTATTCCGAGGCCGGTTGGGAGACAGAATTAGGTTGTTTTACCAGCGAAGGCGAGGGGGGAGAAAAGGGAGATTTAATGGTGCGTCAGGAGGAGATTATCCTGCAACCCGACGAGGGGGGAAATGGGATTATTCGCGATCGCCAATTTCTCGGACGAGAACATTGTTACCGGGTGGAGATGACTTCAGGACGGGAATTAATGGTTCGCTCGACGGTCATTAAAGGCTTGGCGATCGGGACAAAAGTGAAGATTTTTTTAGAGCTACAAAACCCGAGAGTTTTTCCTCATCTGAGGGGTTGAATGAGACTTGAGAATTTTGTCGGAGTTCCTCCACTTTGAGAACAATCAGATATTCGTAAAACATTTGCAAAATGCACCAAGATAATCCCGCACTCCCATCTAAAATCCCTCCCAAAATAAAGAGCATATAAAAGAAGCGCAACAGGGGTCGAAAAGGCAAGCGCAAGGATAAATTTTTCAGCGCGCGTCGTCTTGCGACTTCTGAGGCTCCCCCGAATAAATCGTACCAATTGACCGTCCCGTTTTGGAGTTGGTATACGGTTTCTTTCGCTTCATCCGTCGAATAGCGATTGTGTTTTTCAAGCCAGCGATCGAACCCTTTACTACAGGTAAAATGAGGATAAGTCTCTTTGAGAAAACCCGTGCTGCCTTGGACGACTTCTCGCTCGGCATGACCGTAATCGCTAAACCAGACTTTATCTTTATGAAAAAAGCGCATTTGATAGCTAGGATATTGAGTGCTGTAGCGTATCCATTTTCCCATAAACATGACTCTATCGTCTACAGAATAACCCTAATGATGAGAGTTTTCGATCTTCTGGAGACATTCGGAAAAGAGTTCTGGGGCCATGCGTTCGTCAGCTTCGAGAATATAAACCCAGTCGTGTTTTGTGGGAATATTTTGCAGCATCCAAGTGCGTTGTTTGCCATGACTTTCAAAGGCGTGCTGGATCGTGCGGACGGGATATTGGCGAGCAATTTGAACCGTACGATCGCTGCTGAAAGAATCCACGACAATGATATCATCGGAAAGTCGTGCGGATTCGATACAAGGGGCAATATCGATTTCTTCGTTGTGGGTGAGAATGAAAATTGAAAACACGATCGGATAAGGGGTAAGGGGTAACGAGTGGGGATAGATCGAGGATAACTCTCCAATATCCCTATAGAGTCTTTCTTTGAATATCTCTGGCAAAAATGAGCGATTTTAGGCAATTTGACGATTTTTGTAATTATTCTTTACAAAAACGACGCGATCGCAGTCCCAGTAAACTAACACAACCTAAACTCACGAGCAAACTGGGTTCGGGAATCTCTTTTCTGGGAGTTGGCGTATCTCCCGTATCGGCAATCTTGATTTGAAAGGCTAATCTTGATTGCGTGGGGGGAATTTCTTCCCAATTCATCGTCACTTCTCCCGTGAGTTGGAAATCTTTTCCAAATTCACTAATTTGCAAAATATCGAGTCCCCCTTCTGCCGCGATCGCGTGGGATTTTTCCCCTAAATTCGTTCCGTTGAGTTGCAGATTATTCAGCAAAATATGACTTCCTGCCTTTACCGCTTGCGTGCGAATAAAGATATCGGAAAACGGGTCGGTGTAGGCATGAGAAAGAACGCGATCGCCGATGGTAAAATTGACTAAATTTGAGGTAGAAGTATAGGAGAGTTCAAAGGCTTCAGTTACGCCATTTTGCCAGTTGAATTGGTCGGTCATTTGCGGAAATCCGGGATGGTCTTCGTGGAGATCTAGTTCGTAAGTTGCCGCACCGTTGCGATCGCCGATTCTTCCTTCAGCAACGAAAGCAAGATCTTGCATGATGGCGTTCATTTCCGCATCGGAAGATAAATGGGTCAGCGTGAATGCGATCGCGGATTCATTCGATAAAATTAAAGCGATCGCACCCCCTAAAAAGCTGAAGAGTAATCTTTTTCCGTTCATGGTTTTCAAGTGCAAAAATTTGGTTGGGAATGATATCTTTGTCGGGACGTTAACTTGAGAGTCAGGAATGGCAAATTGCCTTTGTCATGTCCAATGGCTCGGTTTAACGTCCCAACTCCAAAAGATTAAGAACTATGCCGACGACGACGCATTTGTTGAGTTGCAAAAAGTAACCCAAATGCACCTAAAGCTAAAGCCGTAGAAGGTTCGGGAATGGGTGTCAGTTCGGTAGCAATTGCAATGACATCGTTATCGCATTCTGGCCCGAAATGAGCGATAAAATTGCCATCGGGTAAGAGATTGCGATCGAAACTGAAAGCAAGTGTTTGCGTTCCCGTTGCACCAAAGTGACCGAAATCGAGTCCTAAATAACTCAAATCGCTCAATAAACTAACACCCCCAATTTTTGTTCCCGACTCAATGACATTTTGAATGTGATGGGTTGGATTGAAGTAAGGATCGTTCGCCTTCAAATCGCCAATATCGGGAGTTCCACCGTGACTCGAAATCCAGTTATTATAGGCATTCAAGTCAGATAATAAAAGACCATTACTGCTGGCGATCGCTTTGGCTTTCACGTTGCTATAAACGCCCAATTCTGGCGCACCGGATTCATTATTGCTAGCAAAACGAACTCCGAATAATTGACCCGCATTACTGGCAGTATCTAGGGATTGTCCGGTAAAATTGAACAACACATCTCCCCAACTGACATGGCCATCATTAGCATATTGACTGCTCGCGCCATTAATGCCAAAGTTGGTATTAATCGCCAGAATAATCTCATTAGCAGTTTGTTTCATGGCCGTGCTAAAGATTTCATATTTCGTGTTGCCAACGATATTTCCGGCCATGCTATCGTTGAAAGAATCAACGCTGTAATACCAATCGCCGTGAAAAGTTCCTGCTAACGCGGAAGTGGAGAGCGAACAAATTGTTCCGGTGACAGTTATTGCACCTAAAACGATTAAAGATTTTGCACGATTGAATAAGGATTTCATTACTGTATTCCTCCAAATTGATGAGTAGCGAATCCCAGTCTCTAAAATATTCTTCTGAGGTTTTTTTGACTTTTTTGCAACGCAACGAAAAATAATTTAGAGTGCGATCGCTCGGACTCGAGGCGAACTCAATTCTCTTGGCGTTCTATTTTTTTCTCTGGAAAGCAAGAGAGTTTTGATGCACGATCCTGAAAAATTTTTCAATTCGCTTCTATACCATCTATCGGGAGGTGCGGGCAAAATTTTGCCAACTCGCTTTGTTACATAAATTAATATTTCGGAAATGTAGAGAGGATAAGGGATTTCAGCCAAACGAAAAAATTTCTTCGCCAAATCTGCAAAAAAACCGAGTTTCCTCCCAATAGATAAATAGATAGTTCTACTCGCGATCGCGTTATGAATGAAAAACCGAGGGAGATGAGTGGTACTCAGAACCCTCCAGAAAACAGCAAACTCAATCAGATCCCTCGTCTTGCGGCTGAAACCTGTCAGCATCCGCGAGGAAGTTTGCAACGCAATCATTGCTTGACGCGCTTAATTATCGAGATTAAGCGATCGGGTAAGTTATGGCGGGAAAATACGCCGTATTATGAAGATGCTTTGCAGCAAACTTGGCTCTTTTTGAGTCAAAATCTCTGCGAGGCATTAACTGC
>JBFRWJ010000287.1:0-4780 GCA_051439525.1 Spirulina sp. | reverse complement strand
GAACACTTTGGCGCCTCTCACGCAGTGATTACCCTCCTCTTTAGTTGTTTCTCATTAATGCAATTTCTTTTTTCGCCATTTTGGGGCTTGTTAAGCGATCGCATTGGCAGAAGACCGATTTTATTAGCATCTATGGTGGGAAGCGGTCTTTCCTATTTATGGTGTGGTTTAGCGACTTCTTTATGGATGCTGTTTGCTTCGCGTTTGCTCGCCGGATTGATGGGAGGAACAGTCGTCGCGGCTCAATCTTTTATGTCTGATATTACGACTCCTGAAAACAGAGCAAAAGGAATGGGACTCATTGGAGCGGCTTTTGGGCTTGGTTTTACGTTAGGACCGGCGATTGGTGGATTATTAGCCGGGGGAAACCCCGAACGAGTTAATTATCAATTACCATTTTTAGCGGCTTCCGGGTTATCTCTGTTCGGTTTTATTTTTACTTTTTTGGCTTTACCCAGATCGAAACCAAAAATCTTAGCAAAACCCACCCAAACCGTTTCAGTTCTCAAAAGATTATTTGGGTTGATAGAAACATTCCAACTCCCCTTAATTAATATCTTAATTGGCATCTTTTTCATACTGGGGATCGGCTTATTAGGCGCGCAAACGATTTTAGCGTTATGGCTGGAACGTCAATTGAGTTGGGGACCGCAACAAACCGGCTATCTTTTGATGTTTTGCGGCATAGTGGCAACCATTTTTCAAGGCGGTGCGATCGGCATTCTGAACAAAAGATTTGGCGAAGTGAAGTTATTAATCGGTGGACTGGTTATTTTAGCGATCGGATTATTTTTGATTCCTTTTTCGACCAATTTAGCTTTACTCTTGGGGGCAATGAGTTTTTTGACGATTGGCGATAGTCTCTCGAAAACGGCGACGCGTAGTGTCCTTTCCCAATTAGCAGATCCCCACGAAACGGGGAAAATATTAGGAATGGCACAATCTTCTCTTTCTCTCGGTACGATTATCGGACCGAGTTTAGCGGGATTTGCTTTTGCAAGCATCGGTCACAATTCACCCTTTTTCAGTGCTGCATTTTTAATATTCATGGCAGCTCTCACCTGCTTATCGGTTATCAACAAAATACGTTCGAGACTCAGTCATTTACATTAAAAATGCAAAATTCAAAAACTGTTGAATTAGGTATTGTTTATTATTCACTGAAATGACACCTCATGAAGATCTGAAACGCCGAATCCTCTTAATGCTGTTAAAGGTATTGACCTTTGCATCCATGGTAGCTACCATTATACACATATTGGAGACGAATACTGCTCCGATTAATCTGATTGTTCCGCCTCTCTCGGCAATTGGCTTTTTTGTTCTCACTATCCGCTTGCAGCAAACGCCGGAAAGCTTGCCGCAAGTGACTCGGCTGTTTGCACTCATCCTCACGATCGCGTTGACAATCTCTTCTTGGTATTTTGTCGGCTTTGCGATCGCGATCCCCGATCTAACGCTGATCGATACCTTACCTGCACCGCTCGTTTCAGCCATACCATTAGTAGGATTAATTCTTCTGATTTTCATTCGCCCTTATCAATGGGAGAAAATTCTCGTTTTATCTTGGTTAATTACCGCCGCTCCCATTTTCTTCTATTTATTGTTACATCCGGCGGAATTCAACACCATGCGGGGTCAGGAAATCGCTTTTTTAACCGGACCGACGATCGTCGGCCAAATCGTGTTTATTTTATTTTACGTCCGCCTTCAAGATATGGTCGATCGCCTTTATACCGAACGCCTGCAATACTATTCAAAAATTCTCGAAAAGCAAGCCATTCGACAACAAGCGATCGAACAAACTTTTACCCAAATTCATAATGGTCCCTTGCAAACTTTAGCAGTTTTCCTGCGAGATGTCAGGGGGGAAACCCTGCGATCGCCAGAATTAATCGAACGATTGGAACAACTCGATCGCGAAATTCGTGCCATTGGGAACTGTCTCGTCGATGAAGAGAACCCCACCCCCATCGTTGGCAAAATTCCGGCTTTAGAAGACGGTTTCTCCGATTGGATTCTGCGTTTGGGAAGCGGTAGCAATCTCGATTTAAACCTTCCTTTAAACGAACTCTTTTATCAAGTTTTCTCAGCCACGATCGCCCGAGATTTCCCTTATTTTCAAACCCTGCGAGTCAAGATGCGTAACTTTGAGGTTTGTCCGGCTTCCCTCGACTGCGATCGCAAGCGAGAGTTATGCTTGTGGTTGGAAGAGGCGATTTGCAATGTAGGAAAACACGCCAAGGGAGTCACTCGCATCACTGCAACGGGAAAATTTGCTCGCGGACAATATACCCTGACAGTGCGAGATAACGGCTGCGGAATTCAAAGCGATCGCATCCATTCCAGCACGCAGCAGCATCATAAATTGGCTCAACGGTTAGGGGGAAATTTCCGGCGCGAATCTTTACCCACAAAAGGGACTCTGTGCGAACTATCTTTTCAGTTATCCGTTAAAATTTAAGAATTCTATATCCATGTTACCGATAGATTAAAATATGTTTTAAGTGAAAGGTGCGCCCTCAATCTCTGCTGGCAATCTCGGACGCGCCCTCTTTTGAGCGATCTATGTAACCAGAGGACAAAACTGTCGCAGATAAAGCTCGATCTCGCCGAAATCGGGAATCCAAGCGACCCAGCGATCGCCATCGATTTGACACAGCAACAACGCTTCATCGTAAGCTAACTCTGAGGGCAGGGCAAACAAAGAAACCCAATCGCCGTTTTCTAAAACCCGAAAGCCCTTTTGTGGAATGTATTGACAATTCCCCGATTCCAACTTGGGGCGATTTATCGTTTGCAGGAATGGTGCGATCGCCATAAGACTTGCTCCTTATATCATCAATCGCTGACAATCCCCATTGTGAAACGTCTGAATAATTTTCTGTATATTTTGATACAAAACTTTATCGAAATGAGCGGGATGAGAGGATGAACAGAAGGATTTCGAGCAGAAATTCCTTCCCTCATCCCTCATCCTTCATCCCTCATCCTTCCCTATTCCCGATCGCGCGCCCCATAGCGAATCAAGCGATCGATGCCGGATAAGCGATTTTGCCAAACCCGAACCTGATAGGGATGTTCTCGCGCCTGCTGTCTCATCCAAGTGCCAAATTTTTGCTGAAACCCGGCGATCGCACCCGTTGCCCGCCGCAGGTTATCGGGCGATCGCTCCTCTGTCAGTGCCGCGAGGGCAATTTCGAGCGCTTTTGCCTGCTTGCCCCACTCTCGCATCCCCCCTTCATCCATTTGCAACTGACCGCTCAATAATAACAGCGCCCATTCTCGTTGCAGGATCTCAAAACGCGCCAGTGCCGTTGCCAAGGGTTGGCGATGGGCGATCGGTTCGTCAGGATTGGACTTGCGCCGTCCTTGGGTATTGCGGAGGATCGTTTGTAAATTAAGACTCAAATTTTCTGCCGCAAACAAGGAATAGCCCCCAGTTTGAGAATCCCGCAAATGCTGAATTTGATCCACCGCCACCATAGTCGGTAAACTCAACAGGCGAATTCCGGGTAAAAATAAGGTCGAGCCTTGGGCGTTATTCTCGAAGATCGGTTGGGTTAACTGTTGTAACTCATCCGTTGCATCGGCATAAGTCATGGGAGCGATCGCGTCGAGATAATCCTGTCGCACCCACTCTTCCCAATTTTGTTGAATGCGTCCCAACCGGGTGCGGGTAGGGAAGGGAAAAACCGCCGCCGACAAGACGATATCGGGATGTTTTTCCCGCATCAGTGCCGACACTTCCGCCACAAAACTATCGACTTGTTGGACTCGGAATTGCGTCCATTGAGACCAGAGGGGGTCTCCCGGGGAAATTTTCAGGGGATCGACCCCCCGCCAGCGATAAAACGCCTGTCGAGAAGCCGTACCAAACCCATAATTCAAGCCCCGACTCGGGTCTTGGAAAGGATAGCGAATGTAATCCAACTGAATGCCATCGACATCGTATTTAGTGGCGATTTCATCCAAAAGCGTTAATAAATATTCCCGCACCTCTGGATGCGCCGGATCGAAAAAGGCTTTTTTCGTATTCACTTGGAAGGGATTGCCCTGCCGATCCGTTGCCACCCAGTCGGGATGTTGCGTTAAAACGGGGCCGAGATAGTTGCGCGGCTGTCTTAAAATGTGATTGTGACGTTGGTTCGCCGCCGCAAAAATCCACGCCCAGGCATGGAGTTCCATCCCCCGCTCTCGCGCCAATTCCACTGCCGCCTCGAGGGGATCCCAACCGACAGTCGCGGGATTTTGTTCCGGTGCCACTGTACTGGGATAAATGGGATAACTGGCATTGACCGTTTCAAAAAATACCGTATTGATGCCCGCATTGGAGAGGCGATCGAAAATCCGTCCCAACTCCCGCTTCGATCGCGTGCGCACGATGGTCCCGCGATCGAGCCACATGGCACGAGTTTCCGGGTAATGGAGGCGCGCCTCGGTGGGATAGCGATCCCAAATCAAGCCCCGAATATAGCGACCTTGCGCCCTCGCTTGGGCATAGTCCCCTTGTTGGATTAAACTGTCAAAGGTTTGTAACTGTTCGCGAACTTCCGCCAATTGAGTGTTGAGAGAATTCGGGTTGGTTTGTACCGAGCCATTACTCACCCGTTCGATCGCTTCCGGAAGGGAAATGGCTTCGGTTTGATTATTGGCTTCAACAATGAATAATGCACTTTCATAACGTCCTCGCAAACTGACCAATTCCTGTCGCAAGGCGCGCAGATCGCCAGGTGCCGAGGCAGGAGTACGGAGAGCGGGGGAAGTTGGGGAAGAAGTG
>JBFRWJ010000286.1:0-13119 GCA_051439525.1 Spirulina sp. | reverse complement strand
GGGTTCGTCTAAACCCAGTTCTCGCAAGCGTCGTTTGATATAGTACAAAGATTCTAAACCCACTTCTTTCGGGCAGCATTTCGGTTTGGTCTGATCCGCACACAGAAACAGATGCCGTTGAATTTTTTGCAGTCCGAGGTTTTCGACGCAGGATTCTAGTTTTTTTGTATCAGCCATGTCAGTGAACAGTGAGCAGTAAATCATTGACTTGCTGGGAGAGCATGTCAATCTTTCCGAGAAATCTTAGAGAATCCGTTGAAACTGATTAGTTTTCTTCATCATTCTTAATTTAAACCCGTTCTATCCTACAATACGCAAATAAACTTTAAGTTAAAGGAGCAAGGCAGACGATGCAGGTGGCGCAAAAGCCTCTCACCGTTCCCAAGGAATTTTTACTCGCACCTGGAGGGTTTAATCCAAATGTTCTTCTCTGCGCGATCGCGGTGATTCTCCTGACCGTATCGAGTTATGGTTATTTTTTCGGACATTGGCCCCATTGGTTGAGTTTTTGGCTTAATGTCCTCGCGTTGCATCTATCGGGTTCGGTCATTCACGATGCTTCTCATAATTCAGCCCATGCCAACCGCATGATTAATTCGGCTTTAGGTCATATTAGCGCTTTAATTCTCGGTTTTGCCTTTCCCGTCTTTACCCGGGTTCATCTCCAGCATCACGCTAACGTGAACGATCCCGACAATGACCCGGATCATTTCGTTTCCACTGGCGGTCCCCTCTGGTTGATTGCCCCTCGGTTCTTTTATCACGAAGTCTTCTTTTTTAAGCGTCGTTTATGGCGAAAATACGAACTCTTGGAATGGTTTCTCAGTCGCGCTTTAGTCGCTGCTTTAATTTGGGTTGCCATCCACTATCATTTTTTCTCTTATATTGTTGACTATTGGTTCGTTCCCGCCCTCGTCGTGGGAATTACCTTGGGACTCTTCTTCGATTATTTTCCCCATCGTCCCTTTCACGAACAAAATCGCTGGAAAAATGCCCGCGTCTATGCCAATCCCATCCTCAATCTCATGATTATGGGACAAAATTATCACCTCGTTCACCATCTCTGGCCGTCGATTCCTTGGTATAAATACCAACCCGCTTATCGTGCGACTAAGCCTCTGTTAGAATCAAAAGGTAGTCCTCTCTCTTTGGGGATTTTCCAAGGACAAAAAGATTTTTGGGGCTTTCTCTACGATCTGTTTGTTGGCATTCGCTTCCACCCGAAAAAGAAAGAATCTGAATAAATTGTCCGTCCCTGCGAGTCGCGATCGCGACTCATTTCAAGTCTTCTTCCATCCCAACCGTTCACTGTTCACTGTTCACTGAAATGACAGCCACTTTCCCTCATCAACACCAAAAAGCCAAAGCCTTAAAACCTGGAAGTCGTCGCCCCGCCAAAGAACTTTGTAGCGAATGCGGTCTTTGCGATACTTATTATATTCATTATGTGAAAGAAGCCTGCGCCTTTCTCAATCAACAAATCGCCGAATTAGAAGCCAAAATCCACCATCGCGATCGCGATCTCGACAACGAAAACGAACTCTATTTCGGCGTGCATCAGGATATGATGGCGGCGCGGAAAAAACAACCCATTGAAGGAGCGCAGTGGACTGGGATCGTCAGTACCATTGCTGGCGAGATGCTCGATCGCGGTATTGTCGAGGGAGTGGTTTGCGTGCAGAATACGCCAGAAGATCGCTTTCAACCCATGCCCGTGATTGCGAGGACGCGGGAAGAAGTGCTGGCCGCAAAAGTCAATAAGCCAACGCTTTCTCCTAATTTATCAGTTTTAGAACAAATCGAACAGTCGGGAATGAAACGCCTGCTGGTTATTGGAGTCGGCTGTCAAATTCAAGCCTTGCGAGAAGTGGAAGACAAATTAGGCTTAGAAAAGCTCTATGTTTTGGGAACGCCTTGCGTGGATAATGTCAGCCGCGAAGGGTTACAAAAGTTTCTCGAAACGACGAGTAAATCCCCCGATACGGTCGTGCATTATGAATTTATGCAGGATTTTCGCGTACATTTCAAACACGAAGACGGGTCGATTGAAACAGTGCCATTTTTTGGCGTGAAAACGAAGAAATTGGACACTGTTTTTGCCCAGGCCTGTCTCAGTTGTTTTGATTATGTTAATTCTCTCGCTGATTTAGTGGTAGGATATATGGGCGCGCCTTTTGGTTGGCAATGGATTGTCGTGCGCAACGAGACAGGAGCGGAAATGTTAGAGTTAGTGAAGGAACAATTAGACACTCAGCCCGTATCTTCTCAAGGGAACAGAAAACAAGCCGTACAGCAAAGCATTCCCGCTTACGAACAAGAGGTAACATTACCCATGTGGGCGGCCCAATTAATGGGAGTGGTTATTGAGCGAATCGGGCCAAAAGGTTTAGAATACGGACGTTTTTCCATTGATTCTCATTTCACTCGCAATTATCTTTATGTTAAGCGCAATTATCCCGAAAAATTAGAGGCCCACGTTCCCGAATTTGCCAAGAAAATTGTCGGGCAATATAAACTCCCCGATGTTTAATCAGTCACCATTCTTTTCAGTTACCAGTCACCAGTTAAGGAACAAATAACAAATAACCAACAACAAATAACCAACGATTATTTTGCTTGTCTGACAAATTGGAGAATTTTTTGAGTATAAGCTGGGTTCTCATAGAAGAGATTGCCATTATTATGACTTGCACCAGGAACGAGAAAAAGAGATTTAGGTTGCGGCGATCGCGCGTACAAAGTCCGACTCATTTGCGGGGGAATGTAGTCATCTTCCGCACCGTGAATATATAAAACAGGCACTTTTAAATTGGGGACTTTCTCAATCGAATCAAAGCGATGTTTGAGGAGAAAATTAATGGGAAAGAGGCGAAAATGTGGGGAACGCTTGCTCATATCAATGAGAGAAGTAAAGGAGTTTTGCACGATTAACCCTGCCGCTTCTGGATGTTTTGTTGCCAATTCGATCGCGATCGCGCCCCCGAGGGAATGTCCGTAAATAAAAATGCGATCGGGAGCAATTTTACGCTGTTCTCGCAAATAATTCCAAGCGGTTTCTGCATCTCGATAAACCTGTTGTTCTCCCGGAATGTCCCCTTCACTGTTCCCATAGCCTCGATAATCAAATAATAGCACGGAAAAGCCGAGTTTTTGGAAATAATGCGCCTGACGGATATTCGTGCTAATATTTCCCCCTTTTCCATGCAAATAAAGTAACGTTCCCAAAGGAGAACGATGCGATCGCAAAAACCAGCCATGCAAGCGCTCTATTTTCCCATTTTCATGAACGGGAATCCAAACTTCCTCATAAGCAGAAAGATTTAATGCTTCAGGAGTTAATTCGATCGCGGACATGGGATTAAAAATAAAACGCCGTTGATGAAGAAACAACAGCCACGCGATCGCGCCATAACCGAATACAATTAAGACAAGTAAACTTTGCAGACTTCTCCACAAACATCCCCGATGTTTTCGCACTATCTTCCCTCCCATGAGTTTATCGGCGATCTACAAAGGCGAGTGAGGACATTCCAGAAATTGAGCAGCTTGCGGTTACGCTTATGGAAGTAATGAAATTGTCTTTCTTGTTTGCGATCTGCCAGGGAATCAAATTCCCTGTCTCATATAGGAAGTCCTCTGAAGAGGACTACATTTGTTAAGATTAAGTACGTTCGCGCCTAGCCGTATTGCTAAATGCCCCAATCCATTTTAATGGATTTTTCGTATGAGACAGGGATTTTCAATCCCTGGCGGATCCCGATACTCGAAGCGATCGCATTGTGCTAAACTTAAATGGCGCTAACAGGAGCATTTAACCGCGTTAAAACCGCTTTAGCTGCCAAACGTCCCGATTGCGCCCCACCATTCATAAAACCCTGATATTCATCGCTAGTATGCTCTCCAGCAAAGATTAAATTTCTGTAAGCACATTCTTGCTCGTATTCCCCTTCTAAATAAACATAATCTTGAACGAATTCAGTGTATTGTCGGGGCTTCCAACAAGCATAACTACAGCGAGCATAATTGTAAGACGGCCAGTGCAAGCGCGTGGCTTTTCCATTCCAAGTTTTTGCCAAATTGGGAATGAGGCGATCGAGCATTTTCGTGTAAAGTCGGGCATTTTCACGCACACTGTAAGCTCTAGATAATACTCCCGTTTTTCCGCCTAAATAAAAGGTTAACGATCCTGTTTCAGTAGATTGCAACTGCGTGGTTTCAAAAAATGACTGAAATGGGGCATCGCTAAATCCTTGCCCGCTCAATCCCTGCTCTCGCCATAACCACTTATCATAACCCACAGCAACTTTAACATTCGTTCCATGACCGAGACGGCCAATAAATTGATTCAACTTTTTCGGCAAGGTTAACCCAATGCGAACTTGACGGAGAACGCTAAAAGGAATGGCAAGAATGACGATATCTGCGTCAATATCTTTATAGTTAAAGGTGAGAGTAAATCCTGGGTTGCGATCGCGGATGGCATTCAAGTGCATTCCCGTTTTAATTTGGTCTTGCAGTTCTCGGGCGATCGCGTCGGTAATGGATTGAGTGCCGTTTTGGACGAGGAATCGTTCGTCAGAGTCTCCCGTAGGTTCTACCTTGCCTTCTGCATCGGCGGCGGGAATCTGCCAAATTAAGTTAAGGGCAGTAATTTCATCGGGCTCGAGTCCCATTTCCGCAATCATGACAACATCAATGAATTTTCGCAACCATCCCGTAATCCCGAGGCGATCGCAATATTCGGAAACGGAAAGGGCATCTAATTCAATACTGGCATTCTCCCAGTCTTCCTCGAGGCGATCGGCATCGGCGGCGATGCGATCGACAATGGGAAGAAGGGCTTCACCGAGTTCGCTTTCGGAGATTTCTCGCCCGTCGAAATGGTACAGTTCTCTCAAGGCCATTTCTTCGGGGACGAAGCGATCGAGGAGGGGAATTTGGAATTCTTCGGCGAGGGCGATGATATCTTCGTGGTCGCTGTTGATGTATTCGGCACCGAGATTGACCCAAACGTCTTTCCCCACAACATCTTTAACGGTGTACATCCTGCCGCCGACGCGGTTGGAGGCTTCGTAAATGGTGGCGCGGTAGCCTGCTTTTTTCAAATAATAGCCCGCCGTCAGTCCGGCGATCCCCGCACCGACGATCGCGATTTTCGGAGGTGCGTGTTCTCGGGCGAGGAGAGGAGAAATAAGGCGATCGCCACTGAGAGCCAGCATCGTCCCGCCGCTAAAAGCCGCCGCAGTTTTGAGAAATTTACGCCGTCCCAGTCGCGATCGCTGGGGTTGGCGGGGGGATCGGTTCAATTCGGGCAACTCGTCTACGGGCATTTTGTGGCGCTTGGCGAGGGCTGCAGAACGCAGGGCGCGGGAAAATAGGCGAAATAAAGGACTGCGTGCCATAATCTGAATTTCTTCTCCTCAACAGATGCAGATCGTTTTACGATTGTCGGGGATGATGGGCAGTTAGGGCGATCGCGCTTACAATTCTTTAACCCGACGAGTTGCGATCGCGTTACAGTGAAGGGGAAGAGCGCGATCGGGGATCGAAGATGTAGAAAACTTTTACCGTTGATGAAATTATTGCTTTTGTGCGCTGGCAAGTGGATTTAACGAGGGTTCGTTAACTGTTAACAAACCCTAATAATTGCCTCGCAGTACATCCGCAGCACTCACCCCATAAACTTCTCTTGCTGCTTCAAGTGCTTGTTGGGTTCGTTCCCCCCAAACCCCATCGATCGCGCCGTTATAAAACCCTGCTGCTTTTAAACGCTGTTGCAACTCGCGAATTTGTCGGGGACTCAAAGAACGTTCCAAGGCAACAATCGTTTTCCCTCCAACAATTCCATCGGCATTTAACCCGCGATCGCGTTGAAATCGTCTCACCGCTTCTCGGGTGGTTTCGTCATAAGTTCCCGTGGGAGCCGTGGATAAATAACCGAGAACTTGCAAGCGCTGTTGAATTTGTTGCACCGCATTTCCTTGACTGCCGAGGGTGTAAGTGGGTGCGGGAGGAGGGGAACTGGGACGGGATCGCGATCGCGCTACGGCAGAGATCGCCGCCCGGGTTCGTACTCCTGCTACCCCATCCTCAATTAAACCGCGATTGCGTTGGAAGCGACGCACGGCAGCTTCGGTTTGTTCGCCATAAAAACCACTGATCGGACCGTTAAAAAGCCCGATCGCTTTTAATAATTTTTGTAACTCTCCCACGGCTTCGCCGCGATCCCCCCGTCGTAAAATCTCGGTTTGGGTGTAAAAATAGTCTTGGGGAGGAGAGTGAATCGGGCGATCGCTTTGAATGGCGATGGCGATCGCGCCATTTGTCCAGGCGAGAATGCCCATGGCAAGCCCCAAAAACAACCCACGACTCGGTTTTATCATTGCTGCTATCCCCCATTCTTAGCTATTTGCGGTGCGATCGCCCCTCTCCCTCATTTTTGCACTCGAGGTTGGCGTTGAAAATCATTTTCCCGAAATTTTACGGCGATCGCTTTCTCCTTTGGTTAATTTTTCTTTCAATATCGGGATTTTGGGAACGGAGCGATCGGGCAAAACGTCTGTGAATTTCTCAACATCGACCCTCAATCCCCATTGGGGATGACAGTGCGTCAAGGGAAAAGGGGAATCGCCGGGATTTGTGACGAATTATTACGAAAATCCGCAATTTTGCATAAAAATGACCATTTTTCCCAGAACACACTGTAGATAATTAATATTGCTGCATTTTTCCGGGTTTCCCGTGCAGATATTAATTAAATCCAAGGATGAGATGGATTGGCAAACCGTTTTTGTATAGTTGTAAAGGCTAAGGAGTATCGTGAAAGAGATGAAACACTGGAGTAAATCGCTGGCACTGTTGGCATTGGTATTGGGGATCGCAGGAGAAGGAACCGCGATCGCGATCGGGCCAACAAAAAGTCCAGCTCATCTTGCCCAACAAAGCTCTCAATTCAATATTTCTACCTCTCAAACTTCTTTGCAAATCGCGCAATTAAGTGATTCCGCTAGATCGGGAGAATGCCATGCCGTGAGACGAGAAACGCCCATTTACCGAGACAACAGTATTCGAGCGATAACGGGTCTTTACTTAAACGTCAATGATATCGTTTATCTTCAGGAAGATAATAGAAGAGGAAAAAGATTAATTGCAGTTTATATCCCACAAATTAATTTTTCAGGTTATGTCGAAACAAGCGAATTAAAACTTTGTCCTCCTATTGTTGGTCCTTCTTCCACACCCTCATTACCAACAAGTACTTTTCCCCCACCCTCATTACCAACAAGTACTTTTCCCTCACCACGGCTCGATCGATGCGAAATTATTAGAGCAACAAATCTTTATGAATCCCCCGGTTTTGGTTCTCAAAGGAGAGATTTTTTAGAACTCGGAGAAAGAGTCGAAATCGATCCTCAAAGAAATGCAACGGCGAATAACTTTCAATGGCTCTATATTACTACCGAACTTGGCGATTCTGGATGGCTCATTGTCGATAGTGTCGGTTGTCGTTAAACTAGAATATTTGTGGCTTGAGTATCGTTGCCGGGATATTTGTTAAATCCAAGAAGGGGATTGATTCGTGTAAACTTTTTGTATCGCTGTCAGCATTAAGGGAATTATGAACAAAATGAAATACTGGAACAGTTCTTTTGTACTTTTCGGTTTGATATTAGGAATCGCGGGAGAAGGAAACGCGATCGCCTCCCCTGAAAGTCAAGTGAATCGTGTTAATGCCGAATCTTCTTTTCAACTCGCACAAGTCAACAACTTGGGACGACAAGGAGAGTGTCGTGCTGCTAAACGAGAAACCCCCATTTACCGAGAAAATAGTATTAGAACCGTAACGGGGATTTACTTAGACGAAAATGATACCGTCCAACTTTTGGAAAACAATAGAAGAGGAAAAAGATTAATTGCCGTTCGCGATATGCAACGTAATGTTATCGGTTATGTCGAAACCAGCGAACTTAAACTCTGCCCTCCAACTCCCCTTGCTGTCAATAATACGCTTCCCTCAGCAGTGCCCTATGGACTCACTCAACCCCAAAGCGTAGTCTATACGCCATTGCCACAAATACAACCAATACCGCCATCTCAACAAGTCCCATTGTTCCCACCAGTCGGTCAATATGGAACACCTCCAACACAAACCATTGTATATAGTCCATTAAACCTAACACAGCCCGTACAATCATTAAATCCCCGTCCTCAACAAGCACCTTTCTTCCCCTCTGTCAGTCGATGTACCATTGCCACAGATACCAATCTCTATGAGGCTCCCGGTTTTGATTCGACCAAGAAAGAATTCTTAGAAGTGGGAATCAATATTGAAGTCGATCGCCAAAGAAGGAGTACGGTGGATAACCGGCAATGGATTTATGCCTCCACTGCTTTTGGCGAATCTGGATGGGTGAGTGCAGATATGGTGGGTTGTCTCTAACTTAGTCTTCCTCAATGCGATCGGCGTTTCCGGCTTTGACCCAACCTTCTTGATTGGTTCCGGGAAGGCGAACCCGATCCCACTTACCATCATCAGTGGTTTTTAAAACAATCATTTCTGCGTCGTAGGGAATGACAGCGAGACGATTTGCCTCTAAATCTGGCTGATCTCGCAAACTCAACCCATCCGGCCAATTGACCCGAACGCGATAGGCTCCTGTGGGTAATGTGATTTCAGGTGTATCGGGTTGAGGAAGCTCTTGACTTTCCTCTTCTTTCTGTTGTATGACAGACTCTTGAGAAGATTGGGGACGTTCTTCCGGGAAAACGGGCTTTGAGGGGGTAACAGCCATCTTACTGAAAAAATAGTATCCTGCCGCTGCCCCACTCACGCCTAAAATTGAAATTCCGAGGATGACACCGAGAAAAAATTGCGCAATACTCGATAAATTCATAGATTTTATAAACTTTAATTCTTTTAAAAACTTTAGCCCACAGTATTTCCTAGCAGATTCTCCAAGATTTGTCAACCTTGGGGGAGATTCGATTTCGCGAGATAATTTGAGATTAAATAGCATTGGCACAATATCCACAAGACGCAAATGGCAGATATCAAAAATGGTTTTATCGGGACAGTGGGGAATACCCCCCTCATTCGCTTAAACAGTTTTAGCGACGAAACGGGGTGCGAAATTTTGGGAAAAGCTGAATTTCTCAATCCGGGGGGGTCGGTTAAAGATCGTGCTGCCCTCTATATTATCGAAGATGCAGAACGAAAGGGGCTTCTCAAACCCGGTGGGACAGTTGTCGAAGGAACTGCGGGCAATACAGGCATTGGTTTGGCACATATTTGTAATGCCAAGGGCTATAAATGCTTGATTATTATTCCCGAAACGCAATCCCAAGAAAAAATCGAACTGTTGCGGACATTAGGGGCTGAAGTGCGCACGGTTCCGGCAGTTCCTTATAAAGATCCCAATAATTACGTTAAACTCTCTGGGAGAATTGCCTCGGAAATGGAGAATGCTATTTGGGCCAATCAATTTGATAATTTGGCCAATCGCAATGCCCATTATGAAACCACGGGCCCGGAAATTTGGCAGCAAACCGATGGGAAGGTTAATGTTTGGGTCGCTGCGACGGGAACCGGGGGAACTTATGCCGGGACGGCTATGTTTTTGAAGGAGAAAAATCCAGAAATTAAATGTATTGTTGCCGATCCCATGGGCAGTGGGTTATATAGCTACGTGAAAACGGGAGAAAGCAAACCGGAAGGGCGATCGATTACGGAAGGCATTGGGAACAGTCGCATTACGGCCAATATGGAAAATGTACCCATTGATGATGCCATTCAAATCGATGATAAGGAATGCGTGCGCGTTGTCTATCAATTACTCCAAAAAGATGGCTTATTTATGGGGGGATCGGTAGGAATTAATGTGGGGGCTGCTTATGCGCTGGCCAAACAATTAGGACCCGGACAAACGATTGTTACTGTATTGTGCGATGGTGGGTCTCGCTATCAGTCTAAACTCTTTAATCGCGATTGGCTCGCAGAACGAGATTTACTTCCAATCAGTGAACAGTGAACAGTGAACAGTGAACAGTTATTGGTTAATAACTGATTGCTGTGAAATATATAGTAGCTTGGGCAATACTTTAACTGTTTTAGAGTATTGCCCATTTTAGGTTTAATGGTGATGGTCGTTGTGGGAGTGATGATGATGGTGATGGTGATGATGGGAAACGGTGGCTAATTGCGGATTGACGATAACCGCTTCTTCTGATAATAAAGCCTCAATTTGGGGATGAGCCCAGTTTGCTGCCATTTTCAGAAATTCCGGGCGATCGTTAGCACAAGGCATGCGGACATAGGCAATTTTCTGGTTGGATTTGTTGAGACTTTCGATAATATGTTCGACATCTAAAATGGTTTCGTGATTCTCCGTAACGAATCCGATCGGCATCATGATAATTGCTGTTGCACCGAGATCGATTAAGTTTTTGGCTGCCAGTTCGACATGGGGTTGAGTCCACTCAATTAAGGGAGTATCGTGGTTTAACCAACCCACAGAAATTAAGGGATATTTAGAGATGAGTTTCTCGCGAACTTTTTCGTATAAAGCCTCACTTTCTATAATTCCGGAGGTAAATCCTTTGGCTTTATGAGGACAACCGTGATTCATCAAGACAATCCCGATTTGAGAGGGTAAATGGGCAGAAATCAAGTCATTTTCAATAGTTTCTTCCACCATTTGAGCTAAGAAATCAATATAGTCGTTGCGATCGTAAAATGAAGGAATGTAACGAGTGCCTTGCAGCCAGTGTTCGCCATCATCGGTTAACTGACGTAAGGCTTTATTGACTTGTTCGACGGCAATTCCACTGGTAAAAATAGAATCGACAACGAGGAGAGGATAAATTAATAACTTGGTAAATCCTTCGGCTTGAATTTCTGTTAAAACTTGTTCGGGAAGAAAAGGCGCACAAAAGTTAAAGGCTTTAAAAACTTTGATACGATCGCCCCATGTTTTTTGGAGTTCTCGTTCGATCCCCGATCGCTGATCTTCAAAGATCTTGTTATGAGGAGAAATAAAGTTCCCATGTTGGTGTCCCCATTCATGCAGGTCGAACAAAGCTAATAGTTTAGCCAAAGGGGGATAAATCCATGTGGGAACGGGGGCAAATTTTGCCGTTAATAAGTTGAGGGCTTGTTCGTTATAGTTGGCAAAGTCTTCATAACTTTCAACTTCTCCGTATCCCATCAATAAAACCGCAACGCGATTCTCTTTCTCGATTTCCGAGGATGTTGTTGGCATCTTTTCTGGGGTCGCAACCACGTCATCACTCCTATTTTAATCAAAATTTAAACAAAAGGTTTGCATTCTGCGATCGCTACTATAACACTCATTCTTGAAAATGGGGCCGGGGGGGATTATGAAATTTTTTCCGCAATGGGGATTTCCTAAAAAAAATATGTAAAAATATACTGTTTTTATTGATTTTGTGCTATAATCTAGTTAGAGAAATGTGTGTCAAATTCATGACTAGCGCTTATCACTCGCTTTCTCTGAATTGTTCGCTTCTTTTTTCGACATATTTCTTGTCAATTCTTGCAAGTTCGCGCTACAGATAAGGAGGGGAAAATCAGGAGGAAAAATGCAGTCAGTCCCATCGAGTTCAACTTTCAAGGCAACCTTTCCGACCGTTTACGGTCCCGTGTCTTCGTGGCGTTACGGACGCTCCCTCGGGATCGATCCCATCGGCCCAATTTCAACTTGTTCTTTTGATTGTATCTATTGTCAATTGGGTGCGATCGAAAATCATACCGCAAAACGCGATATTTATATCCCCACAAAACAAATTTTAACAGAGTTACAAGAGTTTGCTCCCTGGGATGTGGATATGATTACCCTGAGTGGCAGTGGGGAACCCACCCTAGCGGCAAATTTAGAAGAGATTTTAACCGGAATTAAAACTTTAACCGATCGCCCGACTCTCGTATTAACCAATGGCACATTATTGGGAGAATCTGAGGTTGCTCTGGCGTTACAACAATGCGATCGCATTTCAGTTAAATTAGATGCTTTTACCACCGATACATTACGGCGTATCAATCGTCCCGTCTCCAGCTTCGATTTTAACAAAATTTGGCAAGGAATCTTACAATTTCGCCAAATCTATATGGGAGAATTGAGCATTCAAACCATGGTGTTAACGCCTTGGTCAAAAGACAGTTTAGAAACTTATATTGAGTTAATGCGATCGCTCTCTCCCGATGAAATTCAACTCAATACTCCCACTCGTCCCAAACCCATCAAACGACAACTCGATGCACGGGGAAATCATAGCAGTTCTCAACAGCGTCCTTATGAAGTCCGACAACTCAAATGTGTCAGTCCGGAAGTCCTAGAAAAGATAGCAGGAGAAATCCGCGATCGCGCTGGTATTGCGGTAAAATATAAATCTGGCGATCGTTAAATCAATCAAAAGTGACAGGAAGCTCAATTTGAGGATAAAACCATGATAAAGCGAATTTATATCAATAATTTTCGCTGTTTTGTTGACTTTGAGATCGAACTCGTTGGCTTGATTCTAATCATCAAGATTTTGAGTTAGATATAGAAAGAAGTGATGGGATTTATCAATATCACCTGTCTATTCACCACGATCTTGACCAAGAGAAATGTTATGTAGAGAAAGAGGATTTGTTTTTCAACGATAGCCCATTATTAAAATTTAGATCGGGAAAAATAGAAATTGCAGCTTTATGATTTATGCGGTCAAGGAAGATCGCAAGCTCTTTTGATTTCTCATCATCCCGAATTAATTGATATCTTAGCATCATCAGTGGGTTATTGGTTCGAGCGATCGCATAATACTTCTCCTCGTATTAAACCAGTTAAAGATAAAAATAATACTGGATTACTTCTCTCAGAACTTATTGCACGAGGATGGTTAAATGAATAATAAAAATGCTAGAATTGTTATCCTCTGCGAGGATTTACAGCAGCAAGTCTTTGTTCGCCACTTTTTAATTAAGCGAGGTTTTAATCCTCGTCGAATACGCACGAATCGAGTTCCTGATGGAAGAGGCTCTGGAGAACAGTATGTACGCAATGAATATCCCGAACAAGTGAGAGCATATCGTAGAAAGCCCAAAACAGAAGATTTCAGCCT
>JBFRWJ010000285.1:0-11039 GCA_051439525.1 Spirulina sp. | reverse complement strand
GTTGCTGGTCTACTTCTTGAGCATCTGCCAAACACTCAAATCCAGTCAGAGGATCCTGTTGATATACCGCCTTAATTAAAGCGGTACTATTGTTCGCCAAACCGCACCATAACTTGACAATCTCTCGCCAGTCGCTAGGAGCCTCGTTCCATCGTCGAATTAACTCATCTTGCCTGTCTATCAAGGCTGCTGCTGCAAAATATTCTTGGAGGGTTAGGTGAGAAAACTGATAACGCTGTCCGCCATCAATGGGAAGCAACAATCCACTGCGATTAACGATTTCATCAATTAGGGAATCGGCTTCTTCAGGCTGCAGATTTAATTGAGGTAAGACTTGTTTGACTTGTGCTAATAGTTCGGAATGGAGAAGGTTGCGGCGATCTTGTTGTTGACGATTAGCACTATCCTGAGCATAGAGCGCTAAATGTTGGAGAACCCGTTGCTTATTGACTCCTCTATATTGATTGGGGATATTTCTTTCTAGATCGCGCAACTCCAATAAAATATTTGTGGCGTTAGTATAAAATTCTGCTCTTGAGTGAGGCAAAACAAAGGGCGTATCCGTGTAAAGATAGGCAATAATGGTTAACAGTAGGGGATTCTTGGATAGAGCCATAATTTTTGGTCGATCGCGCAAGGTTTTAATCAATTGCTCTACTGACTTGTCCAGTGGCATTTGCGACTTCCATGCTTGCAAAAAACGGCGAATGTCTTGGTCGGTAAATTCGACAATTTCTAAGGTTTGCTCGACAATATTGACAAACTCATTATTATAAACTGCCGTCCGACAGGTAATAATGGCTCGACATTCTTCGTATTTGTCTAGCAAGTTCTTCAGACACCGAACAACGCGAGAGCGCACGCTGCTATTCACCTCATCCAACCCATCCAATAGCAGCATTAACCGACCCTGTTTTAAGCTGTGAGAGATGAAACGCTTGGCATTGGGAAAATCATTGCGATCGCAAGCATCTACTAAATGTTGCTCTAACTCTTCTACCGTCAGATTGGCATTAGTGAGACGGTTCAATTCCAGTAAGATTAGCACGGGACGATCCGGTAAATTGGTTAGTCGTCCTTCTGAGTATGAAAGTGCCAGATACTTTAATAACATTGATTTCCCCGAACCCGGCGCTCCCTTAACCATCAAGCGGCGGTATTTTTGCAGCGCATCTTCTGCTTCAATCAGAGAACTATTATTCGTTCCCGATACTTTTAAAGGAACATAAACTTCCCCCATTTCTAAGGGAAGATTTGGACGAAAGGGTATCTTAAGTTTTTGATATTTACCAATTAATGCCTGTCGATACTTTTTGAGGGCAATATTTTCAAAAAATTGCGTTCCAGCGAATTTTTGGTAAAGCCAGTTGCCAATCGTTTCTAAAGACCGATTGAACCCTTTTCTTAAGTTTTCACTAATAACCGCCCCCACAACACCACCGAAGAGAAGAATAAAAAAGAAAGGCATCCAAGAGGGAAATTTATGAAGATCGTATTCTGTTTCGTAGATATCCCATAATTGAGCTTGTTGAAAACAGGAGTTCTTGGAATTTCTATCTTGATACAAGTTTTTAATATCAACAATCTTCTTTTTCTTTTTGTCAGCATTGAAAAAGTTAAAGTTATCGGCTTTAGCATCTTCTTTTGCCCGAGTTTGAATATCTATTTCAAGTTGTTCGCAGGGACTAGAAGCAGGAGTATTTTGAGCAGAGATCGGTACAATCCTTCCTAACGCGATCGAAACAGCAAGCGTCAGGATGAAAATCATCAAAAATTTTTGTCTTTTAAATTGAATAGGCTTCACTGTCCAAACTTTTTCCTCGTACCTCTCACTCTCCCAAGTTACTTGAGTGTCATTCCTGCCACGGGATTATCTGAGGTAAAGCGTGGTGGGAAATATCAAGGGACTTGGATTCATTTTTTCAATTATAGCCCTACTCTAGTTGCTTAGGACATCTTCCTCCTTCTCTCTGTGTTCTCTGTGTCTGGAGTGGTTCATCTTAAATCGATTTACAAAACGCAAGGCAATTCAATCAAAAAGGTTGTACCTTTTCCCAACTGACTTTCTAACTCAATTTTGCCTTTCATTAATTCAACCAACGACTTTGTAATTGCCAATCCTAACCCCGTTCCCGAATATTTTCGCGTTGTTGTTTGATCTCCTTGATAAAACTCTTCAAAAATTCGCTGTTGTCGATTTTCAGCAATCCCGATCCCAGTATCCCGCACGATAATTTTCAAGCGATCGCAGGGCAGTTCTTCTAACCCGACAGTAACGCTGCCCGTTTCCGTAAATTTAATGGCATTCGAGAGCAAATTCACCAAAATTTGACGCAGGCGATCGCGATCGCTGAAAATTTTCTTATCCTTAAGATTGCACTGACAATCGCAGTATAATTCTAAATTCTTTTCATCGGCAAGAGGGCGCAAACTTTCCAAGGTCGTGCAAACTAATTGACTCACATTAAAAAATCCGGGTTTGATTTCCAGTTTTTTGGCTTCAATTTTTGAGAGATCGAGAATATCATTAATGAGTTCCAATAAATTTTTACCATTATTATGAATGCGTTCGATCATCTGCACTTGATGAGAGGAAAGGGAACCGGAACGCTGGCGCAATAAAACTTGAGAAAAGCCAATAATTGCATTCATGGGCGTGCGCAGTTCGTGAGACATCGTCGCTAGAAATTGCGATTTCATTTTTGCCGCTTCAATGAGTTGCAAATTTTGCTGGTGAATTTGTTGGCGTTGGGTGGCTAACTTGCGATTTTGTCGCGCGAGGGTTTGATTTTGTCGTTCTAGGCGTTCTTCCCGTTCTTCTAAGGTTTGAATGAGTTGGGCATTGTCGATGGCAATAGCAGCTTGTTCCCCGACAGCAAGTAACAAAATGCCATCCCCTCGGGCAAAAGCTTCGATATTCTGCCAATGTCCCACCCCCAATACCCCCAACCGTCCCGATCGCGCCGACTGGATGGGGACGGCGTAAAGGGCGGCGGGGAAGGGAAAAAGCGGATGGGAGGGGGTTTGCATGAGGTTAGCTTCCCCCGTAGCGAAAACTTGGTGCAGCCACCCCCCGACGGAAAAAGCGCGATCGAGGGGCAGGCGATCGACCCCTTCTCCGGCGGTTACGGTGAGACTGGTTTGGCATTCGTGGCAGTCGTAGAGGGCAATAAAGCAGAATTGCGCCCCCGCGATCGCTTCGGTTACCGATCGCGCCATCACTTTTAACAGATCCTTTAAATTTGTCAGGCGTTGGTTTAGGAGATTTGTGAGCTTTTGCAAGGTGGTCAAGTGTTGCTTGCGTTCGGCTAACCTCGCATTGGCTTCCCGTGCTTCTTGATAGAGTTTGGCATTTTCGATGGCTAAAGCAGCGCGATCGGCTAAGTCTTCAGCAAGTTCTCGATCGCTTTGACGGTAATGCCGATCGGACTCTCCTAAAACGCATAAAATCGAACCGAGAATTCGCTCTCGAGTGCGCAAGGGGACGCAAAGATAAGAACAAAATTGGAGTTCTTCTAAGATATCTTGTTGATGGCTGTCGATCGCCAGTTCCCCGAGAGAATTTTTTGAGACCGTTTCACAGATAACCGGTTTTCCAGTTTGAAAAACCTTCAAAGTTTGGGCGGTACGATGGTGATGTTGGAGTTGCCAGACGAGGGATTCTCGTTGAGGATTGACATGGGCAACGGCAATGAGACGAGGCGTTCCTTCGCGATCCGCAAGGTTAATGGTACACCAATCTGCGAGATAGGGAACGATGAGATGAGCGAGGTTATTGAGAGTTGTTTGATAGTCGAGAGATGTAGAAAGAAGTGTCGTTGCGGAAGCCAAAAAATGCGATCGCCTTTCGCTGTCTTGCAAGCGTTTTTGAATTTGTTGGGCTTCTCCTCGGGCGCGATGGATTCCTACGGCAGCGTAGAGGCTGCGATAGAGAATTTCTGGGATAATCTCTCGCGGAATCAGAACGTCAGATATGCCAATTTTCTCCCATTCTAATCTTGTTGTTCGGTCTTCTTCTTCTGTTAAGATAATGATAGGTGTCTCGATTTTTTGCTGACGAATGTCTTGCAAAGTTTCCGAAATATTGCCGAGATTTTCTTTGAGAAACATACAATCAAAATCACCTTTTTTCAGCAAGGCGATCGCTTCCTCTATCCCGTCGGTTTCTCGAATGCAAATCTCTTCCCTAACTGTTTCCAGCGTTTCGATAAGGTAGCGGCGATCGGGTTCATTATCATCAACAATTAAAACTGTTAATCCTGTATTGAAGATCATTGTTTTGAATGGGCTTGCTTGAGAATTAATCGCTGCACGCTCATTGTTGTGCGATTTAATTCGTAGGAACGGCGATCGGGGCAGTCTAAAAATGCCTGTTGTTCTTGTTCGATCGCTTCGACATCTTGTCGTACCAATCCATCTAAAAGTTTTTGTGCCGAACCGAATAACATATCTTTCAGAAATCGGCGAAATTTTCGAGGCAACTTATGCAATCGCCAGAAGGCATTTAAAGAGGTAAAATGAATTAAATAAGCGCGAGTTCGAGTTTCATGAACGGGACAAAAGAGACAATAAATCTTAAAATCTTGACCCAATGTCGAAACCCAATGCGGATAAATAAAACTCACGTTTAAGGGTTCGGGATGGAGGCGACGCAAGGTAGGAAAAAATAATTGAGAAATCGACCAAATTTTATCAATGCGATAATAACTTTGTGCCTCGTAACGAGCATCTACTCTATTTTCCCGTTCTTCTAATGCTTCTAGTTTTGCTGATGCCCAGGCTTGATAATTATCATGTAGATGTCCGTGGTACATATCCATTAAATTTTCAATTAAAAAGGAATAATGTCCTTGGCAATCAATCGTAGAAACCGTGGCAATATAATTAAGATGCTCCCATTCCGGCACTCCTAATGGCGCGATCGCATCGGGATTTCCCTCTCCCGGAAATAGCCAAATAAATCCATCGCGTTCTTGTACGGGAAAAGTGCGAATTTTACAAGTAGGTAACTTTTGATTGTCCGCTAAATAAGGCACGCGATCGCATTTTCCTTCTCGATTAAATTGCCAACCGTGATAAGAACATTCAAGGCGATCGTCAATGATTTTTCCCGAACTTAAGCGAACTTGACGATGGGGACAGCGATCTTCAAGGGCAATAACCGTCCCTTTTCGATCGCGATACAGCACGATCGCTTGTTTCCAAAGCATGACTGAGAGGGGGCGATCGCGAACTTCTGTACTGCTGGCAACGACGTACCAACAATCTCGATTGATACCGCAGGTGCGAATTGCTTGAGGCGTGAGGGGGGAAATGCTAGAATTAACTGGCTTTAACTGCATTGTTGTACTCGAGCGGGCGCAATGAATTTTATTATAGAAGGAAAGATAACAAGAAGCAATGATTAACAAAAAACTATGGTTTAGTAACGGTAAAAATGGAAAGATTCAGATTAATAGCATTGTTATCTATCAAGATCTCTATCCAGAAATTCGCCAAAAGTTAAATCAAGATCGAGAATCAGCAAGTCAAATTGTAGACTGGATTAAATCGCAAACGATTGCAGCATTTAAAGTAGAATACGAGCAAAACCCCAAAACAGGAGCGCTTAATAATGCTTTGGGGCGTTGGAATGAATTTATTGTAACAACACTTTTTTCAGAAATCGCTCTCGAATTTAATCAGGAGAGAGCAGCAACGATCGCAATTTTCAGTTTGCCTAACTCGCGAATACAAGCACTTCAAGAGGGTCAACCTTAACTCAAGATTCATCTCGCTTTTGAAAGAAGAATCAAAAAATAATTCGCCTTTTAGGATTCTGCGATCGTTCCAAGATAAAATATTTTTTCCCAGTCCGGATTATATTTTAGCTCAAATTGAGAATGACGATTTAATACACAATGTTCAAACAATTTTAGAAAAACAAGCTAGAGAACCAAACTGTCTAGATTTTTACAATTTTCTAGAAAACAACTTAAGTGCTAGAGAAATTAAAGCGATATTTTCTCTCAAAACTTCACATCGTCCAGATCGAAGATATCAACCATTGTTTGAAGCAGCAACAATTAAAGCAATGGCATATCTTTTAAAACAAGATTGGAAATATTATATGATTGTGAGCGATCTACCAGAAGGAGATCGTCTTTTATTTGCTCGGGCAATTTCGCCGCATGGAATAGCAGTACGGCAAAATATAAAGTTAGTAGATGGAGCTTATTTGTATAACTCTAAAAGCGATTTACAACCTTTGATTTTTGATGCAGTTTCTACGAAAGATTAATCAGAGCTTAAAGTAGTTCTAGCTGACGAGTTTCTGAAAGGCAATCCGGAAATTCTTTGGTATTCAGAAAATCAAAAATAGTTTGTGCGATCGCTTTGGAGGCTAAATAGGGAACTCCATTGCCAATCGTTTTAAACATTGCTGTGAGAGACATAGATTCTGGAAAGCAAAAATCTTTGGGCATGGATTGTATTGCGAGTGCCTCTGCTGTAGAAATACGACGTACTTTATAAGGATGTAAATGAACTTCATTATTACCATAACAAGCAGTAGGAGAATAGCACCAGCGATGCAATCTTTTGGATGATTTTCTAGAATCATCTCCCTCATCAATTGAGGCAAATTTAGCGATCCCTGCTCTGGGAGTAAAATAATGTTGGGCATTGGAGTGTTCGATAACATTATTCTTTCTAAACCAATATTCAACGGTTAATTCTTTGGGGATATTGTTGGGACAAGGTAAATAAGAATCGGGCTGAAATGGATCGGTGTCTGGCCAAGGACGATAAAAAGCATCTTTTTGACGATAAAGAATGTGATTTTTCCAAGGGAATATTTTTTCTGAAATATATTTTTTTATATTATTTGTATTCATTCCTAATTGTTCTATTTTTTTTGTCTTAAAGCCAATTAGAATGATTCTATCTCGATCCTGTGGTACTCCATATTCGATAGAATTAACAACTCTTTCAATTAACAAGTAACCTGCTTGATTGACTGTGTTTTTGAGTTCTTCAAAAAAACTGCGATGTTTTTTAGTTCGATATAGTCCTTTCACATTTTCAAACAAGAAAAAATCGGGTTTTTGCTGACAAATTAATTCAATATAAGAATCTGACAAACGACCCCGATCGCCTTGAGAACCTCGATTTTTCCCACCTACAGAAAAATCCGGACAGGGAGGACCGCCAATAAAACCAACGATATCGCTATTTCTCCGAGCGTCTTGTACTAAGCTACCCAGTTTTAAAGCTGCTTCTCCTTCAAGAAGGTCAATAACATTTCCTTCATAATATCCGTATTCCGGTAGCGGTAACTTCAGACAGTCTCTAGAATATTTGTATGCTTCTAAAAAAGGTGTATAAATTTCGTTAACATAAACCACCGAAAATCCGCTAGATTCAAATCCTAGATCCAGAAAACCAGACCCTGCAAAAAAGGAAAATATTTTAACTTGACTAATTGTATTATCGAGCATAATTGAGAATAGTGCTACAGGAAAGAATAAAGCCAATCTTAGCAGATATTTGATTTTTTTATCAAGAGAGGAACTCAATTTCTCATCGAGAGAGCGATCGCACCTTCAAGCTCCCAGAATTATAAGAAAATTTAAGTAAATATTAACGATTGCAACAAATTTCCAGTTCTGGCGAAGAAATATTTATAATTTTTAGGATTTTAGTCAATTTTCTTTACGAACGAGGCGTTAAAAACCTATGAATTTTACACTCTTGGCCGTTGTCCCCACAACTCTCGAATGGAATTTCAGTGTTGCCCTAGTCATGATCCTGTGTAACCTTTTTGCCATCGCGATCGGTCGCTTTGCCATTCAAAAACCCGGACGAGGTCCCGATCTTCCTATGGCAAAACCCGCACTATGGAAAGGTTTTGGCATTCCCGAACTCCTAGCTACCGCAAGTTTGGGTCACATTCTCGGTGCGGGCATGATTTTAGGATTGAGCAATGCGGGCGTACTGTAAAGAATGAGTGAAGATGAGGGATGAAGGATGAATCGCCTTCCTCTCATCACTAAAACTTTTGAAGTGAGAAGGGGTATGGGGATGAGGGGCACGAACATCCAACAGGAAGCCGTTAACATAGTGACGTTCTCTCCTGCTAAATCAAAGATTTTAGCGGGATACCCCTCGCGACATTTAGTTGGGCTATGATTTTATTCCACTCCCAACTCGTTCCAGTCAACCTGATATAATAACGATTAACAGGCGCTGACTCGGAACAAGGTTTGTCCGATTGAAATCTAGCGAGTATGGTGAAATTCCAACCAATAAGAGACGGGGGAAGTATGACCGACGACTAAGGAACAGGCAAGTAGGCAGCTAGAAATAGCGATTTACTGCCCTTAAGGATTAAAACCACTCTGGGGAGCCTGTAAGCACGTAAATTCACCGCTAGATCTTGTCATCTGGTCAAGGAATGCAGGAGTCTGTTGACAGGCTTAAAGGAAGTGTGGACTCGTCCTGCTTTCTAGGGGTTAACCACAGAATTTCCGTCTTTTTAAAGCGGGGAGATGTCAAAGTAATTCTATGCCAAACAACGGGCAGAGTATACTTTGAGTGTAAAGTTAAGTTTTGCTACCTGACCCACTTCTATGAACTCCGGAACATCTGAAGAGTTACAAGTCAATCCGAATCTGGACTCGAACCATTCAACTTCAGCCATCGTGCTCACGCTGCTGCATCCGTTGCAAGCCGTCCCGGTTCAAAGTTGGACATTTGAACCCAATCTAGTCATTCGGATCGGGCGTTCGACCGATAATGAAGTTATTCTCTACAGTGCCGTGGTCTCTCGCCATCACGTCGAAGTTCGACCCAGTAGTTCGTCAAGTTGGGAAGTGGTGAATTTAGGGGCAAATGGCACCTATATTGATGGCAAGCGCATTACCAAGATTGCGGTTACGGATGGGATGATCATTCGTTTGGCCAGCTCGGGGCCACAAATTCAAATTCGCATTGAAGAGGGGGGTCTGGATGATAAACTCAAACGGGGTTCCAAACGCCCTTTACCTCCCTTGGGGGAAGATAAGTCCAAAGATACGCTAATAACTTAGTTATTAGCTATTAGTTATTAGTTATTGGTTATTGGTTGAAGCCAGCGATCGCGGCTCGGGTTTCTTGCTGAATTTGTTCCAGATCGAGACCGAGAGAGTCTCCTTCGGTACTCAACCAGAGAAGGTACTCGATATTTCCGGCGGGTCCGGCGATCGGCGATCGCGTCAGTCCGCGATCGCGCCAGCCTAGTTTTCGGGCGTTTTCCAAGACGCGAAAAATCGCCTCAGCTTGGTCTTGGGGGTTGCGGACGACTCCTTTTTTGCCAACCCGATCTTTGCCCACCTCAAATTGCGGTTTGACCAGTAAAATTGCCTCTTTCGGGGACTCCAACAAATTCCAGAAGGATTCTAGGATTTTGGTTAAGGAAATAAAAGAAACATCAACCACCCCTAAAGTCGCGGGAGGATTGTCGCCGTATAATGTTTCGGGTTTGAGATAGCGGAGGTTAGTCCGTTCCTTGAGAATGACGCGATCGCACTGGCGCAATTTCCATGCCACTTGCCCGTAACCGACATCCACACCGTAAACCAATTTTGCCCCCGCCTGCAACAGACAATCAGTGAACCCCCCTGTAGAAATGCCCCCATCGAGGCACAAACGCCCTTCTATCGGGATTTTAAACGTATTTAGGGCTTGTGCGAGCTTTTCGCCCCCTCGGGAGACGTAGGGCGGTTTTTTCGCAATTTGCACGATCGCTTCAACATTCACTTCTGTTCCGGGTTTGTCGATGAGGCGATCGTTCACCTTCACTTCTCCGGCCCGAATGAGTCGTTGCGCTTGCTGTCTGGACTCAGAGAGATGGCGTTCTACCAGCAAGACATCTAATCTTTGTTTCACAATTTGGTTATTGGTTATTGGTTATTGGTTATTGGTTATTAGTTATTGGTTATTAGTTATTGGTTATTGGTTATTTGGCGATCGATCCCCAATTACCCATTACCGATTACCCATTACCGATTACCCATTACCCATTACTTACCAACAAAGACGCTAATTCGCAAAATCCTTCGCATTCTGGCAAAGTTGTTACGTAGGCGGGACAATGGATTAGACGATCGCGGTATTTGAGAACATTGGCCACGCCGACGGAATGGGGAAAGCGATCGCGATCGAAGAGAGATTCATCGTTGGGACTGTCGCCAACGGTAACGAGTTGTTGGGGAGTGAGATGGGGAAAATAGCGATCGAGAACGACCTGTAACCCCGTTGCTTTATCTTGGGCTAAGGGTTTGATATGACATTGCACCGTACTGTAGGTAAAGCCCCACCCTTCAATCTTGCAAAAATGAGCCATATTTTGTAAGTCGCGATCGCTCAATCCTTCCACGCTAAACGTCCAGTCCGTGAGGCGAAAGCGATTATCTTCTGCTTCTTGCAGTTGGGGAAATTTTTCTTGCAGTTGGCGAAATGTCGATGCGAGTTTCTGGCGATGTTGCGAAATATCGGGAAGGGGAGTCAGCATTTGGGGCGTATCGCGATCGTGGGAATAGAAAACCCCCCCATTTTCCGCGATCGCCCCCACCACGGGAAAGTAATGTTTGACCCCCTGCACCCATCCCGCCGATCGTCCTGTCGTCACTAAAACCTCGATCCCTGCTTCTGCAAGGCGTTCTAAAGCCTGAAATAAAGCCGGAGTCAACTTTTCCTCCCGCGTCAGGGTTCCATCCCTATCCGTGGCAATTAAACGAATTTCCTGAAAAAATTGGGCATGGGTTAAAGGAATGAGCATGAGTCGCGATCGCAAAACAACAACTCCTCATCCTCTCATTGAATTGATGCGATCGCGATACTCAATTTCCAATACTTCCGCTAACATCAACAATACAGCCATCAAATCAAGCGATGACAACGGTAACATCCCAACCCAGTTCTTCTTCCTCTGAAAAACAACTCAACGAACCTTTATTGCGTTTGAGTGTAGAACAATATCATCAAATGATTGCTGCGGGAATTCTCGATGAGAACGATCG
>JBFRWJ010000284.1:0-9585 GCA_051439525.1 Spirulina sp. | reverse complement strand
GTGTATAAGAGACAGGGTTTTAACAATTCTAAATAGGCGGCGAGTTGCGGTAAATTTGGCTCGTCAACGACTTCGGCAACTTGGCGATCGACAGGGAGAAAAATCCCCCATCCTTCAAAATCTGTCGGACGGGTGGCAAAAGTATAGATAATATTCCCAATTGAGGTGCGAACTTTCCCACCCCCCACGCAAGGTGCAAGAAACTCGCGATCGCTCATCTGCTCTTCTTCAGCAGCCAATTGGTCAATCAGTTTGCTAATATCAGTCATGGAACGAGCAGCAATTTTTCCTTAATTGTAATACACTATTATTAAAAATGGGGAATCCAGCATTGCTCATTGATAATTGATAATTGATAATTGATAATTGATAATGGGTTGGCAAGAAATTTTTGGAAATTGGGTGATTGTTCCCGATCGCCCCAAAGGTATCGTTCATTTTTTAGGGGGCGCATTTATCGGCACTGCCCCGCATTTAACCTATCGCTGGTTGCTAGAACAGTTAGCCAATATGGGTTTTGCTGTCATTACGACATCTTTTTTAAATACCTTCGATCACGGCGCGATCGCGAGGGACGTTCTCAACCGTTTCGAGACTATTCGCGATCGCTTGTACGATCGTAAAATCCTCAAGAATACGGCTTTACCGATCTACGGTTTGGGTCATAGCTTGGGGTGTAAATTACATTTACTCATGGGCAGTTTATACGAAGTCGAACGGGCGGGCAATATTCTCATTTCTTATAATAATTTTCCCGTCGATCGCTCTATTCCTTTCGCAGAACAGCTCCAATTAACTCCCACGTTCAATTTGGAATTTACCCCGTCTCCAGAAGAAACCAACGAACTCATTATCAAAGAATATAAAACGCGCCGCAATTTTTTAATTAAGTTTAGAAGGGATAGCATCGATCAAACCTACGACCTGCATCCGATTTTACAGGCACGCTTTCCCAATATGGTTTCCCTAAAGATTTTACCGGGAACGCATATCACTCCCATCAATCAAGAAATCAGTTGGAAAACTGGCGATACTTTTACCCCCATTGACGCGATCGCGCAATGGTTCAAACAGGAAACTACCAAAGATTTACAACGACTCAAACAGGAAGTTCTGTTCTGGTTAAATCCTTTTTAGCGAACAGTTGTCAGTGAACAGTTATCAGTTATCAGTTATCAGTTATCAGTAACTCTGGGTTAAACTCGATCCCAAAAACCTCAGCAAACTGGCTGATAATTTCTTGTCCCACGTCTTCAATTTGAATATCGGGACAAAATTGTGCCAAACTGCCTACAGGTCTATCTTCAATCCCACAGGGAACGATGCGAGAGAATCCTTCGAGATCGGGACGGACATTCAAGGCAAAACCGTGCATGGTAATCCATTGCTTGACCTTAATCGCGATCGCCGCGACTTTATACCCTTCTATCCAAACTCCCGTTAATCCAGCAATTCGTTCTCCGACTAACCCGTATTTGGCCACAACGCGAATTATAACCTCTTCCAACTGACGTAAATACCAATGTAAATCTTGCCGATAATAACGCAGATTAAGAATAGGATAGCCCACAAGCTGCCCCGGACAATGATAGGTGACTTCTCCCCCTCGTTCCGTGCGATAGACTTCCCATTCGCTCTCTTGGGGATTAAACTTTAAAAACTCCTCGCGACTTCCCGTTCCCAAAGTATAGACGGGGGGATGTTCTAACAATAATAGCATATCGTGGAGGGAGCGATCGGCCAGTCGTTCGGCGACTAGCGATCGCTGCTGTTCCCATGCCACTCGATAGGGCACCAATCCTTGCCAACTTACGTAACCTTGACGCTGTTTTTTCGCGATCGACATAGTTTTACTAGATACTAGATCTGCTTTACGGTTATCTACAGCCATCCAGCCGTTGAGGAAGTCGCTGCGATTGCCATTCCCGATAACCACATCGGTAACGCGATCGAAGTGGTAGTTGTTATCCAAGCGGGGTGCAAACTTACCAAGAGTCAACTCTCAGCCTTTTGTGCCGAACGCTTGCCCAAATATATGATTCCCGGACTTATCGAATGGAGTGAATCCCTCCCTAAAACTTCCACTGGCAAAATCGATCGCACTCTTCTACGTCGAGAACATTTGGTCAACTCAGTTAATTAACAAGACTAAGGTACTGTTATTTATTAAAAATAAACAACTCTCCCGACGTTATGGAAAAAATCTTATTCCTTTACTTTCTTTGAGTCGAGCAAATTTAGAAATTCAGAAAAATCAAACCGAGTTCATGGTGTTTTTATTACCAATTCTCAAAGGCTGATTTCTACCCTTGAATGGCTAGAACGAGAAAATTAGCAATTTGTAAATTATAGCTGAATTCGACCTCAATCGTGAAATAGCGCATACGTGTATTTTTGGGGATTTATTACAAAATGTTAAGGAAAAAATGTATAGTAATGTCAAAGGATGCAAAAGATCGTAAAGAGAAATCACAGGGTTGAGTTCTCTACAATACAAAGTGTTAGGGTGATAGATATAGAAAAATTCGTTCCCCACCAATCGTGAAACCTCCGAACGAATTGCTCTAGTCAAGAGGATGGCATCTCTTTCTGTCCACCTTAGTCAAGGAGAAGCAAAACAGCGAGCCAACAGAACCCTATCGGTGAATCCCCTCTCTTTGACAATCATATTATGCTTAAATTGTCAAGAAATATAATCTGGAGATTTCATTCAACGCATTTCATTGTATAAATGGGATTCTGTTGGTGTCCTGAAGAGAAAAACAGTAGATCGAGAAGCCTGTTTGAACTCCGTTTTTGCCTGTTGTTCGCAGAAAAAACGAACAAATCTCCCTTTCCCTAATAATCTAACACCTTAATCGCGTGTTAATTTTTCGGGAACGACTTAAAGTTTATTCAATGGAGTAATCAATATGAAGCTGTTAGTTCAGGGCAATAACATTACAGTCACTGAAGCAATTCATCTTTACGTACAAGAAAAATTGGAAAATGCAGTCCGGCACTTTCACAACATTACGACCAAAGTAGATGTTCATTTGTCCGTAGCGCGGAATCCTCGGATTAGTAAAAGCCACAAAGCTGAAGTTACCGTACACGCTAACGGAACAGTGATTCGGGCGCAAGAAAGCAGCGAAGATTTATACGCGAGTATCGACATGGTAGCCGACAAGATTACTCGCCAACTCCGTAAATACAAGGAAAAACATTTTCTCAAAAATCATAAACCGCCTAAAGCTGAAGAGTTAGCGACACAACCGCCGATCGCCTCGGATATTCAAGATTTAATCGGCGATCGGCAACCCGAACTTCCCCCGGAAGTGGTTCGCATGAAATATTTCGCCATGCCTCCCATGACGATTGAGGAAGCACTGGTACAACTCCAATTAGTCGATCACGATTTTTACGTTTTCCGTAACAGCGAATCCGATGAAATCAATGTGATTTATATGCGGAATCATGGGGGATATGGTGTCATTTTACCTCGCGAGAGCAATGGGAACGGACATCATATCCACGAAAAAAATGGTCAGGTTTCTCGGGAAGTTTCTGAGGAAGAACCGGCTTCAGAAATTCCCCCCGCACAAGTTTAATGGGTTATTGGTTATTAGTTATTGGTTGTTAGTGACTCCAAATAACAAATAACCAATAACAAATAACTAACAACAAATTTGTCTGACTGCGGTTAGGGCTGAGTAACTGACTCCCGCAGTGCCTTCTCCGGGATGGGTAGAATCTCCCACCAACCACAGATTTTGGATGGGGGTTCGCGTCCCGAAACCAAAGGGACCAAAGCTGGAGAGGCGCTGTCCCACTCCCCCTACATACCCGTCTTTACGTCCGGTAAAATGGGCAAAGGTTCGGGGAGTCGCGGTTTCTTGATGAAGAATTGTTGCCGGGGTAAGGTGGAAATATTCTCCCAGACGAGCGATCGCGTCGCGAGTATATTTTGCCTTTAATTCTTCGTAATCTTCTTTCGTTCCTTGCCACCATTGTCGCGTATCTACGAAGGAAGAAGCGATAATCGTCCCTTTTCCTCGGGGGGCGCGTCCGTCTCCGGGTTTGCTAACAGAAACAAAGAGAGAATTATTCTCGCCAATTTCTCCGTTATAGTCATAGAGAAACTGCAAATGCGGGGGACAATTTTCAGGAATGGCGGCGCGATCGACTCCCAAATAGACGACAAATGCCCCGGAAGGAGAGGGAAGTTTATCAATTCTGTATTGGTATTTTTCCCAATTCAAGATCGATGTGGGAGGAAAAAATGGAGAAGAGAGGGGCTGCGATCGCCGATCGTCTCCTAATAATTCCTGTAAGTTTTGTACCGTGACATTGGCAACAATTTCATCTGCTTTTTCTGTCCGAACTTCTCCCGTTTTCAGATTGCGAATTTTTACCCCTATTGCTTTGCCATTTTTAACGAGAATTTGTTCGATCCGATGGCGCATTTGCAGGATTCCTCCGTGTTTTTCTAAGGCTTCTACGAGGCGATCGCTTAACACCTGCATACTACCTTGGAGGTGATATAATCCTCGAGGGGTTTGAGAAACACCTAAAGCCGTTGCTGCATAAAGTAGGGCGGTTTCATCAGCATCGACTTGGGAATATAACTTCAACTGCATATCTAAAAACGTTCGCAAACGGCGATCGCGATCTAACCCCAACAATCGCAGCGCATCCCCCACCGTCATCAAGGTAAAAGGCACAGTAATTAAGGTATCTAAACGAATTGCCGAGATTAATTGCCTGATATCCCAAAAATTGCGAGGCGGCAAAACCGGATCGCGAGATTGAAATTTCCAGCTAACCTGAAATAGCTGATTCATTAACTGCCAAAAGGATTCGCTACCGGGAAACTGTTTGTGTCTTTCCGCTTGCCATTTTGCTTTATCTCGCCAAACATTGATTGGCTCTTTTTCGCCCGGTAAAAATACCGCACAAGCGGGATCGCAATGAGTTGCTTTGGGTACTTCTACTCCCAATTCTGTAAAAATGCGATGGTGAATTCCTCCCGGTTCTAACCCGGCAACTTGAGTCGCCCCCACATCAAAAATAAAGCCTTTGCGTTGAAAAGTAGAAGCGCATCCTCCGGGGACGATCGCGCTGTCAAAAATGCGAACTTTATACCCTCGACGGGCAAGTAATGCCCCTGCGGTTAATCCGCCAATTCCCGCTCCGATCGCGATCGCGCTGCGAGGCGATCGTCCCTTTTTTTGAATTTCAGACATTAATCAATCATTAACTTTTTGTAAATATTATAGAAATAATCACAAAATTTTGCCAAAATCATATGTGCTAGCGATCTGAATCGAATCCATGAATTTATATTTAATGGGCAGTCAATTATTTTTAATAGGCTGCATTATCTTCACGATAGATTCTCTGATTATCATTAGAAAAAAGCTATCCCTTCATTCTTTACTCTATTTTTTAGGCTGTATTCTCTTTACAGTTGGATGCGTATTATTCGTGATTGATGGGATGGGTCTTGAAAACTTAACCCATTAAAACGCGATCGCATCCCCAACCGTTAAGGTGCGATCGCCAAAATCAACCCATTTTCTAACTATCCAGCAACCAACCAACCCCCAGCCAAAACCACCGTTAAACTCATAAAAATAATACTCAGCATCCAAGTGACGCGATTGAGGGTTGTTTCAGCGCTTTTCGTACTGGTAAAGAGTTGTGCTTGTCCGCCAATTCCACCAATGCCGTCTCCTTTAGGAGAATGCAGCAAGACGAGGATAATCAAAAATAGGGCAGATAGCGCCCAAACGATTTGAACTATTGAAACAATATTCATGTAGAATTCAATATTTAGCTACAATAGGAACATTTTAGTCGAGAAAGAGCAAGTTGTGGTTGTTAAGCCAGAGTGGTTACGAGTGAAAGCCCCCCAATGGCAGCGCGTGGGCAGTGTCAAAGAGATTTTACGGGATTTGGCACTCAATACGGTCTGCGAGGAGGCATCTTGCCCCAATATTGGGGAATGTTTTCATGTGGGGACGGCGACTTTTTTAATTATGGGTCCTGCTTGTACCCGTGCTTGTCCCTACTGCGATATTGATTTTGAGAAGAAACCGCAACCCCTCGATCCGACGGAACCGTTGCGATTGGCAGAAGCCGTCCGTCGTTTAAACTTGAATCATGTTGTCATTACTTCTGTTAATCGGGATGACCTTTGGGATGGCGGTGCAAGCCAATTTAAGCGCTGTATTGAGGAAATTCGGCTCATGAGTCCTAAAACGACGATTGAGGTGCTTATTCCCGATTTATGCGGCAATTGGGAGGCTTTAGAAATCATTCTCAATGCCCAACCGGAAGTTTTAAATCACAATACAGAAACGATTCCCCGGTTGTATCGTCGAGTCCGCCCTCAAGGAGATTATCGGCGATCGCTCGAACTTCTGCAACGCACTCGCCAAATTGCCCCTCGGGTTTATACCAAGTCGGGGATTATGGTGGGTTTGGGAGAAACCGATGGGGAAGTGCGGGAGGTAATGGCAGATTTGCGGGGGGTTGATTGCGATATTCTCACCATCGGACAGTATTTACAACCCTCTCAGAAACATTTAGGGGTGAAAGAATTTGTCCCTCCCCAACAGTTTGCGGATTGGGGACAATATGGGGAAGCGATCGGGTTTCTGCAAGTGGTTTCCTCCCCTTTAACCCGCAGTTCTTACCATGCTGAAGAAGTTCGCAAGTTGATGGAGAAATATCCGAGGCGATCGGCGATCGAGTAAGCAATTAAGTTTATTGATGAAGTTGCGATCGAGAGTAGATTGGAGTGGTATAGTATAAACATAGCTAACATTCTAAAAACTAGGAGATAAAAAATCCCATGGGTAGCACAGAGAGTAGCGGATATCCTCTTATGAGAGAAGCATTGGAGGATGAACTCGGTAAAATTCAAATGACTGTACAAAAATCTCCAAAAAATAATAGCTCGATTGGAATACTTGGATATGGACTTAAAGCGGGAAAAGTCACCATTTCTGAAGATTTGCTAAAATATCTATTTTCTAGAATTCCCAAAATTACTCAAAGTATCGAGAGTCAGTTAGCACAAACAAATGCAACTGAGGCAGAAGTAACATTTGGAATAGAGATAACCAATGATGGCATGTCAGTTACAAAAGGACTTGAAGAAGCCAATTTTGTATTTAAATTGAAATGGGATAACGATCGTAACTCATGACAAAAGAAGAACAATCAGCGCTAGTTCAAGAAGCTCAAGAATCTCTGCAACAAATCCAATCTCTAGCAAATCATATCTCTAAAAACAGTAATGTAGATTTACTATGGGGAGAACTTATAGTATCTCAACAGATTTTGGAAGATCAATTATATTCTGACGAATATAATTTAATAGATTTAAAAAAGGCTATTGCCAAGGTAAATGCTAATGTTAATCGAATTAATTCGATTGTCTCTATACAGGAAGAACTTGAAGAGAAAGAAAAGGACGTTCTTGAATTAATTAAAACTCTATCAAATCGGATTGCAAAAGAAATTATTGAAGATACAGAAAAACGGGAAAGACTTTTTGAAAGATTGCAAAAAGCAGAACGATTTATTCTAGAAAACAAAAACCTAGAAGACCAGAAAGAAATTATCATTCAACAAGCAGAGTTTGAAGCAAAAAGTGTTAATGCTATTATTCTCCGCGAGTTGCAAGTTAGAAATGAAGAAAAAGCCCTAAGATATCTTGTTCCTATATTAATATTGGTTTACATTAGCCTAATAATTTCAACGATAATAGTTGGCAACTTTATAATCTGGGATTATACCACAACCATCCCCATTCTTGGAATTCCAATTTCGGTTATTTTATGGGCTGCTTTGGGGAGTTTAGCTGCTGTACTTTATCGATTTTATACTCAGCAATTTGGCAAAATCACAGAAGAAATTAGATGGCTGATTGCACGTCCAATCATTGGTATAATCATGGGATGTCTGAGCTATTTAGCCATCATCTCTGGTTTGATAATATTTGGGAATACTTCACCCTCACTGGAAACCACCGAAAACTCAAGACTATATGTATTTTGGATTATTGCTTTTCTGGGGGGATTTAGCGATCGCTTTTTTGAGTCAATCATTGACGTACTTGCTGGAAAAATTGCCCCCAAAAACGATGGGAAAACCAAAAAATAGTTAAAAAGACTATCTTTTCTCACCCTCTCCGTGGTAAACTAAAGATAGAATTCTCCCAAAACTCCGATCGCGCTCTCGGCACCCTGACGGGGTAAGGTAAAACAAAAACGCGCTCCACCTTCCGGCAGATTTTCCCCCCAAATTTTACCTTGATGGCGATCGATAATATCTTTCGCAATTGCCAATCCCAACCCCGTCCCCCCAACGCGCCGAGAATAGAAGGGAAAAAAGGCATTTTCTCGATCTTCTGGTGACAATCCCGCACCGCGATCGCAAATTTCTACCAAGACTTCCTCGGGTAAAATTTGCCAATTACAGTGCAGTTTTTCCCCTTCCGGACTAAAGCTAATGGCATTACAGAGGAGAACTTCAAAAACTTGCTTGATTTGCCAGCGATCGACGGCTAAAATAACGCCCCGGTCGGGATAAATCAATTGTAAGTTTTTTTGCGCCAATCGGGGCAATAATACGGTTAGGGTTTCTTGTAAAATTTTTCTCAGATCGTAGAGTGCCGGATAACTTCGCATTTCGCGATCGCTATCGAGCAATCGTTTTAAACTGCGACTTAATTCCCTAACGCTCTCTCGTATTCCTTGCGCTTGCTCCTTGCACTGTCCTTCAGATAAGCTCAAACACAAGTTTTCCGCATATAATCCGATTAAGGCTAAAGGTTCTCGTAATTGATGCTTTCCTCGTCGAATGAGTTGTTCTAAAAATTGGATTTCTTCCTGCTGTTGGCTGACGGTTTGCATCAATCCCATGTAGTTTTGCAGCAGGCTAATTTGTTGTTGGAGATAATCGTATTCCGACTCGGATAAAGGCTTTTCTATCCACAATAAAAAATACTCATCGGGCTTTTCTTGTCCGTCAAAACTGTAAATATAAACGACTGTTTCCGAATTTGAATAAATATTTCGAGCCTCGATCGCGCGTAACTGAGGAACAGAATTTACCTGTAATTGCCATTGCGTCCATTGCAGTTCGGGAAAATCGCGATCGAGCCACGTTTCTCCTTCTAAATAACTTAAAAGTTCTCGATTTTCGCGTCTCTTTTGCTTCTGAAAAAAACGCAAGGATTTACGTTCGTCTCCGGCTTGTTCTCGATAGACGATCCAAGCTGCAATACAAGGCAAAACATAAGAAATTTGTTCGAGCTGTCTTTGACAAACCGAACTTAAATCCGAAGAATCGGGGGTTAATGATTGTTGAATAGGCAAGCGATCGGAAATGAGAGAAGTCATTTCAATGAACAATGAACGATCGACAGTAATTCAAGATTAAAGACAAAAAAGAAAGCCACCGAGGAAATGTTAAAAAAATTTACATTTCTTCAACCTGTCAACTGATTGATTTGCTCGATCCATTGCTGCCGTTCGGCGTGTTCTAATTGAAGAATATCGTCTAACGACCAGTGAAAATTGAGGGCAATAT
>JBFRWJ010000283.1:0-6798 GCA_051439525.1 Spirulina sp. | reverse complement strand
CCCATTACCCATCACCCATTCCTGCATGATAGGAACTGCGGACTAGGGGACCGGAACGAACATGAGAAAATCCTAAAGAACGAGCAATGTTACCCAAGCGATCGAATTCTGCGGGAGTCCAATATTGACGGACGGGTAAATGCTCTAAAGAGGGGCGCATATACTGCCCTAACGTGAGGCGATCGCATCCTACTTCCCGCAGATCCTTCATCGCTTGCACGATTTCCTCCTCCCTTTCTCCATGACCTAACATTAAACCCGATTTGCTGGGAATCGCTGCATTAATTTCTTTAACCCAACGCAACACCGCTAAAGAGCGATCGTACTTTGCTCCTCGACGCACGGGGGCTTGCAAGCGTTCTACCGTTTCGATATTGTGATTGTAACAGGCAGGCTCAGCCGCGACGATCCGCGCGACTCTTTCCCGTTGTGCTGCTTCACCCCCTTTCCCCCCCCAAAAATCCGGCGTCAGGACTTCAATTTGCGTCTCGGGGTTGAGTTGGCGAATGGCACTCATGGTTTTTAAAAACCACGCCGATCCCCCATCGGGTAAATCATCTCGTGCCACTGAGGTGAGAACTGCATAGCGCAATCCCAATAATTTTACAGCCTCGGCCACCTTTTGGGGTTCGTCAGGATCTAAGGGCATGGGCGCACGTCCCTTGTCGACTTGACAAAATGCACAAGCACGGGTACAGGTTCGCCCCATCAACAAAAAAGTGGCCGTCTTCTGAGCGTAACATTCTCCTCGGTTGGGACAGCGTCCTTCCTCGCAAATCGTGTGGATCTGTCGCTGCTTAATAATTCTTTGTACAGTGGAAATTTCGCTGGCCAACCCCAAGGGACGGCGCAACCAAACAGGGAGGGCGGTAATTTCCTCTCGCCACTGTTTAACCGTGGCGGGAACTTTAGGGCGATCGGGCATGAGCGGGCAAATTCACGTCTATTTTGACCCATTGTACGAGGAGTGTTATCTTGTGGCAAAATAGTGTCTTCAACGCGATCGCGAACCACCGTCATCAATCAATGGTCATGGAACGAGACGGGTTTTAACCCGTTGGGAATCTGCTAAAATCAAAAAAATCAGCGACGCGACGAACTGTTCTGGTTAAGGGTGAAATTCCTGCTTGCTATACCTAAACAACGGATTTTTAATCGACAGTATGAAGGTCAATAGTAAATTGGCAGAACGGGGAGCGTTCCAAACTGGCATAGGCTGAGAGTGCTTGGGGGATGGTCAGGTCTCTTTTACTTATCCAACCAAGTCAGAAGAAAAAAGGTAACTCTATAGATAGCTCGTTCTATCCAAGAGATTTAGGAGTCTATTGACAGGCTTAAAGGAAGCACGGCTTGCTAGAACTTAAGTGTGAATGCGATTTCTACACTTTGAACTTCCTGCCCTGCTTTCGGTGGATTAACCACAGAATCCCCATCTTTTTGAAGCGGGGAAATGTCAATGAGTTAACATCAGTTTGTCTGCTTATTCGCTTCTCAAGGAGTCAGTTGTGGCCAGTCAAAAAATCCTCGTTATTGATGACAGCCGGGTTATCCGACGCATGGTTAAAGATATGCTCCCTGCGGGTAACGTGGAAGTAATTGAAGCGAAAGATGGAAATGAAGGATTAGAAAAGCTGCGCAATTCTAATCCCACTTTAATTATGCTGGATTTTTTGCTCCCTAAAAAAAGTGGCTGGGAAGTCTACCAAGAAATTCAGAAAGATACAAAGCTGAGATTCATTCCCTTAATGTTAATGTCAGGGCGAAAGGAAGAAGTTACGGAGAAGTTACCGGAACCATTTCAGTATTTTGCTTTTGTGGAAAAACCTTTTGAAAAAAAACAATTGACTGTAGCGATTAAAGACGCGATTCAAAAGGCAAACAAACATAAAAAAGAAAAGCCCGCGATCGCAGCACAAAAAACCGCTCCCGTCGCAGCCGCACCTCAAGCGGTTGCAGCAGGAGCAACAGTTTCTAATGCAGAAATTGAAGATATGAAACTCCGCATGGCTAAGATGCAAAAGGAAATCGATATCCTCAAACAAAACATGAGTAAATTAGTGACTTTTATTAAGCAAAAACTGAAATAACAGTCACCAGTTACCCGTCACCCATCACCCATCACCCGTCACCAGTTACCCGTCACCCGTCACCAGTTACCCGTCACCCGTCACCATTCGAGAAGGGGAAATGAGGAGAGAAAATGTCCTTCTTCCCGACTTCTTTTTCGCGTTATAATAAAACTTAACAATTCTTGAAAATTTTTAATCGATTTATGTTACCTCAAGCTCACTCTTTACCTGCAATTAGTACCGCGATTTTGCTGACCACTTTTTTTGCGATCGCGTTTGGGTTTGTCTTCAAAGATATGTTGGAATATCAAGTAGACTTCTGGGCCAAAAATCGTCGAACTCAACCGAAAATTAACTACAAAAAGCCCCAATTACTCGTGGCTTATTTAGGTCTGACTTTGTTTTTAACCTTGTTTGTCGGAGAATGTCTTTCTGTTTTTAAGATCGGCAACTTATTTGCTGGAGGGTTGGCTCTCGTTGTCGTTCTACCGACGGCGCTTTTAATGTGGGTTCAACTCGGTTCGATGTTAGAGTTACTTTCGCGAGGCGGGTCTGAAGCCATCTCCATCGATACTTATTTAGAAGAGAGAGTCATGGAAATGGCAGCTAAAAAATAAACAAATCGGGATTTCAGAATCCCAAAAAAAGGTGGGCAATGCCCACCTCGTTCTTACTTATCATTATTCCGCACCTTAGCCGCAATTTCTAACAACTGCGTCCAGCGTTTTTGTAACTTTTTCGGAGTCAAACCGAGAATTTCTAAGATTTCCTCATCGCTTTTTTCCTCCCGTCGCAGTTCTAAAATTTGTTGTTGTTGGGGAGAGAGTTGCCCGAGAAACTCATCCCATTGAGATTGCGTCATGCCCAACCGTTGCTCCAACCCCGCCCCGAGCCATTGATGGACGAGTTCCCAATGAGAAATACGAGCAAACTTTTCCACGTGGTACTTGAATCGCTGTTGCAAATAATCCCGTTCCCGAGGCGTTAACCCCATGATTTCATCAATTTCCGATGCGGGTAAATCTTGCATCTTCAGCGCCAAATAATTAGCACAATCTTCGCGTCCTTGCCCTTGTAAATACTCGAATAAAGAAGCAACAACCCGATCGCGCTTGACCCGCTCCCAAGGATCCGGATTATCGGAAACCATCTGCGATCGCACTTGTTGAACCACCGCCGATCGCTGCATTTTTTCCGCATCTTCTCCCTTAGCAAATTCCGTGGCGCGTTCGATATCGACCGCCGTTTCTTTGGGTTGACGGCGAGCAAAGGTTTGCGCTCTGAGAATAATCAATTGTTGGGAATAACCATTAGGCAGAGAAATGCGTCGCTTGGCATATTGTTCCGTAAAGGCCATATATTCAGCCAATTCTAATTGGGTGCGGGGTTGGTAGTTTTCGCGAACCTCATTTTCCCGGCGAAAGGCTTTTAAAGACTCCGCGTAAAAATCTTGCAAAAAGTCTTCAATTAAGTTGTAACGACCAGAAAACCCCAATTGCGCTTGCGGGGGAGCAATATGGCGATAAACAATCGTGCTGAGAGTCCCGTGGAGTTCGATCCGACCCCGTTCGGAACCTAACTTATAATAGTCCAAGCACTTATTGAGGCGATGGTGTGCCAAATAAAGTTGATGGGAACGAATCTCGCCGGATTTTTGAATGCGGGTGCTTTTGCTACAGACCCGTTGCACTTCCGTAGAGATGCGAGTTGCCAGTGCTTTTGCCGATCGCGAGAGAGTCCCGAGTTGGGTTTCCAGTTCGTTTAAAATCACCGTTTCTAACGGTAAGAGAGAAGAAGAATTTTGTTCCGGATAGACAGAAGGTTTAACAGAAGAAGAATTAAGGAGATTGCAGGTGTTAGCGTTCATGGTAATGCCCCGTAAAAAGATTGGAAACGTGCAAGCGGTAAGGATGATGCAATTTTTGTCGGTCTTGCCTTGTTGCTTACACTGTGAATCTACGAACCGCCATACCGTCACCAAGGATTCCCTGTGTCACAAGCCCGAGTTGATGAATTTCTCCGAAACTTGGGGAAACTACGGAATGCGGGAAAAAATCCCCAAAATCCTCTCTACTTCTAGTTTTGAGCATTTTATCTTCCGGTCTTGAAAACGTTAGATGTGCCTCGAGTCGCGGTGGGTTGTCACGGACGGTTGGAAAAGTGGAGTCTCGCGTCCGAAATCGCGACACCGAACAATGAACAATGAACAATTATCAATGAAGAACTATTCCTCGATCCATTCTTCGGCGACTTCCCATCCCAGACCCTTCCGGACGATAAAAGGTTTCTGGGAAGTAAAATCGAGGATAGTGGAGACTTGAAAGCCCAATTCCGAACCGCGATCGATGATGATATCCACAAAGGGATCGAGAGCATCAAAGAGGCGCGATCGCTCGAGTCCGATAGTGGGAAAATCTCCTTCTTCGTCGGGAAGATGTGCCGAAGTGGAAATAATCGGATTTTCGAGAGCTTCTAAGAGACTGTGACAAATAACGTTATCGGGAACCCGAATCCCTGTCGTTTTTCGTTTGGGGTTCATGACGATGCGGGGAACTAATTTGGTAGCGGGGAGAAGAAAGGTATAAGGACCAGGAATGAGGCGCTTCATGATGCGATACGCTCGATCTTCAACCAGAGCGTAACGGGCAATATTGGAGAGGGAAGAGCAAAGGAAAGTAAGGGGTTTATCATTGGACAGTTGTTTGATTTTCCGGAGTCGCTTGACGGCGGATTTAGCATTGAGATCGCAACCGATCGCATAGACGGTATCCGTGGGATAGAGCATAATCGCACCATCGCGCAGCGCATTGGCTATTGTCTCTATTCGACGTTTTTGCGGGTTATCCGGATGAAGATCGTACAGGGTAGCCATTTGGGAAAGGATGAGGGATGAAGAATGAAGGATGAAGGACAACTAAGGATGAGGGAGGAAAAAAAGGGATGAAGGCAGAAAAACGGGATATAAAGGGAGTGCGAGATCAATAGGGAACAATATAAAATTGTAGGCAATCGTGTCAAACATTACTTCATCCTTCATCCTTCCGCCTTTTAAAGCGATATGACCAAAATTGCCTATTTAGATTGTCCCACGGGAATTGCCGGAGATATGTGTTTGGGGGCGTTATTTGATTTAGGAGTTCCCCTAGAGTACGCGATCGCGCAGTTGGAAAAGTTAGGACTCTCTGACGAGTTTGCCTTGCGAGTCGAAACCGTCCAACGCCAAGGACAGCAAGCAACTAAAGCAGAGGTCGATCTCTTATCGGAGTCCGGGAAACATCACCATCATCCCCCCGTCCGACATCTCCCGGAAATCGAGCAATTAATTCGAGAGGCAAATTTACCCAAACGCGCGGAAAGCTGGAGTTTGCGAGTTTTTCAACAGTTGGCGGCGGCGGAGGGGACAGTACATGGCATTGCCCCGGAAAAAGTCCATTTTCATGAAGTGGGTGCCACTGATGCCATTGTAGACATTGTGGGGACTTGTTTGGGGCTGGATTGGTTGGGAATAGACGAATTGCACTGTTCGGCACTCCCGACGGGGGGGGGGACGGTAAAGGCGGCGCACGGAATTTTACCCGTTCCGGTGCCGGCGGTTTTAAAATTATGGGAAATGGGAGCCGTGCCGATTTATGATAACGGCATTGCGATGGAGTTGGTTACTCCCACGGGGGCGGCATTGGCGGTCACTTTAGCCACTCGTTTTGGGACTTGTCCTTCTCTGCAATTGTCGCAGGTGGGGTTGGGGGCGGGGAGTAAGGATTTACCTATTGCCAATATTCTCCGGATCTGGTTGGGAGAAGTTCAATCTCCTCCCCCAGTGGAAGCGATCGCGGTGTTGGAAACCCAGATTGACGATATGAATCCCCAAGGGATTGCTTATACTTGCGAACGGTTGTTAGAAGCGGGAGCATTGGATGTTTTTACCCAAGCGATCGCGATGAAAAAAGGGCGTGTAGGTCTCCTTTTAACGGTTATTTGCGATCCATCTCAAGTTTCTTTATTGGAGGAAATTATCTTTCGAGAAACGACGACTTTAGGCATTCGTCGCCGTCAACAAGAACGTCGCATTTTGCAACGAGAAATACAGGACGTTTCTACCCGTTACGGGAGAGTCCGGGTAAAAATTGCTCGCCAAGGACAGACCGTTCTCAATATCCAACCGGAATATGAAGACTGTGCCAAAGTTGCGCGGGAATGCGATCTACCTTGGCAGGAAATCCATCACTTAGCTCTCACGATTGCCACTCAACAGTTGATTTAAGATGATTCGGGAAACGCGATCGCCAACGTTATACGAACGGGATTTTAACTTATGGTTAGAAGAGACTGTCATGTTATTGCGAGACGGAAAATTATTTCAAGTCGATCGCGAAAATTTAATTGAAGAATTAGAAAGCATGGGAAGAAGCGAAAAAAATGCCCTCAAAAGCCATCTGCGCATTTTACTCATGCACTTACTCAAATATCGCTATCAACCTGAAAAAAGAACGAATAGCTGGCGTTATACGATTACCGAACATCGTCAGCATCTTGAAGATGCTTTAGAAACCAGCCCGAGTTTAACACCTTTTCTACAAGACGTTTTGGCGAAGTGTTATGAGCGATCGCGAAAACTCGCCGCCGATGAAACGGGTTTACCTCTTAATATCTTTCCTCAAGATTGTCCTTTTTTACTCGAGGATGTTCTCGCGATCGATTATTCCCCGATGAAGAGGGTTAACATTTATAT
>JBFRWJ010000282.1:0-8237 GCA_051439525.1 Spirulina sp. | reverse complement strand
ATTTCAAAGCGCACTCAAGTTCACATCTGAATTTGGGGACACTCGTTCTGTTATTAGCTTTAAAATATACAGCTCCAAGCTTTGACACCAGCGATCGCCCACCCTAGTTCGCTTTGATTTAACAATTCCGGAATCTTAAAATGAGAGAGGTGTGTCACAATACCCCCTCAATTTGGTAATTTTGCTAAAGTAGAGAAAGGTTAAGAAATATGTAGATTTTTTGACAAACGCGATTTTTTCTGCATCGTCAATCAAATTCTCTAAAATCCATGATGGCAACCCAAATAGCTTCGGCATTAATCGAGCAAACCCCCCAAGACGAGCGATCGCTCAAAGAAGTATGGGGAAATATTCAGCCAGATAGCTGTCCCCGTGACTACAACTTTCACATACACACCTTTTGTTCTGACGGACAATTGCACCCGAAAGAAGTCATCGAACAAGCGGTTACCATTGGTTTAAAAGGATTGGCAATCACCGATCACCATACCGCGAATGGCTATCAGGTCGCTCGCTGGTGTTTGGCAGAAATGGCACAATCGGAGAAAATCCCCCAACTGTGGAGTGGAGTGGAGATCACCGCATTATTATTTAACACCGACATTCATATTCTCGGCTATGCCTTCGATCCCGATTGTCCGGCTTTAACGCCCTATTTAAAGGGATTCGATCCCCAAGGCCAAGACGCGCAAGCCGATCGCGTCGTTGCTGCCATTCACGAAGCAGGAGGACTGGCAGTTTTAGCACACCCAGAACGATACCGCTACCCCGCCGCCAAATTAATCCCCGCAGTAGCGGAACTCGGCATCGACGGCGTTGAAACCTACTACGCCTATCGTCACGTCGATCCTTGGCAAGCTTCCCCCCAACAAACCGAACAAGTCAAAGTATTAAGCGATCGCTACGGTTTATTCAACACCTGCGGCACCGATACCCATGGAGGGAATTTGCTTTTGCGACGGTAGTAGGACTTTCAGATTCCCCATTTCATATTTCATCCTTCATCCCTCATCCCTCATCTCTCATCCTTCATCCTTCATCCTTCATCCTTCCGAAATTCCTTCATTCTTTCTAGAGTTTTGTTCCCATTTGGGTTAGGTCGATCGCGTATCCTCCGGTTATCAGATAAACATTAGAGGCGATCGCGCCAATGCGTCGGGTTAAATTGCCAAGGCGATCGCGAAATTTGCGTCCGAGGGGATAGGTGGGAACGAGACCCCATCCCGTCTCTTCCCCGACCAAAATGACGGTACCCCTCGCCTGTTGCAAACTTTCTAACAGTTCGACGACCATCCCTTCCCATTCTTTATCCTCGCGATCGAGAACATTTGCCAACCACGTCCCCAAAGAATCCACCAACAAACAATCTTCCTCCTTCATGGTGCGAACAGTTGCGGCTAACTCCACCGGAACGAACAAAGTTTCCCATTCTCGAGGACGGCGCAAAGCGTGTTGGGCAATCTTGGCCTGCCACTCGGGATCCTCGGGATTTTCTCGTGCCGTTGCGACATAACTAACACTTTTCCGTGACTCTTTCGCCAATCGTTCCGCCCATTCGCTCTTGCCCGAACTGGCGGGCCCGATCGCTAAAATTAAAGATTGAGATGATTTTTTGACAGACATTTCCCGAAATAAACATGAAGAATGCCAAGAAGAAACAATACAATAGGAGCAGAGAAATTTACGATGGGGAAAGGGAATAATTCCTAAAACCTGATAAATTTCCCTTGGCGATCGCGGACAGCAGCCCGTCTAATTGCCATTCCGAGTCAGGCCAAAGTTAAATCGTGGCGAGAGATCCAACATGAGACCAGAACTACAACGCATCGAAACCGCTCTAGCTCAACTCGATAGAAATCCTCGAGAGTGGCGCAACACCCATCGCGGGACGCAACTCCCACGACCGCAAAAAACCCGCAATCCTTCTTTTTCTCTCGCCAAACCCACTCAATTACCCGCATCTCAATTACCCGCATCTCAATTACCCGCGTCTCAATTACCCGCGTCTCAATCACCTGCGTCTCAATTATCCCCATCTCAAGGGCGTGGAGTTTCTTTTCCCCAACCCTATCAAAGTCAACTCACAACACTCCCCCGGCTGCAATCCGCTCAAATCAGCACTCACCGTCATGGTGTCAATCCTGCCCTTGCTACCAATTTACTCAAAGAAATTGAGGAAATCACCATGAGTTGGCAGCGCGAACTCAAGCGAGTCTTGATTGCCATTCAAGATCTTTATCTGGAAGGTCCGATTGTTGATGGTTGGCTCGAATCTCAATCTCCTCTTCCCGATCGCCCCAAATCGGCTTCCCATTCCTTAGATTTAGAGCAATTCAACTCACCCGATCGCCCCGGTTATCGTCTCTGCGGTTTGGATGAAAATGGCCGTCTCTGGTCGAGAACCTGTCCCCCCGAGCAAGTCGCCGGTGTTAGTGTCGCGATCGCGCGCTACCAAAAATTGCGCCAATTGCTCAAGACCAAACAAAGTCTCGAAAATCGCCTGAGCAATCTTGCCGAAACGTTAGTCATGGTTCACGGCAAACTCAAAGAAGAAGTTTAAAGTCCACTCAGCTCTTATCAGCGATCGTTCGTATCATTCGTTATTTACCCGTTCACTGTTCACTGAAATGACTATGAATTCCCAACCCGAAAAGAAACTTCCTGTTTCGGTTCTTATTCCGGCGAAAAACGAGGAATTAAATCTTCCTAAATGTTTGCAGAGCGTTTCCAGAGCAGATGAAATTTTTGTCGTAGATTCCCAGAGTCGCGATCGCACAGTGGACATTTGTCAAGAATATGGTGTAAAGGTCGTTCAATTTGAATACGAACGAGGAAGCTGGCCGAAAAAGAAAAACTGGGCATTGGAAAATTTAAACTTTCATCATGAATGGGTCTTAATTGTTGATTGTGACGAACAAATTACTGACAAACTTTGGGGAGAAATTGAAAAAATTCTCGAAAATCCCCAACATGATGGTTATTATCTCAATCGCAAAGTTTATTTTTTCGATCGCTGGATCAAACATGGTGGTAAATATCCCGATTGGAATCTTCGCTTATTCAAACATAGAAAAGGTCGCTATGAAAATTTATTAACAGAAGATGGTTCCGATACCGGAGATAATGAAATTCACGAACATGTCATCCTAGATAAAGAATGTACGGAAGGTTTCATTGAAGATGCACCAATGACCCATAAGGATTTCAAAAATATCTCTGAATGGCTGGCACGTCACAATCGCTACTCGAACTGGGAAGCAAGATTTTATGACAATCTGCGCCGAGGAGAGTATGAGAAATCCTTTGAACAATATCAAGGTAAGATTATTCAACCAAAATGGTTGGGAGGAACTCCTTTAGAGCGCAAGCGTTTTCTCCGAAAAGTTTGGGTTTGGCTGCCTTTTAGACCCTTTTTGCGTTTTATTATCGTCTACCTTTTAAAATCGGGATTTTTAGATGGGAGAGCCGGTTATTTCTATGCACGCTTAATCAGTCAATATGAAGCTCAAATTGGGATTAAATGGTATGAGATAAATCACTGTAATCCCAACAATAAAAAACAGAGAATCAATACATCTGATGGAATAAAAAAGATTGCACAATTAGATACGAAAGCTAATCAGCAACAACAAGCCAAGAAATCAGATGAAACGACAACGACCACACAATTAGCAAACGAATGAAGCAAACCGACCCATCTTCTCCTTTTTTCGATGCCGAACCCTTTGCGGATTTGCGACATTACGACCAATCGGGGTACGATCGCGGCAAACCCGGATGGTATATTTTACTGTGGTGGTTCGTCCAAGCGATCGCGTTTCCTTTAACCCTACACAATTTGAGTGCAATTCGTGCTGCGATCTTGCGTTGGTTTGGCGCAAAAGTTGGCAAGGGGGTTGTTATTCGTCCCACGGCTCGCTTTACTTATCCTTGGAAAATTGAAGTTGGGGATTACAGTTGGATCGGGGATGATGTCGTTTTATACAGTTTGGATAAGATTTGTATTGGATCCCATTGCACGATCTCTCAAAAATGTTATTTGTGTACTGGAAGTCACGATTTTAGCGATCGCGCTTTTGCGTTACAAACCGAACCTATTTTAATCGGAAATGGGGCATGGGTGGCGACGGATTGTTTTATCGCACCGGGGGTTAAAATTGGGGCAAATGCTGTCATTGGGGCGAGAAGTAGCGTTTATCGCGATATCCCCCCAGCGCAAGTGGCTTTTGGCAATCCCTGTCGTCCTCGTTACGATCGCGAAATGAAAGAGGGATAATTAGTTATGTCTATTGTATCTCAAAAGTATCCTCAATTGATCGTGCCGCCCGCGATCTCATTGAAAATTAGCCATGAAGATTTTGTCAAATTGGCGTTAAATAACCGAGAATTGAGATTAGAAAGAACAGCAGCAGGAGAATTAATCGTGAATCCTCCAACGGGTGGCGAAACAGGTCGCAAAAATTTCAAACTTAGCGGGCAATTAGCAAGTTGGTGCGAGGCAAATTCCCAACTGGGAGAAGGGTTTGATTCTTCCACGGGTTTTACCCTTCCTAATGGTGCAGATCGCTCTCCCGATGCCTCTTGGGTGAGTCGAGAAAAATGGGAGGCTTTAACTGTAAAACAACGTGAGAGTTTTCTGCCAATTTGTCCCGATTTTGCGATCGAATTGCGCTCTAAATCCGATACTCTGGTTTCTCTACAAGGTAAAATGCAAGAGTATTTAGACAATGGGATGAGTTTGGGTTGGCTTATCGATCCCAAGTCTCGTCGAGTGGAAATTTATCGTTCTCAACGGGAGGTAGAAAGATTAGATAATCCTTCTCGTTTATCGGGGGAGAATGTACTGCCGGGATTTGTTTTGGATTTAAGGAAAATTTGGTGATTTGGAGATGCAAATTATTCTTTGTTCTGTTGATAAGTCTTTAATGTTTTTTTAGAGAAAGATACATTTCCCCTCAAAATTCCCAAAAGCGAACTCCCTGGTATTACGACCTCAACCCCCCCCGATGGTACAAGCGTCCGGATTGGTTCGCGGTGGTGGGAGTGACTCGCTAGAGCACCGAACCCAATCTCGATTGAAGGCAGCGCAATCGCCTTAACTTTAATTTATTAATTTTTATTTCTTTTCATTAATAAAACTTTACATTAAAGCGATCGATATTGATAGGCAATTCTTATTTTGAATAGAGAGCAAGCTCAGTTTATATTATTATCAATTACCTCGATCCTAATTGATGAGAGGCAGTGCGGGGCGCGATCTCCGCACCTTTAGAGTCTTAAGCTCGCGCAAATTCAAGAATTGAGTAATGACCACTTTTCCTTTTCCTCATTAGCGCAATGCAACTTGTGAATTCCATACACTTTAAAAATCTGCGCGGTGACGTTTTTGGGGGCGTAACAGCTGCCATTGTTGCCCTGCCCTTAGCGTTGGCATTTGGCGTATCTTCCGGTGCGGGGGCGATCGCGGGACTCTACGGCGCGATCGCCACGGGCTTTTTTGCCGCGCTTTGCGGGGGGACTCCTTCGCAAATTACCGGCCCCACCGGACCGATGACCGTCGTGATGGCAACGATTTTCACGGCAGTTGCCGCGCAAAATTCAGAAACGGGCTTGGCAATGGCCTTTACGATTGTGATACTGGGCGGAATCTTTCAAATTCTTTTTGGAATCCTGCGATTGGGCAAATACATTACCCTCATGCCCTATACCGTGATTTCTGGATTTATGTCCGGAATCGGCGCGATTATTATCATTATTGAGATAGCCCCCTTTTTAGGTTATCCCAATGTCGCGGGGGTAGTGGCTTCTTTCCGCGCCATTCCTCAAGAAATTGCCAATCCCGAGCCCGTTGCGACGGGGTTGGGACTGTTAACCCTCGCGATCGTCTTTTTGTCTCCTGCCAAACTCAATCGCATCATTCCCTCCCCTTTGTTGGCATTAATTGTCGGCACCCTCATTTCCGTTTTTGCCTTTCCCGAGAGTAATATTCCCCGCATCGGCGATATTCCTTCCGGGTTGCCCGAGCTGCATTTCCCGGTTATCGAGTGGGAACAACTCAATTTTGTTGTCGGTTATGGTTTGATGCTCGCGGTTTTGGGCGCGATCGACTCTCTTTTAACCTCCCTCGTCGCCGACAATATCACCCGCACTCAACATCATTCCGATCGCGAGTTAATCGGTCAGGGAATTGGCAATACAATTTCGGGACTATTGGGAGGACTACCGGGGGCTGGGGCCACCATGCGGACGGTCATTAACGTACAGGCAGGCGGAAAAACTCCCCTTTCCGGGATCGTACACGCTTTAATTTTGCTGGCAATCGTCTTGGGTGCTGGAAGTTTAACGGAAAGCATTCCTCATACCGTCTTAGCGGGGATTTTAATCAAAGTCGGCATTGATATCATCGATTGGGGCTTTCTCAAACGCGCTCATCTCGTTTCCAAGAAAGCAACAGCCATCATGTATGGCGTCATGTTATTAACGGTATTTGTCGATTTGATTGTTGCCGTAGCAGTCGGGGTTTTTGTGTCCAATATTTTAACCATCGAACGCTTGAGCAAACTGCAAAGTGAGAAGGTACAAATTGTCACGGATCCCCAAGGAGAAATTCCCTTAGAACCCGAAGAAAAAGACATTCTCAAAGCAGCAAACGGTGCGATTTTATTATTTCACCTCGGCGGTCCGATGAGTTTTGGGGCCGCGAAATCCATTGCTCGACGCATGTCGATTGTCAAGCATTATGATGTTTTAATTTTGGATATTACCGATGTGACCTTGCTCGGTGTCACGGCTTCTTTAGCTGTAGAAACGATGGTTAAAGATGCGATCTCAAAACGGCGAGAGATCTATATTGTCGGGGCGAAGGGTCAAGCCAAGGAGCGCTTGCAAAAGTTGAAAGTTTTGGATCTGCTTCCTTTAAATAATCAATTGGACGATCGTAGTGATGCTTTGCGCCAGGCACATCTGTTCCTCAACCCTTCTTTAGTAGAAGACAGAGAAAAGGTAATTGGTAATCGGTAGTGGGAAGTGGGAAACCCGAAAGGAGGGAATTTTCTTCTCTTCTGCCGCTTTCTACTTCTTGTGTCAAGTAATATTACGCCAACGAGAAAAGCGATCGCTCCAAGAGCGCGATCGCTTTTTCAGTAGAACGAGAAAATCTCAATACCCCATTCCCGGTTCCCCAACTGGTGACGGGTGACGGGTGACTGCTCCCTGATAACTTGGTTGCACTTCGTTGCGGGAGTGTGTCAAAATCGGAAAGGAGATTACTCAGACAGGTAGTGTTAAATTAAGATGATCAAGCTGCGATTAAAGCGATACGGCAAGAAGAGAGAAGTTAGCTACCGCATTGTAGCCATGAACAGCCGCGACCGCCGTGACGGTCGCCCCATTGAAGAACTGGGATTTTATAACCCTCGCACGGATGAAACCCGCCTGAACGTTCCGGCGATCGTGCGACGACTCAAACAAGGCGCTCAGCCCACCGATACAGTTCGTGACATTCTCACTAAAGCCCAAGTTTTCGAGCAATTAAAGGATGCCTGAATTGATGCCTGAATTAAGGATGCCAGAATCAAGTAAATTATCTCAATCCGATCGTCCCAATTATGAAGAGTTAGTTCGGTTTTTAATTGAACCCCTATTAGATTCGCCAGACTCTCTTAGCGTTCATTGCGAAATTGCTCGGAGCAATCAACGAGTATTAGTTCGCGTAGCCTTTGATGGGGACGAGCAAGGCCGAGTATTCGGTCGCGGCGGTCGTAATATTGACGCGATTAGAACAGCCCTCGAAGCGGCAGCACTGGCCTCGGGTCAGTCCGCTCGCTTAGAAATTTACGGCGAGAATAACCGCGAATACAACTCCTACGATCGCAATAACGGTTCGCGATATAACAATAACTACGAAGACGGAGATCGGCGTCGATTTAAAAAACCCTATACCGTTCGCCCTCCTGCCCCCTCCCGCCGACATTCGTTGCGACGCAGGCGCTCGAGCGAGAGTCGGACGAACTGGAGACCCAGCAATGACGAATGGTAGTTACCACCTCACCCGTCACCCGTCACCCGTCACCCGTCACCCGGCAGTGCTTAAGCCGGAACCTGCGTCCGGCTGTAAGAGCGCTTGGGGGATGGCGAGACGGGGCTTACAAGGGGGCGAACTAAATTCGCCCCACAGCCCCTTGTCTCCTCGCCAACAGCGCGATTGGATATGCTGAATGCGATTCAGCATCCCTCGC
>JBFRWJ010000281.1:0-6034 GCA_051439525.1 Spirulina sp. | reverse complement strand
AGTGGCAATGGCGATTTCTCTACTCATATTAGTGGTTATTGGGTATTGGTTATTGGTTATTGGTTATTGGTTATTGGTTATTGGTTATTGGTTATTGGTTATTGGTTATTGGTTATTGGTTATTGGTTGTTTTGTTCGACCCTTAACCTTAGTATTATCCAACTACTTATGAGTTACCCGTTAGAGAATGGGGAATGCGCTTTTGAATAAGTCCCAAAACGGTTTCCCATAACGTCGTTAAAATTGAGGGCTTGAGTTGCTTTTGTAAATCTTGATAGAGTGACAATTCGGAAAGGTCTAATTCTGTCGCGATCGCTAAAGCCAAATGGCAATATTCTCGTGCTGTTTCTAAGTTCCCCGACTTCTGATTGAGGCGAGCTAAATTCTTCAAAACGTCTGCTTCTAAATGCTTGGCATGAATGCTGCGAGCAATTTTTAAGGCTTCTTGCAAATGCTCTCGGGTTTCGGCATACTCTTCGAGGTGCAGGTGACTTTCCCCAATATGACCGATTAAGCGCCCTTCCTCATAGCGATCGCCTAACTCCCGGGCGATGGGCAAACTTTGCTGTAAGTGCTTGATTGCTTGGGTATGATTGCCTAAAAAACCGTAAATGATTCCTAAATTTCCCAAAGCCGTCCCGAGCCCGGCACGATCGCCCGAAATGCGGGCAATGTTCCAGTGTTGCTGATAGAGAGACATGGCGCGATCGCTATCCCCGAGGGCGTGATAAGCATTGCCTAAGTTCCCCAAGATCTCCCCTTCTTCTACTTTATCTCCCGTCGCGCGGGCGATTTTTAGCGCTTTGTGAGAGACGCGAATTGATTTATGATAGTTACCCAAATAAAAATATGCCATTCCCAAACTACTCAAGGCTTTTCCCTTAGCTGGCAAATCGTTGAGGGCTTCGGAAACAATTAAATATTCCTCAAATCGCTCTAAAGCTTGACGATAGCGTCCCAAAGCACAATAAGCATTTCCCAATTGCATGACGGCTTTTCCTTCCCCAGCGCGATCGCCGACATTGCGGGTAATCTTCAACAAATCTTCATAATGGGAAATTGCAGGATTATACTCTCCCATACTCCCATAAGCATTACCAATATTGAGGAGAGCTTCTTCAAGTTTGGCAATGGAGCGAGAGCGCTCTTCTGATGCGATCGTCTCTTTTTCCAAGGTTTTTCGGACTAAATCGAGGTAATGCTGTAAATATTCTACGGTTTGCGTATAATCTTTAAGGGCATAATAGGAGTTCCCTAAATTATAGAGAATCATTTCTAAATTTTCTTTGCCTTCTTCCTTCCCTTTTAAGGTAAGATATTGTTGGAGATATTCAATGGTCAAACGATAGCGATCGAGGAAATAACAACCATTTCCTAAATACAATAATGTTGTTGCTAGTTCTTCCGAATTCTCTCGAACTGACCTGCGGTTTAAATATTGTTGGAGATATTCGATCGCCCCTTCGTATTCGTTGAGAAGGTAGTATCCTCGTCCCAAGGCAAACAATGTTTCTTCAAAGGCTTCTCGCTGGTCTCCATCGCTTTCGGTTAAACGCAAATATTGACTTAAATATTCCAAGGCAGGGGAAAATTTTTCTTGGATATAATAGGCGCGACCGAGTTTTAAGAATATTTTGGTGAGATTGGGGCGTTGTTTTTGACTTTCCACGCGATCGAGATACAGTTGTAAATATTCTATGGTTTTGTCGTAATTCTTTAAAACTGAATAGGAATTCCCTAAATACAACCAAGTGGTTTCTAGATCGCGAACTTGTTTTTTCTCCTGTTTTTTCTCCTGTTTTTTCTCCTCTGACAGATTGAGATATTGTTGCAAATAGTTGGCGGCATTTTCGTACTCTTGTCGATAATAATAAGCATTGCCTAAATACAACAATGTTGTTTCGATCGCGGGAGTTTCGCGAGTTTTCTTCACTTTACTCAGGTATTGCTGTAAATATTGAATTGTCTGCTCCCAATCTTGCAGAAAATAGTGCGCATTCCCCAAATAGAGAAAAATTTTCCCTGACTCGACTTGTCGATCCTGTTCTTGGAGAAGCTGACAATGCTTTTGCAAGTATTTAATCGCGCGTTCGTATTCTTGTAAATAATAATACGCATTTCCCATGGCGAGGACGGTTTTTTCCATGTCTGGCTCTTCCTCAACTTCGGGAACAATATCTAAATATTCCTGTAAATATTCTGCGGTTTTCCGATAATTTTGGAACGCATAATAAGCATTACCTAAATACAATAAGGTCGTGGCTAAAATGCGTTCTTGCTTGTTCTTGCGGGCAATGGGCAAATATTGCTTTAAGTATTCAATGGCTTCTTTGTATTGTTGCAGAGAATAATAAGAATTTCCAAGATAAAATAGGGTATCTCCCGAACCGAAAAATTCGTCAAAGTTGACCGTTAATTCCAAACACTGCTCTAAATATTCAATCGTTTTGGCATAATGCCCTAATGTATAATAAGCATTTCCTAAATATAGAAAAGTGCGATCGAGATTCGGGGTTTCTGCTTTGTCTTGCAGACCTTCGATATATTTTTGTAAGTATTCGATCGCCTGCTGATAATCTTGGCGCAGATAATAGGTGTTTCCCAATCCTTGGCAACAAACCGAGTCTACGTTGGCATTCACTCGCCCGAGGAGAGGTTGATAAAGTGCAAGTGCTTCTTGAAAATAACCGCCGTTTTCTAAGAGATTGCATACAGTTTCTCCGGTTTCCAGACGGAGGAACAAAATTTCGCTCGCTTCTTCCCATGCTCCGAGTGCGCAAAGGTGATAAAAGGCTTCTAAATATCCTCGCACTTGTTCCAATTGAGAATCGCTCGGATCGGGCTGATACATTTGTAAATAGTAAAATGCCCAGCGAATATGTGCGATTTCCGTAAAGTTTAAATCCTCTAAAACCTCGTGTAAGCTAGGGAGAGGAGATTCATCGCCTAAATCGCTAATGCTCTGCTTTAAGCCCATCCAATATTTAACGCATTCAAGAAAGCGTGCGAGGGCTGAAAGTTGACTATCTCGGGGAATTTCACTTTCGGGGATTTCGTTATTTTGGGTCTCGCGTCCGTTTTCTTCCTCCATTGGATAGGGCAGCACAAATTGTTTTTCTGCCTTGCGGTAACGGACTTTTAAGGCTTCTTGTTCCGATAAAATCTTAAAATTGACTTTTTTTTCTAATTCAGTCATACTCTTTCCCCTTCTGATTCAGATCCCTGTAAATGATTTAACACAATTTGACGCAAAAAATCGTGTAAATAATATCGAACCATACGATGATTTTTTTCTTCTTCCAAGAAAAAACGACGTTTGAGGATCTCTAAAGCCGATTGTTGCTCCTGCGGCGAAAAATTACCAATTAAAAATCCCCAACCTTGGGGCGCGACTGCCTGTTGATTGGTAGCTCCCAAACACAGCAATTCGTAAGCTAAGGGATAAATTTCATTTAAGCGCTGACAGGTTCGTCCGAGAGATATTTTCACCCAATCCGATAAACTTCGCGAAGAGAGGGCAGAACCATTTGGCTGTATTTCCCTGTCGATCGCATCGATTTCGTATTCGTAACCGTAATCCCGCCAGTAAGCGCGAATATTGCCATAATAAGGGTATTCTCGGATCTCTCCAGCAATCATTTTTAGGGTCAAGGGATGTCCCTCATAGACTTCTGCAATCTCTTTCAGGCATTGTTCGTCGGCAGGGGTTTTCAATTGTACGCCCCAAGCAGTAAAAAGTTTTTGAATGGTAGAGCGTTGTAGTCCTTTCAGGGCGATCGAGGTCATTTTTTCCCGAGAAAAAGCCGCCAATAATTGGGGTTGAATGCGCGTTGTCAGGATGAGACGCGATCGCAGTTCCGGAAGTTCCAAGATGCCGCGAAAAAATTGTTCGAGGATGGAACTGTTAAAATTTCTCTCCTCGTCGAGTAAGGATTCCATGCCATCGAGGAGAAGCAAGCAGGGTTGGAATTGTAATTTCGCTAAAACCGCAGCGACGAGATGGGTTTCCCCTCCTTGTAAGAGTTCTTGTTTGGCAATTTCTTCCCCTAAAACCAAACGCGCGATCGATTCAAATCCCCCCCGTTGTCGCTGGAAATCGAGGCTTAAACCCAAGGAAAAATCTTGTTTTAACTGGGGATTTTGACGCAAATGTTCTGCTAGGGCAGTTTTGCCAATGCCGCCAATTCCTTCTAGGGAGAGCAACCAGCAGTGTCCCTGTAATTGTTCCACCAGTTCGGTAACGAGAAATTCTCGTCCTACCCAGAGAGAGGCAGGACGAGGATGTGACTTTTGCGAGGTTTCCTCATCTGCTTGCATGGGTTGGATTTGATAATCGCTGCGGCGCAATCGAATGTCAAAGGCTTTAAATAAGGCTTTAATCGTCCCGAGTTCTTCGGGTTGGCGACGATAGAGAATGGAGATAACGCGATCGATGGGGATGTTGGCGCGATCGGCGATTTTCCCATAACTGACCCGACGATTTTGCGCGGCATAACTTTGGACGATCGCGGGTTCAATTTTGCCCATGCCGCGATCGGTTAACAGTCCTCCTTTTTTCGGTTTTCGGGGTTTGGGGGATGGGGATTGCAGCGGCACGACGACCTCTCAACATTCGGTGGGAGCGGTATAATATAGCATCTTACATTTTTTTACAATTTTCGGACAATTTTCAATTTCGAGTTTGGGCGATCGCATGCTACACCCCCACTATCCCAAGATTATTTTGGCTTTTACCTATCGCCACTTTCGGGTGGAAATCGATCGCGATGAATGGGAAGGACGAGAAATTTATGCCGCTTGGGTGAATCACGATCTCGGCTCAGCGATGGCAGTTCCCTATGCACCCAGCGTACAAAGTGCCATTCGTCAAGCGAAACATTGGTGCGATCGCCGTTGTCATTTCAGCGAAGAGCTGTAGCAGCCAGCAATCACAAGAGGCTTCGCGATCGCTCCGATCCCCCTCCCAAAAGGGAGGGGCGAGGGGAAGGAAAAATCAATCTACATTAATGTCGCGCCACCCCATCCTCTCGCGCAGCTTTTTGCACGGCTGCCGAAACTGCCGGTGCCACTCGCTCGTCAAAGACAGAAGGAATGATATGTTCCCGGTTTAACTCTTCAAAAGAGACCAGAGACGCGATCGCGCTGGCCGCTTCCAAATACATTTTTGAGGTCAATGCCTTGGCACGACAATCTAACGCCCCGCGAAAGACCCCCGGAAAGGCCAAAACATTGTTAATTTGGTTGGGATAATCGCTGCGTCCGGTGGCAATCACCGCCGCATCGTTTTGAATCAACTCCGGTTGAATTTCCGGGATCGGATTGGCCATGGCAAAAACGATCGCATCTTTTGCCATTGTCCTCACCATCTCCGGCGTGAGAACCCCCGGCACGCTCACCCCCACAAAGACATCGGCATCCTTGACCGCATCGGCGAGCGTTCCCGAAGTATCCACGGCAAACTCTTGTTTTTGTGGGGTGAGATCCTCCCGTTGGGTAGAAAGAATCCCTTTCGAGTCGCACATGACAAAATTCTGCGCCCCTGCTTGGCGCAAGAGACGGGCGACCGCCACCCCCGCCGCCCCGGCCCCATTAAAGGCAATTTTTACGCCGTCTATGGGCTTTTGCACCAACTTCAGGGCATTGTACAGCGCTGCTAGGGTCACGATCGCCGTACCGTGTTGGTCGTCGTGAAAAACGGGAATGTCCAATTCTGCCCGCAACCGCTTCTCGACTTCAAAACAACGGGGAGCGCTAATATCTTCTAAATTCACGCCACCAAAAACCGGAGAAATATTCTTCACCGTCTCGATAATTTTCTCCACATCTTGGGTCGCCAAACAGATGGGGAAAGCATCGAGATGGGCAAATTCTTTAAACAGCATGGCCTTGCCTTCCATCACCGGTAGAGCCGCTTACGGCCCCAAAATTACCAACCCCAACACAGCACAGCCAACGGAAACAAACGCAACCATATTAATTTTAAAGGTCAGGGAGAAAACATTTTAGGGATCTTCCCCGATAGCTTTTGAAAAGC